>JBELAJ010000179.1:0-18573 GCA_049508935.1 Terriglobia bacterium | reverse complement strand
GAAGCGGAAATTCTCTGCCGGTTTCGAAAAGTGTATCCGTAGAAGATTCCCGCCACAGTGGCCATAATCGCGTAGCGCCAGTTGGGAACCGGAGCGTGATGCAGGTGCGATAACCCGAATATCACCGAAGCGACCAGCAGTCCGTAGACGCCGCGCGGCCCTCGCCGAATGCTGTGGCACAGGAGATTTTGCAGGATTCCACGGAACAGCAGCTCCTCCGGAATGGCAATCGTGAAGTAAATGGCAAAGAATTGCAGCGGGATCTGCCCGAACGAGGCGCTCGAGAAGTGGGGATGGATGAAGTGCAGTAACAATCCCAGCGGAATCCCGAATACACAAAATCCCAGAAAATTGGCCACCCCGTCCGCAGCGTCCTGTTTTCGCCATAACAACCGGTAGCCTACGCCTTCCAGGTTGCGGACCACCTCAAACGCGTACACCCCCACGCACACGCAAAACAGAGGACGGAAAAAGTAGAGGTCGAATGGCCAGGTCCATATTCCCGTCAACCAATTGGCGGCGACCGGAAGCGCGAGCGCTAGCATGGCAACCACGTCCCGCCACCCGATGATGGGTGGGCGGTGCAGGCGGTCAGGAAGCAACACCAAAGTGGGCACTAGAATATAGGCCAGCAACTTCCCTGCCCCCAGGAACGAAAACGAGCGCGTTCCGATGGCGTACACGAGGTACGGGATCAGAAGGAGTAACGGCAAGGTTGCCGCGGTCCATACGGACTCCACCGCGCGCTGCCGCAGGTAGCGCACCAGGCTCTGCTGAGCCAATCCCACAAACCCGCACAGGACCAGGCCAAGACTTAATAAGATGGCTCCCAGCCGCACGGGATCAGGATGAACCTGAACCAGAATCACGGCCTCTGCCACGGCACATAGAACAACGATTCCGATTGCAAACAGGCCCAGATTTTTCATTGTCGGTTAGTTTTCTCCCAGGGCTGTGACGAGATTCAGAATGTGTGGTCACGGGCCATAGGCCCTCGCACAGGAATTGATACGATCGTTCGTCACCCCCGCGAAAGCGGGAGTCCATGGTCAGTCCAACAACCAATGGATTCCCGCTTTCGCGGGAATGACGCGGGTTTCGACCGAGCGCAGCGAAGGATCACAGGACTCGACGCCTTCCCAGTTTGCACGTAGCGCCGACCTTCAGGTCGGCAAATGCTGGCCTGGAGGCCAGCGCTACGCTGACGGGCCCTCAGGGCACGGCGCCTACTGCGCCCCCAAGTCCAACTTGGCCAGCGGAACGAATTCCACCGGTCCCAGTTTCTTCAAGTCTTTCTCGAATCCAGAAAGGTTGCCGACCAACACGATGATATTGTTCTCAGGCGCCAGGCGCCGGCCGGCGGCGTTCCACACCTCCTCGGTAGTCAGGGCCCGGATCTTTTCCGGAAAGCGATTCCAATAGTCCAGGGGCAGATTGTAAACCAAAAGCTCGAGTGTGTGACTGGCAACTTCTTCCGAAGACTCAAAATCCAATGCCAGATGGCCAATCAGGTACCCCTGGGCCGTTTCGAGTTCCTGGGGTGTGATGGGGTGGTCGTGCATCTGCTTAACCTGCTCGAGGGCCAAACGCAGGCTCTTCAACGTCTCGGGAGTTCGGGTGAAGGTCTTAAATGACCAAACGCCCGCCGTCTGATAGGAGAGAAGTTCACTCGAAGCTCCATAGGTCAGGCCTTGGTGGCTGCGTAGGGCCTTAAAGAGCCGGTTCTCGGAGGGTCCGCCCAGAATCTGGTCCGCAATGCTGAGCGCCAAATAATCCGGGCCATTTCGGGGCACTCCCAGATTCGCAATTCGGATCTCGGTTTGAACCGCGTCGGGTTTGTCGATAGCGAGAATTCGATGCGTGCCAACCTCCGTTGAGGCAGGCGGCGCGGCAGGCGGAGTCTGGTTGGCCCAACCGCCAAAGTACCTTTCAGCGAGCGCAAAGGCCTCGGCGGCATGGATGTCTCCGACAATAGCAAGGACGGCGTTTGAGGGTTGATAACGGGCCGCGTAGAAGGCGCGAAGGTCTTCCGGTGTTATGCGGCGTACCGCGGCTATTGTTCCGTCTTCGGGGTGGCCGTACGGGGTGCCGGAAAAAGCAAGGCGCCTCAAGGCCGTATCAGCGACGTAGTCGGGATCGTCGCGGACCACCTCGAGGCCCGAAAGTGTCTGCCGGCGCTTGCGATCCACTTCCGCAGGCGCAAAGGTGGAATGCATCACCATGTCAGCGAGAAGATCGAAAGCCAACTCCTCATGGTCGGTCAGGACGCTCAGACTTATGTACGATTCATCCCAACCGGCCCCCGTGTCGACCACCCCGCCGATCGAGTCAATAGCCTCGGAGATTTGGCCGGCGGTGCGCGTCGAAGTCCCTTCCGTAAGCACCGCGCTGACCAGTTGAGCCGTCCCCGGCAGCGTCGCCGGATCGGATTCCGCGCCTGATTTTACCATCAGGCGCAGCGTCACAAGAGGAAGCGCATTTCTCTCAACGGCGACCAACTTCAGGCCGTTGGGAAGGACGTGCAACTCCGGCGAAGGAAGAACCAGCGGCTTGGGAGGCAAGGCCGCGGGGGGAAAGTCACGAGCCGATCCGGAAACAGCGCATAGCAGAGCCGCGAGAAACAGCATCGTTGTTTTCGGAAATCCGGACGGCAGGAAACGCTTTCGAGCCGGGCGCCTCGTTGCTGCTCGCGGGTGTCGGACTCGAAGACACAGCCCTCTCCCTGGGGAGAGGGTGGACTGCGACGGCGTTTTCACCAGCCGTCGCGGGACGGGTGAGGGGTCCCTTCCTCTCCTAGGCTCTCCTGTCTGGCCAAAGCTTTTCATCAGCTCTAGTTCCCTCTGGGGCGTGCCGTCCCCATGCGGTGCCAGCAAGCAACCCCTCACCCGTCCAACTCCGGCTGATGACTGCGCCGGAGTCGGACACCCTCTCCCCAGGGGAGAGGGCTGTTCATTCCGCTCCTGCCCCGCTCCCTCGCTGGCCGCCTTCCGCATTCTTCGCATAGACTTCCACTAGCGTCATGTTCTCCGGCACAAAATACTTCTGGGCCACGCGTTGGATATCCGCCGGCGTCACCGCCAGGAATCGCGCCAGTTCCGTATTAACCAGGTTTGCATCCTTCAAAACCACGGCGGCATAGCCCAGCTCCTCGCCCCGCGTTTGGACCGTCTGACGGCTCAGAATGAAATCGCGCAGGGTTTCGTTCTTGGCTTTTTCGAGCTCCGCGTCGCTTACCAACTGGGTCTTCAGCCGCGTCAACTCCGCCTCGACCTCGGCCTCCCCCTCGGCGGGCGCGTGACCCTGGTTTAAGACGGCAAACACAAAAAAGAGGTTGGGATCTTCAGTGAAGTTGCCGGTGCTCTCCGCCTCCAAGGCAATCTGCTTGTCATAAACCAGCCGGCGGTAGATGCGAGAACTCTCGCCTTCCGAGAGGATGTTGGATGTCAATCGTAAGGGATAGGCATCCGGGGTTCCGTCGGCCGGCATATGGTAACCCTCGATAAAGGCGGGAAGAGCCACGTTCAAATCGAGTTTCACCATTCGCTTGGCGGTTTGAGGCGGTTCTTGTTGGATGTGATCAGCAGGCAGGCGCGTTCCTCGTGCGAGGGGGCCGAAATACTTCTGGATCATGGATTCCGTTTCGTTCGTATCCAGGTCGCCGACAATCACCAAGGTGGCGTTGTTGGGTACGTAATAGGTGTCGTAGAAATCGCGTATGTCCGCGATCCGTGCATTGTCCAGATCATGCATGCTGCCAATCGTCATGTGCTGGTAAGGATGCACGGTATAAGCGTGCTGATAGAGGGTCTCCACTACGGTGCCGTAGGGCGGGTTGTCGAACTTCAAGCGCCTTTCTTCTTCCACCACTTCCCTTTCGTTGTTGAAGACAGATTCCGTGATGTCCAGGTTGCGCATCCGGTCAGCCTCGAGCCACAGTACTACCGGAAGCTCGGAGCTTGGGGTTGTCTCCCAAAAGACGGTTGTGTCCTCGGTGGTATAGGCATTGTCGATACCGCCGGCGCGAATGATGTAGTCAGAAAAATCCTCCGCCCCGATGTTCGTCGTCCCGTCAAACATGAGGTGTTCGAACAAGTGAGCAAAACCCGTCCTGCCGGGCACCTCATTCTTCGAGCCTACGTGATACCAGACTTGTACGTCGACCACGGGCGACTGGTGGTCTTCAACAAGGCAGGCTTGGAGACCGTTGGGAAGGGTCAGTGCTCGGATCGTAGTTCGAGGCAGGGTGACGGCTTCCGCCTCGCGGCAAATCCCCGTGAGAAGCAGAAGAGCGGCCGCGAGGATGACCGCGCGCGCCTTGGGGGCTCGATGGAAGATTCTCATCGACCTGCTCCAAACCTCAAAAGGTTTTTCCCTGCAAAGTTCTGATTCTATCATTGAGCCGCACAATGAGGTTACTTAATCAGATTTGCATTACTGGTGCCATTTGCGAGACATGCGCGTTGCACGTCGTAGTCATTCCCGCGAAAGCGGGAATCTACTCAGCAAACCACAGGGGAGGAACAAGTCGCATCAAGAAAAGGAAGCAGGCAAAGCTCTTGACAGATGTCGATCACCATTTCACACTGAGTAAAGCCCTGGGGTGCTTTCGCGCCGATCTGATTGGCATCATCGGAATGCAAAGCATTCGGAAGGGACGAGCGACATGAAGACCACCGCGAACACGCTGGGCGTTGGGCCAGTGAGAGTACACAACCATCCGGGATGGAGCATGGGACGCGGGCGGGCTAAGTTAGGACGCACCGCTCTGGCAATCCTGGCGCTGCTGCGCGTTGCGCTCGCCGGGCAGTATGCCGATTACCAACCCCTCGCGGCCAGCGGGTATCCGTCTTTCCAGGAGCAGCAGGGAATCCGCCTGGCGGTGGTTCCGCTCTTCGACAGGTCATCGCAAAAGCGTTATTTCGGGCTCAACCTTTTGGCGCAGGGATTTCTCCCGGTCTACGTCGTGATCGAGAATCATGCGAACGCACAGAGCGCCATCCTGCTTCGTGACCGGATCGTCTGCAAACTCGATGATTCCCCCCCGGTGAGCCAGGACCCACAACATCCCAGACCGGTTCCGTCAGACTCCGCACAGGCCATGGCGCTGCTCGCAGTTCAGACCCTCAATATTGCCGGGATGTTGAATGCCATGT
Organism: Terriglobia bacterium; assembly: GCA_049508935.1. GTDB lineage: Bacteria > Acidobacteriota > Terriglobia > UBA7540 > UBA7540 > CAVROP01. The sequence goes on along the minus strand of JBELAJ010000179.1, from coordinate 13,420 downwards.
CAATTGGATCTTCGATTTCCAACGCGAGGATGAACCTGATGAAGAAGGAGCTACGGAGCCAGACGTTTTCCCCAGGCAAATCGGGAGGCGGGTTCGTGTTCGTTCCAGTCGGCAAGGGCGGCAAGTCCGTCAGGGAAGTCTTCCTGGATGTCCCCGTCAAAGCCGGCCCGCCGGACCAGGACATCCATTTCAATTTTCGAATCGAAATGAGGTCTGGAAAATAATGAAACGTAAGGCGTTGTGGGCTCTGTTCGGGGTGGTGATGCTGGAAGGCTCAGCCGGCGCGCAACAGTCCTCCATGCCTGGCGGCCAGATGGCAGCAACGGCCGTCATAGTGCTCACCCAAGAATTTTGTACCGTGGAGGTAAAAAGGGGCGTTTGGGCCTTTGGCGGAGAGGTCTTTCAGGCGGGCCGCTTGCTTTGCCCGGCTGCGGAAGAAGCGGCCCGGAACTCGTTCCAGCGGGTGATCCGGATGGAGACTGCTCCCAAACCGGAGGACGCGGGTGGCCACCTTATACTGATCCCCCGGTATGTCGATATGGAGGCGACCACCACGGCAACCCTCGTTGGAACCGTCACCCAAATCGAAAAACGGAAGATGGCGCTCCTCGTGGAGTGGACCGCCACCGACCCAAGCGGCAAGATATTGTGGGCTCAGACCGTGGAAGGGGATGCGCGGAAGGGAACCGGTGTAAAAAATATTAGCCACAGAAAGCTCCTAGAGAACGCCACGCGCGACTTGGTTGCAAACTCCACCGAGGCGATGGAGAAGTCGCAGGAGATCCAGCAGTTCGTGAAAACTCCCGCGGGGAAGTGATCCGAACAAGGAGAACAACAATGCGGTTGCGATTCGTTTGTGCCTTGCTGGCCGCTGCCGCGGCGATTCAAACGGCTCGAGCGCAAGTGGTGGAAGCTTCAGGCAAAGAAGACACGACCGGAATGCCGCGGGTGGTTTTCTTGCGGCCCTCGGACTTTCGGGGCAAAATATTGCGGGTGGAGATCTACTGCGATCTTACCAAGGTAGCGGAACTTCGAAATAACACCTATTTCGAGATCGCCCTTTCGCCGGGTGCACATGTCTGCTCCACGGAGAGTTTGGTGAAGAAGAGCAAATTCATGTTACTAGCGCCGATGCCGATTAATGAGGACCAGCTACGCGCGAAAACGGAAGCGCTTACGCTGGAGGTCAAGCCGGGGCCCAAGCAATGGGTTAGCATTCACATCAGAAACGGCGAGGTGAGGCTCGCAACAGCGGACCCGGCCGAAGTCAAGGAGGTGGAAAGGAAGCACATTCACCCCGTAAAGCCGGAGGAACAAACCATCCGCTCGATCAGCCGGACGCCCGCCGGATCCGGCAAGTAGCTGATGTACGCAAGTCAAAAGGGATAAAAGTGGCGACCAAGCCGCGTACATCGAATCGACAATACGTGCATGAAGTTGGTTCAAATCCCGATCCTTTCCACTTTGCCCACACTCACATCATCGTTGCTCTGGTCGCAAAGCCCAATTGTTTTCGCGGGGTGGCGCAGACATCGTTTTGTGATGTCTGCGACATAAGGGGCTGCTTGGCGCTGAGGTACAATGTTCCCCTGCCTCCGCAGCGCCATTGCTACGGCCTCTATCACCTTCATTACCTGACGACGAGTACCTATCGCCGCGCCCCAGTCTTTAACTCAGAGCCGTTCAAGCGGAACCCTGTCACCACGCTTGCGGACCTGCGCGCCGAACCGGGCCTCCGCATCATCGGATACGGGCTCATCCCGCAGGGCGGGGCTGCCATCTGCTGCTCTGGCCGTCGGAACTGGCCAACCCTTCCCAAATCATGCGGCACCTGCAGGAACGCGCCGCCAACTTCATCCTCAAACAGGGAGATGCGCCGCTGCTCAGCATGGACCCAATGCCCTGATCAGCCCGACAAGTCGGGGCTCAGGATGACAGACGACTTCAACTTACGAAGCGGGTGAAACGGGCCTACCGACCCCTCGGGCGAGCTTGCATTTCCCGGCGCAGGACCGCGTTCATGTGAGTCTGACAATGAATCAATGACCCAATGAATCAACGATTCAATTCCCAGGGTCACTCGCTATACCTCTGCGCGATTGGGTAACGCCGCCCCATCCCGAAAGCCTTGGCGGTGACTTTGAGTGTGGGAGCAAGCGTAGCGCGGACCTGTTTTGTAGGTCCGCGGCCCTTGCGTGCGGTCGGTGAGAAGACCCGCAGACCTTGGAAAACAGGTCTGATGCGCTACCTACTGCTACTCCATCAACGCGCCCTGAGGGCGCCACCCGCGACTTGCTCGAGCCGTTCCAGGGTATCGGGATATTTGCGAACGAGGAGTACCAGCGCGGCCGCCTGAGGATTGAGTTTGGCTCGGCCCTGCTCCCATTTCTCCAGGGTTCTCAGGTTGATGCGCAACTGGCGGGCGAACACGCCTCGCGAGCAGCGCAGTCTCCTGCGCGTGTCCCGAACGAGTTTTGCGTCAACCTTCGGGAGCTCCGCTGGTTCAACCTTGAAGTTGCGCAGAGTCAACTTGCCTTCGCGGTGGCTCTTCATCGCCGCCACGCCTTCCAGCAGTTCGCCATAAAGATCACGCTTGATCATTACCGTGTTCTCCTCGAGTTTCGTTTTCCTCGATCCCGCCGGGCTTTCGACGAATACCATTCAAATTATTATACGCTTTTAGCGTATAGATGTCACTCGGTGTATTTCTGCGCGATGGGATATCGCCGCCCCATGCCAAAGGCCTTGGCGGTGACTTTGAGTGTGGGAGGGGCCTGCTGGCGCTTGTATTCAGCGCCGGCGACCATGCGGATGGTGTTCCTTACCAAGCCGGGATCGAAATGATGTTTTTCGGCAATCTCCTCGGCGGAGAGCGCCTCTTCGATGTAATCCTTGAGTATAGCGTCCAGAATCTCATACGGGGGAAGGCTGTCCTGGTCGGTCTGATTGGGACGCAATTCCGCCGAGGGCGGCTTGTCAAGAGAGGCTTGCGGAATACGTTCGCCGGCGCGATTCACATAACGCGCCAGTTCGTAAACCATGATCTTGGGCACATCGGCAATCACGGCCAGGCCACCGGCCATGTCGCCGTAAAGGGTGCAGTAGCCGGCGCCTAATTCGGATTTGTTGCCGGTGCTCAAAAGCAGCGAGCCGAATTTATTGGACAGGGCCATGAGAATATTGCCGCGCACCCGTGCTTGAATATTCTCTTCCGTCACGTCGCGGGGCTTTCCGGCAAAAACAGGTTCAAGCGCCCGGAGATAAGCCTCGTAGATGGGAGTGATGGGAATAATCTGGAAATCAATATGCAAATTGCGAGCCAGCGCTTCGGCATCGCGTACGCTTCCGGGCGAAGAATAAGGGCCCGGCATACCTACCCCGGTGACGTTCTCGGGGCCTAGGGCGTCCGCCGCGATCGTGGCCACCAGTGACGAGTCAATGCCCCCGCTCAGGCCCACGATCACTTTCCGGAACCCGCACTTCATCACGTAGTCATGCACACCCAGTTTGAGGGCCTGATACACACCTTCGGTTTCCGAAGCAGGAGCAGGGCGGATTTCGAGCGGACCGCACCACCCCTTGTTCCCCTCCTCAGTGAGGAGGGGAGTAAGGGGTGGTGAACCGCAGGAGGTATCGAAGATTACCAGGTCTTCTTCGAAGGATCGGGCGCGCGCGCAGATCTCGCCGCGGGCGTTGAAAGCCATGCTGCCGCCATCGAAGACCAATTGATCGTTACCGCCCACCTGGTTCACGTAGACTACCGGTATGTGCCATGCGTCCGCAATGGATTTGAGCATGTCGTGGCGCAACTGGACTTTCTCTTTACTGTAGGGCGAAGACGCGATATTCAGCAGCAGATTGGCTCCGGCGCGGACACTCTCTTCGACGGGATTTCGTTCGTAGCGCTGCTTCCTCCAGAAGTGCTTGTCGTTCCAAACGTCTTCGCAGATGGTGATTCCCAGCTTGAAGCCGTTGTACTCCCGGACCACGATCAACTTGCCGGGCTCGAAGTAGCGCGATTCGTCAAAGACGTCGTAGAAGGGCAGCAGGATTTTCGTGTAATCCACCACTACCCTGCCCTCCTCGATTAAAGCCGCCGCGTCGGCCACCGCTTTGCCCTGCACCGCGTGGGAGCGGCGCACGTAGCCCACCAGCGTCGGGATGGGCGGCAGCAAGTCAACCAGCCGCTCGAGTTCAGACTCCGACTTGCGGATGAAACCCGGCCTTTCCACCAGGTCGCGGGGCGGATATCCGCAGATGGCGAGTTCGGGAAACACCACCAGGTCTGCGCCCCGGTCTCGCGCGCAGTGCGCATACTTCAGGATGCGCTCGATATTGCCGGTAAAATCCCCCACCATCGTATTGATTTGCGCGAGGGCGATTTTCATGCCATTGATGATTTGTGATTGGTGATTTGCGATTGAAGATGGCGGACGATGGGCTTTCGGCTTCGTGGCAATCCGATCGGAGCTATCGCAGAATGTGCCTCGAAGCCCCCCGTGGCCACAATTTCAAAAACGTGCACTCAAATTTCGATTTTCGAGTTGCGACATGCGCGCTAGGCGCTGAAAGAGCTTCCACAGCCGCAGGTGGTTTTTACGTTCGGATTCTCGAACTTAAAACCTGCACCCTCCAGGGATTCGACGTAGTCGATCTTGGTGCCGGTGATGTACATCAGGGAGGCCTGGTCAATAAACACTTTCAGGCCGTCGAATTCGTAAACTTTGTCCACCCCGTTGGTCTGGTTCTCAAAGTTCATCTGATAGGAGAAGCCAGAACATCCGCCGCCCACTACGGCGACACGCAAACCCGCAGGAGCGGGGTTCTGTTGGGCCATGATCTCCTTCACCTTGGAAACGGCCTTGGTGGTAAGCTCAATTTTCATCGAACACTCCTTTGTGAATTACCTCACATCAGTAACATTTGATGAGCCAACATACCATAGAGATACAAGGAAATCAAGGCTCTGGAGCCCCGCGCGGGCCCTAATACCCCGACAAGCACTCACGAACATCTTAGGGCGAGCCAAGGCGTGCCCCTGCCAGGCTGCTGCGTGCGCCGGTCTGCAAGTCAACTCTTTGACCGACAACCCGGTTTCACACAAAAACCGCAGAGTCCGCGAGTTCGCAAGGAGAAGCGACGAAATCTGCTCGGCGTGTCTTTGCGCCGTTGCGCCTTGGCGTGAGTTGTTTCGTCTTTTCACACTTTCCACTTGACAACCCTATGAACCAGTGATAGCCTATAATTGTGGTCTTGTTGGAGACAATTTGTCGCAGTCGAGCCCCCAATCTGCCGTTGCCCGACGAGCAACCAAATGGCACGGCAGGCGAAGAATGCCGCACCCTACAAAAGATGAAAAATAGTGGAAACGAAGCTAAGGAGTAGCTGAAAACAAAGGACATCACTTTTTTGAAGGTTGCAAATTTCGCGCTTTTTGGGCTCGAATTATCAGAGATTGAGCCCGCAAAGGAGCATAATTAGGGCAAACCAACCGAAACTGGCGACTCGCAAGGCGAGCCCGAGACCGTGACGACGAGTCGGCTACACAACGGCGCGGTCACCGCAGGCGGTAGCTCCTTATCGGGAGGTAAGTTACGGTGAAAAGATATATGCTGGCGATGGCATTGGTCGCGGCCACTGGCCTGTTACTCGAGAGCGGTTGCAGCGGTCCGCGCGGCCACGGGACCACGGCACCCATCACGCCTGCCCCGGGATCGCTTGCGATATTCGGTGGAGACACTCCCTTCTGCGGCGTGCTTTCTTTCACGCTCACGATCACCGGCCTGACGTTGACGCCGCAATCGGGTTCGAGCCCGGTCTCGGTGCTTTCCAGTGGCACGCAAGTGACCGTGGATTTTGCTTCCCTGATGGATTTGACCACCATGCTCAATCTATCCACCGTTCCTTCAGGGACTTACAGTTCGTTGGGAATAACTCTCGCCAACCCGCAGTTGACGTACATGGATACGTCCACCAGCCCTCCCTCAATCAAAACCGTCGCCCCTGCTATCTCAACCCTAACCGTAAGTCTGCCTCTCAACCCGGCAATCACCATCGCAAGCGGCGGCAGCCTCGCCTTGCAGTTGGATTTCAACCTGCTCAACTCCATTACCGCCGGTGCCGGCGGCCTCTTCACGGCGACCCCGACTTTCACCGCCACCCCAGTCTCGGCGTCGGGAAGCACAGGTTATGCCCAGTTCGACGACTTGAGCGGGCTCGTCCAAAGTGTGACTACAAGTGCAACGAATCCGTCATTCACCGGAAGCTTCACGATCTCGAGCCCAAATTCCCAAACCTTCACCGCCAACGTCAACAGCTCCACTAGCTTCACAGGGGTCTCCGGCCTCAGCGGGCTGACTCCCGGGACCTTCGTTGAAATGACCGCCGTCCTCGACGCGAACGCGAACATCGTCGCGAACAGCGTGGTAGCAGAGGCCCAAGAGGACGCGGCCAGCGGCGAAGCGGCGTTTGTTGGCCTGATCAGCGCCGTGGCGCCGCCGGCCGGTGGCGCCACGCAATTCACCATGCTGGTGCAGCAGGAAAATCCCGATGTAAGCAGCCGGGTGCCTGTTTTCTCCCTCATAACGGTTAATATCTCTCCTTCATCGACGACTTTCGGGATCAGCGCGCAGGGGGCGGATTTTGCCGACTTCTCGTATGGCCCTAACAGTCTCGCTGTGGGTCAGCGAGTGGTGGTCCATGGCACGCTGCCCGGCGGGTCGGCCACAGCCTCCAGTGCCACGGCGGGCGCGGTGTTCCTGGGGCTTCAATCGATTCTGGGAAACCTGTCCACGAACCCCAGCACCCCTGTCTCGATCGCCAGTGATGGCGTGGACGGAGGCTTCACGTTGGTTCCCTGCTCCCCTCTGTTTCAGAACGCGCCGATTACGACCTTGGTTAATCAGCAAACTGTTTATTCCGGACTTGCTAATTTGTCAGCACTTAATAACCCGGGCAGTCATTTCCTCTTGGTCAAGGGATTGCTTTTCTACGATCAGAGCACTACGACCTTCGGGGTCGAGAGTTGGACCGTGCCGGCCGGAGTGCAGGTGGCAACGGAGGTCCACCAACTGCCCTGACAACCCGCTGAGTAGTGTCATTCCGAGCGCAGCGAGGAATCTCGCCCTGGTTCAGGACGGCAGAGCGCACCGAGCGAGATTCTCCGCTGCCATGAAAATGACTCCCCTCCTCAGCGGGAGGAGGGGCTGGGGGTGGTGGGTGGGACGGTCAGCGAACGACAACCACCCCCGACCCCTCCTTACCAAGGAGGGGAATCATCTTCATGCCAACTGGTGAGCCGAAGGATCATGGAATCTGCGCTTAGAATGACAGACTTGACAGCGTTTTTCCGCATCCTATAAGGGAGTGCGAGGGAGCACGTATCACTTAGACCATGTCACATCGTGACCACACCAAGTCGAACCTGGCGCGCGCCGTGTGGGGCGCCGGGATAATTCTAGCCTGTTCCAGGCTGGTTTGCGCCCAGGACGCGGCTCGCTCAGGGATGGCTTATTTTCCGGCTGACACGCAGCAGATCGCGTATTTGAGTTTCGCACAGCTGCGTTCTTCGCAGGATTATGCGCAAATCCGCCGACATGTTCTTTTTCAACAGCTTCGCGGATTTCAGGAGCTCCTGCATTCGTTGGGTATTGACCCCGAGAAGGACGTTGATGAGGTGATGCTGGGCTGGCGCGGCGAGTCCCCGAGTGGGCCGGGGAGTTTCGGCGTGGCAGTGGGACGCTTCGAACCCGATAAGGTCAGGGAGTTCTTCAGCAAGACTCAATTGCCCGTGCAATCTTACGACGGCTGCGACCTCTACGCCTTTGGTTCAGGCGCCGACCAGGACGATACGTTTTTTACCTTTCTCGATTCCACGCTGGCGGCCTTCGGACGTCTGCACGATCTGAAAGCCCTCCTGGATGTCCGCGAGGGTAACGCGCCAGCCCTGGAAACGAACCAGGCCCTCCAAGGCTACGTATCCGAACTCGACGGGACGTCACCTCAATGGGGAATCCTTACCGGGAGGGCCGCGGCGAATGTGGCCACGCCGTGGCTGGCGGGAGGCAAGAAAACTAGCGTAGACCTGACGGCCTTCATGCAGCCGGTGCAGGCGGTCCTCTATCGCATCGATTGGGACGGCGGCTTCACGGCGCACATCAGCGTGGTCTGCAAGTCGCCCGAAACCGCCGCTGGGCTTTTCCAGCTTCTAAACCTTCTCAAGTCGGCGCCGGTGTTTGCGGCCGCGACGGGTGGCTCCGCACCGAGCCCGATCATCCAGAACCTGGATGCTCGTCAGGAAGGCCCACGCCTCGAGTTGAGCGCCTCAGGGCCTGCGGATGCGCTGGACCAAATCTTGAAGACAGATTGAGTCATTGAGTCATCGAGTCATTGAGCCATCGGGCCATTGGGTCATTGAGCCATCGGGCCATTGAGTAATTGGCTTTCTGGCTACCTCAGCGCAGTTTATCAAAAGCTCAATGACGCAATGAATCAATCGTCCGACGGCTCAATGACTCAATTCGGCGTGAAGGGCTTCAGTTCCTTTTCGAAATCCGCCTTGGTGATCGACTCGCCGTCGTTCAGACGGCTGAGCAGCCTGTCGATGACTTCTTTGGCCTGATCTTTTCGGTAGGCGCGGATGAAGCCGTCAAAGAAATGCTCCCCGGCCATGGCGCGGTTGATCTCCGCTTCCTTGTTGTGGTCCTGTAACTCCGTGAAATAAACCACGCGGTACTTCTCGGAGTAGGTGGCTTCCTTGTAGACCTCGAACATGATCTTGTCCAACTCGAATGGCATAGAGTGCCTCGCATCAGGGGAAGATCTCAAAACATCCCGCATGTCGCGGACGAAAAACCGTAAACCCTCGGCGGTCCAAGGTAAATACCCTGGAGACTCTAAGTCGTTCTGCAAGGACCAACAATGACGCATCGGCAAAATCCATTGGAAGGTCGGCGTATTGCTCCATCAGTGCACGCATTCTTCCGAGGTCGCCTTTCAGAATGTCTTCCGGGCGAACAACGCCGCTCAAAACGAAGTCCCAGAGCAGGGATCGAGCCGCCGGCCTATCAAGAAAATGGAATGCCTCCGTCAGCACCGGCCAGCTCGTCACGAAACGATACCGAAAATCGTGGAGAGCTACGCGGCAGCGCTGGTGAGAAGCATCCGATGCGTCAAAAAGGGCAATCAATGGCCCAGAATCACAAAGTGCCTGCACGGTGCTTGGCAAGGAGCATCTCTTTCAACAGGCGGCTGACGTTACGTGCCCGGTCACGCTTCGGACCTGCGGGCGCCGGCTCGAGTCGTGGGTACAGCCGCGAGTACACTTCCCACGCGCTTGGTTCGGACTCGGCCGCATCGCTCTTCCACGCATCGCGCAATGCATCCTTAATCACCGAGGACTTGGTGCGGTTGCGCCGCCGTGTCAGTGCGCGGAGGATCCGCGCCGTTTCCGAGTCCAGGCGGAATGTAACGGTTTCGCCCATGTCTTACATGGTAAGACAGGATTCTACGGTTGTCAACGGGTTCTGAGTGAAGTGCCGAAGGCTCTATTCCTCGCGCCGAATGGCGTTGATCCCCACGGGTGTCTTGACTTCATACGGCTCGGGAGGCGGGGCGACGACGGGGATGCCATCGAGTTCGGCGTGCTTCAGCTTGCGGCGGAGGATATCTTCGCGGTAGCGCTTCAGGAAGTAGCTGATGGTCTCGACGCGAATCTTGATCGAGCCGGTGGGCTTGTTTTCGTCGATATCCTTGAAGGAGAAGTACGGCGTACCGGACTTGGTTACGGTTTCCTCGACGGCGGTATAGATGGGGGCGTCGTGGCCGCACTTGAAGCTGGAGAGTTCAAGGGCGACAAGGTTGGGATGGCGAGCGGTGTACTTCGCTGCCCAAATCTTCTGCGAGGTGTTTTCGCTGTAGCTGTTCTTCCAGGCATCGCTGATGTCCATGGGATCCTTGATGAGCCCGGCCTTCACGTCTTCCTCGAAAAGCGGAGTGATGATGTCCTCGTCGATAGGCAGCGTTTGCAGCGTCAGCACGGGGTAGCCGATCTTCTGGAACTCCTCGAGGATTTCGTGGTTGATGCCGGGATCGTTGTGGTAGGGTCGGCCCAGCAGCACGATGCCGATGCGGTCTTCGGCTTCCAACTTCTTCAGGACTTCCCTGCCCTGGGCGCGCAGGATCTTGTTCATGAATTCCTCCTGCGCCTTGAGGCCTGCCTGAACGGCGCGCAGATTCTCTTCCCACGAGACGCCGAGGATGTCAACGAACTGATCGTAAAGCTGCTTGGCCAATAGCTCCGGCTTGCCCGGATTGACGAAGGTATCCAGAAAGAGGATATTGTTCTCCTTGAAAATATCGCCTTCCTTAATGAACGCAGCTTTGATGGATTCGGGCGTGGTGGCTACGGTCGGGCACGAGCGGTGCGACTGCGCGTACGGAAGGTCGCTCGGAAGGTCATCAATCATGGGGCAGAAGATGATGTCGAGCGGCTTCTTCTTGTGGACCACATAGAGCAGGTTATGAACGTGCGGGATGCCGACCTTGGAGGGGAAGCATGGGTCGATGGCGCCGCGCTTTGCCCCTTCTTTATAGAGGCTTTCGTTCGTGAAGTCCGAATAGACGATGTTTTCGGCCGGAATCCCCAGCGCCTCGAAATACGCGCTGAAGATCGGATTTACGGAGTACATGTTGAGGATGCGCGGAATGCCGATGCGCAGATCCTTGCGCTTTTTCATCAGCTCGATGCGCTTCTTCTGCTTTGCGGTAAACGCGAACTTCGGCAACGGGTCCACAACCGGCTCGGGCGCGTAAGATTTGAACGGAGCCTTGGCGCCCAGTTCCGCCATGTTGGGGTTGTCTTTCTTGGCGGCATCCAGTCCCTTCTTGATCTCGCGCATGTCGGCAACGTCTTCCACCAAGCCCTTCTCGCAACTGTTGCCCACGATCAGGCGCTTGATGCCCGGCAGGATGGGGATTTTGGACTTCTTCCAGGATTCGTCCGCGCTCGCGATCTGCACGTCAATAAACGTTCTCATGCACTTGTTCTTGCAGAAGTAGCAGCGCGTGTTCTCATTGCGATGCGTCGCGTAAGTGATCTTGTCGACCGCTTCGAAGCCGATAAAACTCGTTCGATGTCCGTTTTGATAGAGCCGGCGCACCTCGATGCCCGCGCCGATGGCGCCCGCCTCACCGCAATGCTCGTGGACGATGACGTTCGGCTTCTGTCCCTTATCCTTGAAGCGCGACTCGATAAAATCCACCTGCGCCTTCACAGCCGCGAGGTTGTGCTGCGTGCCGCCTTGCAAGATGAACGTCTTGCCCAGAGACGCTAAGTTCGGAATCTGCGAAACGTAGAGCCAGATGTTCTTGGGCAGCACGTTGGCCAGGCCGGCCATGATTTCTTCCGGTTTCCATCCCTGTCGTTGAAAATCTACGATGTCCGACTGCATGAAGACTGCGCAGCCGTAGCCGAACATAGGCATAGCCTTGGCGCTGAAGGCCAAATCGGCGTATTGCACAACATCGTGCCCGAATCCCACACAAGTGGACTGGAGGAAGTAGCCGTTCCCCGCTGAGCATTGCGTATTCAGCTTGAAGTCTTTAACTCGGCCATCCTGGAGGATGATGAGCTTGATGTCCTGGCCGCCCACATCGCAGATGACGTCGGCATCCGAGTAGAAATGCAAGGCCGCCTGGGTGTGCGCCACGGTTTCGACCAGGGCCACGTCGGCGTTTAAAACGTCCTTAAGGATGTCCTTGGCGTAACCCGTGCTGCCCACGCCCAGCAATTCGAGCGATGCGCCTTGCGACTCGACCTGCTTGCGCAGGTTCGAGAACATCTCCATGGTGTCTTCCAGCGGATTGCCTTTCGAGAGCTGGTAGCACTTCACCATCACATCGCCCTCTTCGTTGACGAGGACGGCTTTGGTGGAAGTCGAGCCGCCGTCGATCCCCATGAAGGCGCGGACCTGATCTCCGGGGTGGAAGCGCTGCGGCACGAATTTCTTCGGCCTGTAGCGTTCTTTGAATGCCGCGAGTTCGTCTTCAGTTTTGTAGAGGCCGGAACCGCCTTTTTTCTTCTTCTCTTCCGTGCGTCCGACGTTGATGTACCACTCGAGCTTCTCGCGACCGGCATAAATGCCCAGGTTAGGATCTTCATCCATTGCAAAGCGGACGCAGCCGAGCGCGGCAAAGTACTGGGCGTTGTTCGGAACCATGATCAATTCCTGCGGGTCTTTGTCTGGCGGCAGGGGGAAATTTCGTTCTTCCCAGACTTTGGGGATATTGAATTTCCAACAGTCCTTCATCCCCTTGATATACGTGTTCGGCCCGCCCAGCAAGAGAACCACCGGGCGCAGCGTGTTGCCGCGCGTGAGTACCGACAGGTTTTGCTGGATGATGGCCTCGAAGAGTGAAGCCATAAGCTCGTCGGGCGGCACGCCGCTCTTTTGCAGGCCGTTGACGTCGGTCTCCGCAAAAACCCCGCATTTGCCGGCGACGGGGTGCAGCTTCAGGCCAACATAGCCCATGTTGCAAAGGTCTTGGGCGGGAATTCTCAACTTGGCGTTAATCTTGTCGATAACCGCGCCGGTGCCTCCCGCGCACTTGTCGTTCATGGAGGGGATCTTCTTCTTTCGGCCCGTCTCGGGATCTTCCTTGAAGATGATGATCTTGGCGTCCTGCCCGCCCAATTCGACGACCGAGCCGCATTCCGGGTACAGCTTTTCCACAGCGAGCGAAACCGCGTTCACTTCCTGTACGAATTTCGCCCCAATGTGCTGGCCGATGGGGCCGCCTCCGCTCCCCGTAACAAAAATCCGGGTTTCGCCCGCCTTGATGCCGGCCTCGGCTTCCATGCGATTCAGGAACTCAAGGCACTTTTCCGGCTGCTTCGTGTCATGGCGCTGGTAGTCACTCCAGATGATCTGGTCGTTTGAGCTATCGACCACCACGGACTTCACCGTGGTGGAGCCGACGTCAAAACCAACTATCATGTTCTTGGGATTGACTTGGTCCATTTCGCCCCTTTCCCGAATAAGAGGTAGGGGAGGTTCGCGAACCGCCCCTACTGAATGACTCGGACTTCCGCCCCTGCCAGTATTGCATAGGCAAACGGCGGTTATCCCTAGCGCTGACCATCGCGCGTGTCAGGCGCTCGCCTTTTGTGCCATCTGTGCAAAGGCAGCGTCCAGGCGTCGCTTTATTTCCTCCGGCGCGACGTCCTCGACATGAGACAGGAGCGCCCAACGGTGGCCGAAAGGATCGACCACCACGCCGTAGCGGTCGCCCCAGAACTGGTCGCCGAGTGGCATGGCAACCTTCACGCCGGCAGCCACCGCGCGGTTCCACAGCGCGTCAACATCCTCCACGCAAATGTTCAGGAGCAGGGCTCCCACCTAATGTCTCCGGTCCTGGCGAT
>JBELAJ010000178.1:0-14971 GCA_049508935.1 Terriglobia bacterium | reverse complement strand
GTCGCAACCTCATTCTCCTATCAAATCACCGCAACGAACGCACCGACCAGTTACGGGGCCACGGGACTGCCGGCGGGACTGTCGCTGAATAGCGCCACAGGACTGATCTCCGGAACCCCGAGTGCAGCGGCCAACGCCACGGTAACCTTGAGCGCCGCTAATTCGAGCGGCACAGGCAACGCCACCCTGACGTTGACGATAACAGCCTCGGCCGCGGCATCGTATGTGCAAGAGGTTGCGGGTGCAGCTCACGGCAGCCCCAGTTCTGTGACCCTCGCGTTCCCGGCCAACACCCTGGCGGGCGACGTCCTTTTGGTGGCCTTCGATTACGAAGCCGGTGTCACCGTATCCTCCGTCACCGACTCGCAAGGAAACGCGTTCGCCGAAGTGGGAACCCAATTGAGCAGTCCCGGTGGGGCCCTCAGCAGTGTTTACTATGCCAGTAATATCAAGGGGGGGCCGGACACGGTAATTGTCACACTCTCAGCCGCCTCCAGCTGCCTGGAAGCTTATCTTACCGAATACTCCGGCGTTAACCCCACGAGTCCTATTGATGCCGAGGCGGGCGCTTCGGGCAGTGCCGGCACGGCCTCCAGCGGCAATGCCGCGACCTCGGTAGCAGGCGACATCATCTACGGCTTCTGCGTCGGGGACGGGGCCTGCACGGCGGGTTCGGGTTTCAATGCTCGTTCCACCCTCGACGGGAATCTCAGCGAGGACAAGCAGGCGAGCAGCGCGGGCAGCTATGCCGCGACTGGCTCCGCGAACAGCGGTTGGACGATGCAGATGGTAGCGCTCAAAGCCGCCTCCGGCTCGACTTCCGACCCGGACCCGGCCCCTGTCGCTAGCCTTTCCCCATCCAGCCTCACCTTTGCTAGCCAAACCGTCGCCACTACGAGTTCGGCCCAGACCGTAACATTGAGTAACTCCGGTAACGCCGCTTTAAGTATCACCGCTATCTCGATCGCGGGCACAAATCCCAGCGACTTCGCGGAAACGAATAGTTGCGGGTCAAGCGTCGCAGCGGGAGCCAGTTGCAGTATCAGCGTTACCTTCACTCCTGCCGCCAGCGGGTCTTTCAGCGCGACACTCACCTTCACGGACAACGCGACCGGGAGCCCACAATCGGTTGCCCTCGCGGGAACGGGGGCGAGCGCTGGTGGGGGGGGAGGGACTGGCTCCACTCCGTCGGTCACCCTTTCATCCACCAGCCTTTCATTCGGAAGCCAGCCCGACGACATTACCAGTTCGGCTCAGACCGTCACGCTAACCAACACGGGTACTGCGGCCATGACTATTAGCAGCCTTACGATCGCGGGCACTAACGCCAGCGACTTTGGCGAGGTTGCAGACACCTGCGGCAGTTCGCTGGCGGCGGGCGGCGCGTGTACCGTCGAGGTGGCCTTCACCCCTGCTGCCGCCGGTTCATTCACGGCCACGCTTAGCATCACGGACAACGCCACCGGCAGCCCGCAGTCCGTTACACTCTCGGGCACAGGAACCAACGACGTGATGCTGTCCTGGAGCGGCAGCTCGAGCTCCGGAGTCATGGGCTACAACGTTTATCGGGGAACCACTTCAGGGGGAGAGAGCTCGACGCCACTGAACTCCTCGCCGGTTACCGGGACCACCTTCACCGACTCGAGTGTGACAGCCGGCCAGACTTACTACTATGTGGTCACCGCTGTAAGCTCGAGTGATAGTCAGAGCGCGGACTCGACTGAGACTTCAGTCACCGTGCCCTAGCCCTAACGCCTGAGATTTTCATGTCGGCATTTCGACGCATGGCCTTTGCCCCACGCCATTTGGGCAGAGGTCATGCGTTTCTCCAAAATGATCCATCGACACACCCATATGTTTTTGTCAATGTGGAAGACTTCGCGACAGCAGTCGATCGGACAAGCGGCGTGGCTTGCGACAGTAGCCAACCAAACGTTGCGCCTGGTCAGTTCTCTTGCGCAGAGATGGCTCCAACGTAACCGACCTCCAGTCAATTGCGGAAGCCCAGATCCTCCAGATCATTTTCCGGGGCCGCGGTAGATTTCGTGACCGGCCTGGCCGACTGCACCCGTCCGGTGAACCGCTTCCGACTTTTCTTCAGTGAACCCTCCCTCTTATACTCAGTACCGTTGAGCGCGACACTGAGAGTGGGGTTCTGACCCGGGGGATGATGGCATCACAAGGTAAGCGCAACGGCAAGTCAGCACGGGACGGCGGGGTCCGTCGCACGCTGGAGCGTTTCATTTATATGGTCACTGCCGTCAGCTCGAGTGGTACGCTGAGCACGGATTCCAGTAAAGTTTCGGCGACCGTGCCCTGACCTCATGACATGAGCGTTCACGCAGAGGCGCAAAGTCTCCCGCGGCCGCGAAGCAAGGAAAGGAATTTTGCTTTGCGTTTCGTTACGAAGGCTGAACGTTAATTCTGGCGGCTTCTGATCAAATCTCGTCCGTCGGCCTGTTCTTCCGGGAGGCGTCCGATGTTAGGCAGAAGGGGAGGTCAATGTCCGTAACTGCCCACGCTGGGTTTCCCTTCCACCGAACCGAGGGGCGCTTGCTCTTTTCCTCCGACCCGGGGTTCGGTCAACTCTGGCTGGCTTGCAAATGCCGGCACGCAGATTCGAATCGATGCGCAAGCTCTGCCAGTTCGTGGAAGGTGAAACGATGGAGGGGCCCTTGCTCAGCTCGGTGCGACTCAGGCTCCGAGGCTCAATGTCTGCGGCTTTTCCGGCAGCGCGAAGCACTAATTTCGAGGGCCCCGCCCTTCTTTGCTCCACGTATAGAAAGACGTCACGGCATAGTTCCAAACTGCCCCCACCGCGATGCCTGCCAAGGCGGCCAGCGCCCAGGATGTGTCGCGCTTGAAGAGATAGGACGCAATGCCCACGTTGGCAAGAGCACCCAGGGAGCAAGAGAGTCCAAATGAGATCAGGCCCTTTAGCCATTGCCAACCCTTCAGCCGCATGTCCCTGTACGTTAGTACGTTGTTCAGCGCGAAATTGCACACCATTGCCGCAATCGTAGCGGTGGCTTGACCGACACGGAAAGGGGCAGCCAAGACCCTGAACACCGTTGACAGGACTGCGAAGTGGACGAACACACCGGCCGAACCCACCAAAGCGAAGGACACGAAACGAACCGGTACGATGTGGCCGATGAGCTTGTCCGCCAGCAACATGACGTAGCCCCACATCGCCTGACTGTCCAATTTGCTTTCACCAGCGTGCCGAGTACGAAATGTGTAGGGCGTTTCGCGTAAGCGCAGTGGCCGCGGCGATGAGGCGACTATGTCCAACAGTATTTTGAATCCGATATTGGAAAGATCCCGGACCGCGAGGTCCAAAACATCGCGGCGCAATGCAAAAAAGCCGCTCATGGGATCGGAGAGGCTCTGCCCGATTACAGTGCGACTCAGTCGGGTCGCAAATCGACTCATCTCCGCCCGAGACGCCGTCAAACTGCCGATCCCACCCCCGTCTGTGTATCGGCTTCCAACGACAATGTCGGTGTCTCCCGCCTTCAAGATCCCGAGCATGCGCAGTAATACAGCCTCGTCATGCTGACCGTCCGCGTCCATAACCGCGAGATAGGGCGCCGAGCTTGCCAGCATTCCTTCCACACAGGCCGAGGAGAGGCCCCTCCTGCCAATTCGCTGAAGGCAGCGCACGCGTGGGTTTTTGCGGGCGATTTCGCGGACCACGGCAGCCGTTCCGTCAGGCGAATCGTCATCGACGAATATGACTTCCCAACCGTTTCCCCCTAAGCACGCCTCAAGCCTCTCGACAACTTCCGCTACATTGTCTCGTTCATTGAACGTTGGCACAATGACCGACAACTCCGGGGCTTCGACCGGCGTTTCATTGGTAACGGCCGACAACGTCAGAGTACTCCCCGTCGTTAACATTTTCTCGTCCATGAACCTGCCTACGTCGGTTTTTCAGCGGGTACTGACCGACGATCTACAGTCTACCACGCTTACATTTACCCATCGGAATACGCCAGTTATCCATAGCCCATTGGTACCAGACCACTGTCACCTTGCGAGGCCGCCGCAATCACCCAGGCCGCCCGGGTCGAACACTCGGTTGGCCGGCACCACCCCAAAATCCCACGCTAATAAGGGAATGTCAAGAGGGCACGGGCCTTGGGCGCTGTCAACAGGCCGTCCTGAAAATGATTAGGCATCTCCGGTCAATTCGTCTCCGCGCCTAACAGGTAAAGTCCCAAGGCGCGGTCGCAGTGTTCGGGACTCATGAAACCGGGGAAGCGGCCCAAGAACCTCCGCAGGTTGCGGAAGAAGCCTTCCGCCAGATTCGTGGTCTTCAGTCGGTAGCTCCAAGTTTGCAGGCGCGGTTTCAAGAAGGTCACCGAGGCGTCAAAACGTTCCCAGAAAGCGTGCACCAAGCCGGGCCAGGGCAAGCCAAATCAGGCCGGCCAAGATAGGCCACACTAGCAGTCTCGTTCGTGGTTCAAGCCGCATCTCTAATTCCATGGACGGCGCCACGCTCTGCCGTGACCATGAGCTAGACAGCATACACAGACTCGTGATGTCTACTCTTCTGTGATCAGGCCCGGATCTTCGGGATTCAGGCGGAACGTCGAGTAGACCACGATGCTCATGGGTGGGATGCGGTCGGACAGATTCTTACTGACTTCCAGGCTGCGCTCCGGTCGAAGTTTCACGTCAGCCTTGTCCTCCGCATCCTTGCTGAGCGAGTAGCGCACGAGCCGCATCCGGCTGGGCAGTTGCTCGAATTCGATAGTGGCGTCGGCGGCCCGATGGCTTTCGTTCACCACCACCACCGTGAGGTTGCCTTTGGGCGTGCGCAGAGCGGTGGCCACCAGCTTCCGATCCCTTGTAGTAAAAGGCTCCTCGACGCGGGTGGCGAGCACGCCCGAATGCTTGGGCAGGAAACGTGAAAGCATGGCGAACTGGTAGTACGCGTTGGGCTGTGGCGTGAAAGCATCGAGTAGCCGATTGTGATCGATATCCCAGGTTCGTACGAGTTGCCACTGGCCGTCCAAATCTCCGCGGTTGGTAAAGCTCCAGCGATTGAAGCCGTCCACGCCGGCATTGATGCCACGCACAATCAGAGAAGCGTTCTTCAAGCCGGATTGGTAGCAGGCCGGACCTGCATCCTCGTGGCCCCAACCGAACGCCATGGTGCCGAATTCGGAAAGGAAAAGCGGTTTGTTCCTGGCATGAGCCCAGCGGGCCCAGCGCGCCATCCGCCGCTCAGCCTCAGTGAGGTTGTAGCTGCCGTCCATGGAGTCCATGACTGCGTTATAGGAGTGCAGGTCGTAAGCACCGACATAACCATCGAAATCCACTTCGGCAGGATTGAGGTCGGGTAGATCGGTCCAGTCGGGTCCGGAAATAGGCACAGTCAGACCGCGGCGATCGAACTCCTCCCGAACCGCTTTCAAACCAGGTATGAAGGGAGCCGACTTCATGTTGGAATCCTGCCACCAGGAGAAATCGTCGTGGCCGGGCTCGTTCGAGACCGACACCCAACGGATGCACTTATACCCCTTCACCTGAACCAAGTGTTGAACCAGTTCCCCAAGTCCGTGAGCCCAATCCGGAATCGAATACGGCGCGCTGCGCAGCCGCTTGACGGGGTCTCCCGCATTGCCGGGATACGCGTTCCAGGCGACGTCGCCCCACATTTGCTGCAGAAAAACGTCCACGCCACGCCGGTCAGCCCAATCCAGGATGCGATACAACACCTGCATCTCCGGGTTGTCCCAGTCAAAGCCGCCACGTTTCGGCTCATAAATGCGTTGTTCAAGCTCGACGCGGCACCAATCCATGCCGAGCCATTCCGCATGTTTGAACAATTCCTGCCAGTGCCGGTCGTCGTCAGGCCTCGGATTGGCGCCCCAGGCGCTCCCCGACCAGGAATCGCCGTTCGTTTTCCTGCCGGGTAATTCAGTCGAGATAACGTGAAAGGAGGCGCCGATCCCACCGCGCATGGTGTGGACCGGGGCGCCAGCCGTTATCTGGATCTGTACCGGAACGGCCTCTTGAGCGCAACCGATAGTGGCACAAAGAAAAAACAGATAAATGCAGCGCATGATTCACCTTCCGCAGTGCCCGCCCAGGAGATGTTCGAAACGCCGCGCCTGGCAGGCGAAGGGATTGTACCTGAAGCACCAGGCGCCAGCAAAGCAGCCGATTTTAACTGGTTCTTTCGAGCTGGGTAGAGTCTATCCCAAACGCTCTGACCGGAAATCGGCAAGACGTGGGCTGGGAAGCGCAAGAGCCCCATAGGCTCAGCGTTGGCGGCGAGTCTTCTAGCGATTGCATGGTAAGAACACGCTGTTACTGGCGGGTACGCACTACAACCTTAAATCCCAACTACGCCTGTGGTGCCGGCGGCAACTCCGCCAAGGCGCGGTGGGCCGAGGCGGCGTCCGGGTACATCCCCACAAGGCGATTGAGATGGGTCAGCTCGAGCAATTCTGCCACGTGGCCGGTGGCGCCGGCCACGAGCAATTTCCCGCCCTCACGCTCCATGATGGCGACGCACATGGCCAGCAAGCCGATTCCAGCGCTATCCATAAAGCTCAGCCGGCTGAAATCCAGCACCAGCTTCCTCGATCCCTGCTTGATCGTCTCCCGGATCGCATGCTCGACATCGGTCAGCCGGTTGCCGAGGACTAAGCGGCCCGTGAAGCTGATGGCGGTAATGCCGGGCGAAACCTCATGAGTTACGATATCGACGATCATCGCTGATCCTCCGTTCTCAGAAGCCTTCCAGCATCCAGACATTGCTGTTGAAGCTTTCGAACAGCGTGGCAATGTGGTGACCGTCCGGTGAGGGTACGCCCCAAATTTGGCTACCCGGTCCCTTGTACTGCCACAGCACCCGGGCATTCCCCTCTAAGTTGACGTAGAGAAGCGTGTGGCCTTGGGCCGAGGCGGACCCGCAGTAAAGCCCTTTTCCGTCAGGCGACCAGTCAAGGCCTGCAAGGTTCAGCCAACCCTTCACGGTGATTTCGCGGTCAGAGCCACCCGAGAGAGAAAGAAGGCGAATGTGAATCTCTGCCTCGCCACTTCTCGAAATCGCAAACGTCGATCCATCAGGAGAGAGCCTCGCCCCGAGGTAGTTAATCTGGGGGTCTTTCGCAAAAGTCCTGAGCACCTTGCCTCTGCCCTTCAGAGGATCGAACGCCGTAAGCGTCAACTCTCTCTCATCCTGGCTCACCTCGCCGATCACGCAGAGGGTTGCCGGGGCGCGAGCGCAATCGAAGACGCCCCAGTTCGGACTATTCCGCATCTCCAGCACAAGCTCAGGCACTCCACCGCTCACAGGAATGCGCATCAGGCGGATCGGAGCGGAGGGGTCAATGGTCGTTTTCGGAAACTCCGTGTAGAGAATCCAGGCGCCGTTGGAGCTGAGGCGCACGGTCCTGACGTCTAGAGGCCCTGTGACCACAGGCTCGGCTGTGTCCTGGCTGATTTCCTGCTTGAAAAGGCCCCATTTGCCATCACGGTATTTTACGAGCAGTACCACTTTGCTGTCGGCCGTCCATGCTGCGGGAAAATCGTAGGCCTCGTCATTAGTCAGCCGGCGAGGGGGATTCATGCGCGCCCCCGCCTCGCCGAGTTCGCCCAGGTAAATCTGAAACTGCTGCGTCGACTTCTGGAGCACCAGACGCTTTCCGTCCGCGCTGGCGCTCAATCCATAAAGGTCAGCTCCGGCCCACTGGGTCATGCGTTTTGGTTTACCGGTCGGTGCGCCTGTGTGGGCGTCAATGCCGATTTGCCAAAGATTAGCCTCAAACGTGCCCACAGATTCCTCTTGCGAATAGACGATCCGCCCGTCCGGAAGCCAGCAAAAATCCTCCAGCCGTGCCTGCGGATCCGACATAACCACGGTCCGGTTCATCCCGTTCAGGTCGCAGGTTTCCATCGCCTCCGACTGCTGGGGAGTGCGCTGCTGCCTGATATAGGCCAGGCGCTGTCCATCCGGTGACCAGTGCCCACCGCCGAACGATTCATTCTCTCCCAGCGTGAGCAGCTTTCGCGGGTTGTCGCCCTGGCTACCCATAACCCAGATTTCGCGAAGGTAATCCGAGGCTCCAGTTGGGCTGAAAGCAATGTGCGTCCCGTCTGGCGACGCCTCCCAGCCTATGGCGCCCTCGCGGAGTTCGTGCGCAGATTGTCCCAGCACCGAGACGGTCCACATACTGTGCTGTGCGCCCGGTCCCGCCGCGTCAGCGAGCAACTGGGTGCCGTCGGGATACCACGAATCGACAGACCAGTAGGCGCTGGCGGGAACTCCTGTAGGCCGAGGGACGAGCCGTTCTTCCCCTCTCGAAAGCAGCTTAACGTGAATCCCGGCCGAGTCGGAATAAGCGAGGTACTTGCCGTCGGGTGAAATCGCGCCACCTTGGACAGGGTCATCGCTGGAATTGAACGTCAGGCGCTGCTGCTTGAGTTCGGCGGAAAGCTGGGGAGGACGGTGAGCCAGGAACCAAGCTGCCGCCAGTCCCGCCGCGATCACCGCCAGCACGACCACCGTCGCGAGCAGACCCGTTTTGTGCCGCTTGATGAGACCGGCGATGACTAACGAATCCGACGTCGGTTCCGGAGCGGGCTCACTCTGTGGTGAGGGCGTCTCGCCCGCCGTGGCACGGGCGTCCCGCCCGTGCTCTTCTTCCTGGCGGGAGCGAGACGCTCCCGCGACCGCGGGCGGGACGCCCGCGCCACGTCCGGAATCCGTGTCCCGCTTCAAGCGCTTGAGATCGGTTCGAATATCTGAGGCATGCTGGTAGCGCAGGTCGCGGTCCTTTTCCAGAGCCTTGGAGACGATCTCTTCCAGCTTGGCGGGCAGGCTGGGGTTCAAGGAGCTTACCGCCGCCGGGGCTCGATTCAGAATCGCGTCATGAATCACCGCCGTGGTGGCGCCGGAAAACGCCTGCTGCCCCGTGGCCATCTCGTAGAGCACTGCCCCAAAGCCGAACAGGTCGGTGCGAGTATCGACTTCCTCGCCCCGCGCCTGCTCCGGCGACATGTACGCCACCGTGCCCATGGCCACACCCGCACCGGTGAGCGGCGCCGGATCCACCGTAGCCGTAGGCGTGTCCTCTAGGGGCGCCCCTTGGGGTGCCCTGGGCGGGGCAAGCCCCGTCCCTACAGTTAGCTTGGCGAGACCGAAATCCACAATCTTCGCCTGGCCGCGCTGCGTCAGGAAGATGTTCGCCGGCTTGATGTCGCGATGAATAATGCCCTTCGCGTGCGCCGCGTCCAGCCCATCCGCAATCTGTATGGCCAGCTCCAACAGCGTGTCCAAACGTAGGGGCGGTTCGCGAACCGTCCCTACGCCGATGCGATGCTTCAGCGTCTGTCCCTCGAGATACTGCATGGCTATGAAGGGTTGACCTTCGTGCTCGCCGATCTCGTAAATCGTGCAGATGTTGGGGTGATCGAGCGCGGAGGCCGCTTGGGCTTCGCGCTGGAAGCGTTCGAGAGCCTGCGGGTCCCGGGCAAGCCCCTCCGGCAGGAACTTGAGAGCCGCAAAGCGATGAAGCTTGAGGTCCTCGGCCTTGTAGACCACCCCCATGCCACCGCCGCCGAGCTTCTCGAGGACGCGATAGTGCGACACCGTCTGGCCGATCATGATATGGGAACCAGCCCTTGAAGGTCATGTTAGACCGCGGCCGCGGGCAAGTCAATACATACGCGGCTATTGCGGCAAAGCCCTGCGGTGCAGGAGGTCCGGGACGCGCGAGGCGAGTGATCTGTCGCGTGCTGCCGCGTGACGGGTTGGTGAGGACGTAGAGCGCCCTCGAAAGTCAGATCACAAAACCGTTGAAGGACCTTAAAGCTCTGCCGCTTTAGCGATCCGGGCAGCGCGGACCCAAAACCGGGGGTTCTGGTGCACCGGGCTGGTGCTCACACTGTGGGCAGCAGCCAGGGCGACCGGTATTGCTTGCAGGTCAGCTTCTGGGCTTCGTCGTCTCCGATGATCCTCTCTTTTTGAGCATCCCAGTGGATGGTACGTTTGGTTTTATAGGCTATAACCCCGAGGTGGCAAGCTGTAATGGACTTGTAGCCGATTTCGACATCGGCGGCCGGACGCTGCCCGGATCGAACGCAATCGAAGAAATTCTGGACGTGGGCGATCTGCGAGCTGGGGTCAATTGAGATGCCCGTTTCTTCCATCCTCTCGCAGAGGGGCCGGCTGGGACCTGCAATTTGCCGCAACGGTGGCGTACGTGGCTTGGCATTGGGATGCGGGAGCGCTTCTTCCCAACTGGTTACATAGTTGCCGATGAAGTCCTGAGTTGTGTGATAGGTTTCAGGACGCATCTCGGGGTAAATGGCGTAGCTGCCGCGGTCAACTACCAGTGTTCCGAGTGTGCCATAGAAGGCGATACCGTAGGGCCGCTCGAAAAGCGGCTGCGCGTTGGTATAACGATAGGTATAGCGAGCTGTAAAACCCGGGTATTCGAAATCGCCCATGAAGGTGTCCGGGGTTTCCCGGTCGTCCTTCATCACGAATTTCCCGCCCACCGCCGTGGCGCTCAGGGGCGCGTCAACTCCCATGGCCCAGTGAATAATGTCGATGTGATGAGCTCCCCAATCCGCCATCATGCTTCCCGCGTAATCCCAGAATTGGCGAAACGTGTAGAGATAGCGATTACGGTTATAGGGGCGTTTGGGCGCCGGACCGAGAAACATGTCCCAGTCGAGGCCAGGCGGCGGGTCGCTGTCCGGGGGGTTGCCCTGCCCTTCGGGAAACTCGTTCATCATGTTCCAGCATTCAACCATCGCCACACTGCCGATGTAGCCGTTGCGAATAAGACCCACGACCTTGGCATAGTGGGGCGCCGAGCGCTGCTGGCTTCCCGTCTGGAACACTCGATTGTAGCGGCGCGCCGCGTCCACCATCCTGCGGCCTTCCTCGATGGTGTGGGAGAGCGGCTTTTCGCAATAAACATGTTTGCCCGCCTGGCAGGCCATAATACTGGCAATCGCATGCCAATGATCCGGCGTAGAAACGAAGACCGCGTCGATGTCTTTCCGGTCAAGGATTCTGCGAAAATCGGCATAGCCTTCAGCCTTGCCATCAAGTCTTCGCACTGCCAAATCCACAAACGGTTTATAGACGTCTGCCACAGCCGCAATCTGGCAGCCGTCATTCTGCATGCAGACTTCGAATTCGTATTTACCACGGCCGCCCAAGCCAATCTGGCCGACACGGATGCGGTCGTTGGCTCCCTTCGCTTTGCCCAGGAATGGTCCTGCGGCAAGCGCAAGGGCGCTTGCCTTTATGAAATCACGTCGCTCCATGTTTTCTCCTTCCTTGAAATCAATATGAGGAATGATCGTTCTTATCATGACGCTGGTGGTTCGCGGGAAGGCCATTGTAGTCCCGTGCATGGGGAATGACAATGCGGAATTGCGCGAGTCAATTTGGAATGGATTGACGGGGCTTTATTTCGCCGCAGAGTGTGGGACGTACACCAATGCACTCGCGGCCAGGTATATACGATTCCCTCAGCGCTCGCGGAGGTCGCTGAGGATTTGTAGACTTGGAAGCGCCGCCAATCTGGGAAATCCCCAAGTAAATCGCTAACATGCGTTGAATATTTGGGCTGTCCTGCGCGGCAGGCGGCGCGCCCTCACCCAGAATCGCGGCCAAGAAGCCGAGACGACAAAATTACTACCTACGGTTTTCACTACAGTCGAGGAAAGCACGGTTGACGTTACAAAAGAAGTTATTTAGTATCAGTGCGGAAGTGCATGCGGGCTGGTGTCCGTCCGGGACTTCAAATCCTGCGGTCCCGATTACATCGGGACGGTCGGTTCGATTCCGACACACTTCCGCCACAGCAACTGCGTCCCGTCCAACAAACCACATGACATGCGAAGTTCAGTACTGACGCTTCGTCCGGGCCTTTTTTGTCAACCGTTTGCCTTTCGTTTTCGAAGTGCCTTCATAGGGACTGCCTCGGCATCTGCTGGTCTGTAATCCCACCTGCCAGGTCGCGCTTCCGTACTAACGGCTGGTATGCCTGGTCGCCCCTGCACTCGAGACGCAGATGACGGCGCAGAAGGTAGCTGAATAGGAAAGAGAGTGCATGCTAGAATGGACTAGCAAGGCCCATCAGCCATTCGGTTAGCGGACGACGTTTGATGAGTCCAAGGAAGCATCAGCAGTTCCAAGCCAGCAAGGAAGTTAAGCGGCGGGCGCGTCGAGACATCGGGTCTCCGCCGCCGACCCGGCGTCATGACAGCCTCAAACACAAACCCCCCAAACATAAGCGGAAAGAACTGCTGGAAGAAAGTGGCTAGTGGCTGGCCCCGGAGCCGGGTGGTTAGTCTTGCGTGCGGGAATTGCGTTGACCTGTAGCGCTGACCTTTAGATCAGCACCCAGCCCGCCGGTAATCTGTGGGTGGGCGCCTCCGATGAATAAGCCGCACTAAACACCAGCCAGTACCACGGCCTTTTCAATCAGTGGTCCGATTCTCGACGGAGTCCCGGATTTGAAACCACGCCGTTTCCGGCACTTTGAGAAAAAGCTCCGCCACTTGGGGATCGAATTGTGTGCCCTGCTGACGTGCGACTTCGGCGCGGACCTCTGAAAACCCCATCGCTTTTCGATAGGCCCGGTCGGAGGTCATGGCATCCAGCGTGTCGGCCAAGGCGAACAATCGCGAGCCCAGCGGGATTCGCTCTCCAGCCACCCCGTGCGGATATCCCTTTCCGTCGTATCGTTCGTGGTGATACTCCACGATGGGCGCGCAGGGCTTAAGGAACGGGATCCGGTTCAGGATCTGAACTCCAGCCATAACATGCCGGCGCATCTGGACCCATTCTTCCTCTGTGAGCTTTCCAGGCTTCAGCAGAATGGCGTCCGCCACGGCGATTTTTCCAATATCGTGCAAGAGCGCGGCGTGACCGAGTGCCGGCACGAGCGCCAACGGATAACTGACCAGGCGGGCCAGATGCAGTGTATAGGCCCGGACCCGCAGTGAATGCGCGTAGGTTTCATGCTCGCGCGCGTCCAGCGCAAGCACCAGCGCCTCGAGAGTCGTCTGATAATTCCCCTCGACTTCGTGCAAAGCCCGCATTAAATCGCGCGTGCGCCGCTCGATGCTGGCTTCAAGCGAGGTGCGGTAGGCGCGGGCTTCGCGCTCCCTTTCCAGCAGACGGAAGGCGCGGGAGATCGACTGGTCTAAAGTCTCGAGCGTAAAAGGCTTCAGAAGAAAATCGCTGGCCCCCAGGTGCAGGGCTTCGATGATTTGATTGACGTGGACTCTGCCAGTGGTCAGTATGAACGCTACATCCCATTTTGACTGCCGCGCCAGCGACAAAAGTTCCATGCCGGAACATCCCGGCATGTAAATATCACACAGAATGATATCGAAGTTCCCCCGCTCGATGGCTTCGAGAGCCGTGGCGGCGTTTTCTGCCACGGCCACGCTCGAAGCCTTTGGGGCGATCGCCACCTTCAGGAATTCACAGACCGGCGCTTCGTCATCAACCACCAGCACCTTGGGTAAGTAAGGCTCAAACATGGGCGGCTTCCGTGCCGGCGCCTCCTCAGAGCCTGCAGGATGCTCTTCGAGCGGGCGCCGTCGAGGTGCGTACTCCCCTCATGATGAAAATCGGATTTTGAACCGCACGGCTTTAATCTTGACCTTAATCAACCCGTCCAATTCAGCCTCAATTTAATCTTCTCTTAATCCTCCCCTGTCTTCCCGCCGATGTAAGGAATGATTAATGAGAATGGGGTCGGAGAGAAAGGTTGAATTAGTGAATTGTGAGCGGCCCCGAGGCACAGAACATGCGTATTCTGGTTGTTGAAGACGACAAAGCCGTAGCTAGCTTCGTAAAGCGAGGCCTGGAATCAGAACAATATGCCGTGGATGTAGCGGGAGACGGCGAGGAAGCCCAGGTGCTCATTGAAGCAGCCAGCTTTGACTTGATCATCCTGGATTTGGTGCTTCCCAAAGTCGACGGCCTGGAAGTACTGAAGCAGATTCGCAGTCGAAAGCCTTCCCCTCCCGTGTTGATTCTTTCCGGTCGCGCGCGCGTCGAGGATCGCGTCAAGGGCTTGGACTTAGGGGCGGACGACTATTTAGCGAAGCCGTTCTCCTTCAGCGAGCTGTCCGCGCGCGTGCGAGCCTTACTGCGGCGCAATCCGAGCTCGCTTGACATCATCCTGCGGGTCGACGATCTGGAATTGGATCGCGCCGAGCGGTTGGTGAGGCGGGCGGGCCGGCGCATCGATCTTACGCCGCGCGAATTCGCCTTGCTCGAGTACCTGATGCGCAACACCGGCCGAACGGTGACCCGTGCCATGATTATCGAGCATGTCTGGAATTTCTCCTTCGACACGATGACGAACGTCGTGGATGTTTACATCAATTACTTGCGCAAGAAGCTGGATCAGGGCTTTGAACACAAACTCATTCACACCGTCCGGAACGTCGGTTATGTGTTGGGGACAAGGGAGAAAACGGAATGAAAAGCATGGAACCTCCGGCGAGACTTAATCAAGAGGAATGGCGAAACCTTGAATACGCCGACACCCTGCCTGCCTTGTCCACTCGCGTACCCATCCCCGCCCCGATCGGTCATGACTCTTCAGTTACATCGCTCCAGGAGAATGATCCGACGCGCACCTTTCTCCATCAAATGAGCCAGACCTTAACTTCCCTGCGCGGAACACTTGAATTGGCCCTCCTGGTTGACGGTGATGCGCAAGGCTATCGCGGAGCCATCCAGCAGTCGCTGGTACAAGCAGAGCGCCTGGTCCAGTTGTTTAAATCGTACAGGGCGTCTGCCCAACGTGGGAACGGCCGGTCCGGTGAATCAGCATGAATTACTGGCTCTGCGCAGGAATTTGGCATAGAGGGCGATTGACGGGGTTTTCAGCGAACGGGGTTTCTCGTTAGACTGGGAGGTGTGAGAGACAACGACTGGACGAAGATTCTGGGGTGGCCGGGT
>JBELAJ010000177.1:0-14985 GCA_049508935.1 Terriglobia bacterium | reverse complement strand
GTCCGGGCTCGATATGGAGTGCGCCCCCCGTAGTGAGGTCGATGACCCGGTGGAGGTAAGTGAGTCCGTAGATGGCAATATCGTCCTGTAGGCTACCACGGTTGAAGACCGGCGACCCGATGGCGGTGAACTCCAGCGTTTCGCCTAAAAGGTTTAATTCCAGGAAGATACCGTTCTTATTGCCACCCGAGAAGTTCGGGCGGGCGATCAGGCTGAAGCCGGTACCTTGCCAGAATCCGGGCAAATCCCGCAGCGGTCCCAGCCTGTCACCGGTTGCGTGGTGGGTCGAGGCAGCTCGGTAGGAGCTCACGCTGTTCGTGCTGAGTTTCTGGTCCCCAAATCGGGTGACATCCGTAGGGTTGGGCATAAGTTACCCTTTCGCGTATCTCACGTTAAAGTTGACAAACTTACCTTCATGCTGGATCTTCGTTAAGCACAGCCGGCGGCGCCAAGCTCTGCATGCACTGCCGCAAGTGCTTTTTCTGCAATCGTGTAGGCAGACGGGCGACCCGGTTCCGGGGCATCTTCGCCGGGGATCCAAAACTTTCGCCTTGCCAGACGCAAAGAGTTCAGGAAAACCGGGATGGCGTTGAAAACCTCGACCAGGAAAGGCCCCTTGTAGGCTCCTGCACAGATGGGGGTCAGGAAAGTCTTCCAAGGAATCCAGCTTTCATGTACTGCGCCCCGGTCGGGAGCCGAGATGTGGACATAATGTAAGACCCTCTTGGCCAGAACTCGCTTGACCTCGTCCGTGAAGGCCGGGGGACCGTCGCTTCCCAGCACAACGTGAGCGCTATCGATGCACACTCCGACGGACTCGTTTGCCACCTGCTCCGTGAAATCGACGACTTCGCGCACCAGGTTGGGCGGAGCGGTCTCCCAGTGGTCGACGGGTTCGATCGCCAGTTTAACGCCCTGGCTTGCCGCGTAGCCGCCGAGCTGTTTGAAGACCGGTAACGCATTGTGATAGCGAACCTTGGCCCAATCCTGCAGCGCATCGCTCCAAATCGGCTGGTTGGAGTCCGAGGTAGGGAAGATGCCGTAGGGAGTGATAATCGGGCCCGCCATAACGTCCCCGCGCAAGGCTTTCGTGATATCCACCCGTGATTTCAGGTAGGCGAGGGCGATGTCACGCTGCTGGGTGTACATAGAAGACGGGTCGAAGGTCCGCGTCGCGCCCACATTGGTGGTGAAGTGGACATCAGTCAAGCCCGCCGCATCGAAGGCATCCCGCAGCTTTTGGTAGTTTTGGACCTCGATCCGGTGGTCCTGCGCGGTGGGAGCGATAGGAAGATCGAATCCCGTATATCCGTGATCTTTGAGGTACTTGATGTGGCCGATCACCACCTTCGTGTATGCCGGATTGTCCGGCTGGAGATCGGCGGTAAACATGAAAAAGCTAAAGCAAATGTCCGGGGAGGAAGAATTCGCCATGTTTAGTATCCTAGTTTTTCCTTAAGGAAACGCCGCGCCATCTTGGCATATTCCAAGGGATTGGCCTTTGCGGGATCCTGTTCGGCCTCAATCACCAGCCACCCCTCGAACTTCGCTGCAACTAATTCCTCGAAAATGGGATCGTAATCGATTGCGCCCGTAGGATCTCCCGGCACGGTGAAAACGCCCGCTTCAATTGAGTCTTGAAAGGAGAAGTGCTGGGCTTTAGCCTGGGCGACGATTGCTGCTCGGACATTCTTCAGGTGAATGTGCTTGATGCGGTGGCCGTATTGCTGCGCAATCACACTCGCTTTGACGCCGGCGAATTCCAGGTGCCCGCTATCGAACAGAAGATGGACCAGGTGAGGGTCGGTACCCGCCATCAGTCGATCGATGTCGTCTTTGTACATCACGCCGGTTCCCATGTGGGGGTGATAACAGAGGCGCATTCCTTTCTCATTCGACATCCTGCCCAACTCGTTGAGACCTGCACAAAGTTCGTCCCACTGTTTGTCGTCAAAGATGGGGCGGTCGTCGAACACCGGGACGGGCAGCGGATTTACAGCCTGGCCGAACTCTGCAATCACCATGTCCGTCGATCCCATTTGCTCGAGGAAGTGCATTTGCCGGCGGAACATCTCGATCGTCGGTTTCTTCATGCCGATGGTGAAATATGTGCTGACCCAGGGCTCCGACACGCGGAGACCCCGCAGTTCAAGGGCGGGCTTCAGGACGGCAGGGTCGCTGGGGTACTTGTGGCCGACGCTGCAGCCTTCGAATTTGGCATAGGCCATTTCGCTCACGCACTGGCCGAAGGGAATGCCGATGTCGATAGAGATAAAGTCGTCATTCCACCAGAGCGTCGGGGTGATGCCGAGAGGCACTTTCTTGGGATCGAACAACGGCTTCTTGGTGCTCATGGATTGAATCGTCTCCTTTCAGTTTTCGTTACGGCATGCCGGGCACCGGCGGAATGTTCGGGGGCTCATGCCAGGAGCCATATCCCGGTGCTTTGGCCCCGGGGGGATTGGCTCCGATGGCGAGCCACAACAAACCCTCGGTATAGGATTCCGGCTTAATCACATGTGTGACGTTGTTATCGAGGGCGCCATAGGCATCAGTCCATTCGACCGGCAGCTCATACCAGATTCCCGAGTACCAGAGCTTGAGGATGTTCCGAGCAATGGGGCCGAGCTTCTCGTCGCCGAAGATTTCCCCGCGCAATCTCTCGATTCGTTCCTCTGGAACCGTGATGCCTTGCAGTTTGTCGTAGGCAGCGAGCAACTCGTTCAGGACGGCTTGGCCGACGATATCGGTGACCGCCTTCAGGTAGTTATCCGTTTGCCCGGTTCCATTGAGTTCGTAGGGCTTGAATGCCGTGATTTCCGCAGAAAACGCTACGAATTTGTTTTTCATTCGCACTCCTCGCCGGGCATCTCAAATGTGGGAGCCGCATTCACGCCCGGCATCCCGGGAATGGGATTGCGGATCAGTTGGTTGATTTTATTGCGAAGCTCGAACATTCTCGGCACGGCTTTGAGGAGCAACTCCGGTTTGCCGTTGTAGGCCTCCGTGAGAAATTTCAGGAAGTCGGCGTATACATGGTTGAAAGCGACCGCCGCCTCGTGAAGGTCCGGTGCATTGGCGTAACCGCTTAATTTGGCGTTCTTCTTGAGTGGAAAGACTGCATTCCAATCGAGGTTGATAACTCCGCCTTTTGGGCCTGTCCCGTCAGGGTTAGCGGGGTCGTAGGGTGGATCACCCTCCTTATAGTAGCGTCCAAACTTCAGCTGCTCGAAGCGAAAATCGTGCGCCAACTCGCCCTCTTGGGTGTACATGCTGGGGTCAGATCCTTCGCCTTGCTGAATGATCAGATCGATCGCGGCAACGGCGGTGTCAAGATTGGTGACGGCGAACAGCTCGCCTCCGCCGGAATAATAATACTTGCCTGTAGCCTGCCAGTTGGTGTTGCCGCAGAACAGCTTGGTTCCCAGCTTGTCGGATAAATAGAGAATGCCGCGCCGGACCTCGTCGTAGAACTCGCCGATGCTGTAATAGTGGAGGTCCACTTCGCCCGGACATATTCCAAGGGCAGAGCGGCGGTCGCGGTGCCGCGAGATCAGTTTCTTGCCCTCGGGAGCTTTACCGGGGCGTTCGATTTTCAGGAAAGTCTCAATGGCGGCTGGCGAAAATGGCTGCAAGTCAACCTTAAAGTCGTTCTCCCCATCGGGCAGGCTTGCGGGATAGAGCGGTACAAAACCGGGGGCCGCGAGATCGGGCTTTCCACCGACTGCGTTCAGAATATTGGCAGCCAGCGTCAGGTGCAGCATCTCTTCGACGACAATCACCCGAAGTACCTGGATGGCGTCGGCGTTTTTCGGCTTGTCGTTCGCGTCGGCCTCGGGCCGGATGGAATAAAGCGCGAGCAAGTAGGGCGGAATCGTGGCGTGCTCGATCTGCATCGCGTGGTGGAGATAATCATAGAGCTTCGGAACCGTCGTGATCTTGGGCGAAGACATATTCCTCTCCGTAGACGAAGGAGTAGTTGCAACGCGCTTATGATGAAAGCTGCGCGAGCATCGCTTTCGCGCTCTTGTAACAGAGCGCAGCAATCGTCAGCGTCACATTGGCGGTGCCGATCGACGGCATGCTGCCGCCGCCCACCAGGTACAGATTCTCGTGGTTCCAGGAGCGCTGGTCGGTGTTCACAACCGAGTTGCTCTTGCTGTTCCCCATGACATGAGTGCCCGCCAGGTGGTTTCCGCCCCGGATGGCGTATCCCACGCCCTCGTAAGTTACGTACCCGTAGTCTTCGGGGTCGTAAGCCGTGCAGTCGGAGGCGCCCAGGCGCTGAAACACGATGCGGGCAAATTGGTGAGCATAGGCCACGGCGCGCATCGTGTATTCGGGAACGGCGAAGGAAATCACGGGACGCATATTATCGAGCGCGTCTCGATAGCCGGGATCGACCCTAACCCGGTTGCTCTGACTCGGCAACACCTCGATCATGAAGGCCAATTGCAACTGCCTCGTAATCCGATGGGCCAAGTCGTACCGGAGCGTGGCGCCGAATTTGTTTTCCTCGTCGACGAGCAGGTTGAGATCGTAAAGAGGCGAGCCCAGCGCCCAGCCCCAGCCGTCATTGTGAATATCGACACTGAAAGCCGCCTGCTCCTTGCGGAATGGACCGTCCCTGAGGTCCACAATGCCGCCGGTACAATTCGTCCCGCGCATCGTCCCACAATCGATGGGCATCAGCGCCCAACTTAGGAGATAGGCGTGGTCCATCAGGTTTCGACCCACCAGGTCGTTCTCCATCTGAAGCCCGGACGCCAGCATCAGCCGCGGTGTCTCGATGGCATTGGCGCTGAGGACGAAGATGCGTCCCCGCGCAACACCAGTCTTGTAACTCGACGCCGCCGGGGAATCGTACTTCTTGTACTCGAGGTGGGTGACGCGCCCGCTTGCCGGGTCGATATGGACCTTCGAGGCCACTGCCTGGGGCAGCAGAGAGACCCTGCCGGTTTGGAGGGCCTTGGCCAGGGTTTTGCCGGCGTTGTACTTGGCTTGTACCGGGCAGAGCGGCACGCAGTTATTGTTTCCCTGGCACCTGCCGCCCATTTCAACTTCGGTGGTGCTTACGGCTCCAACCGGAACGTAGCCTTTCTTACCCTCGTATTCGTAATCCGGGTTAGGAATTCCATTCCGCCCCTGAGGGAAAGGCCGGACCATGATGGGGTAACTGTGTCCCGCCAATTTAACGTGGGTGCCGTTGATGCCCTTGGCAACCATCTGATCGAGATACGAAAGGGGCATTCCATGCATCGGAAAAACATATTTTCCGAAGGAAAGTCCATGGTAGCTCTGGTCTTTGACGTCGGCTGAAACGCCGATTTCGCGTTCCGCCGTCTCGTAAAACGACGTGAGCTCCTCGTACTTGATGGGCCAGTCCTGGACTTGGCCAAACTTGGTGCGCATCTCGAAATCGGTCGGCAGCATGCGCGGGGTCTTGGCTTCCCAGTGCATCGTGGTGCCACCCAGCACTCGGGTATAAACCGTGTCCGTGTAGAAGGGGCCGTTCTGCACCATGTACGGAGACGTGTCGGGTTGCCCAGGCCTGATTTTCTGGGCCTCGCCGCCTCGCGGCATCGGCGCATTATTGTTGAGGGGATAGGGAGATTGGTTGTCCTTGGAAGCGGTGCTGTAGAAGCGGTAGAGGAATTCCAGGTAGCCGTTCAGCGTTCGGTCGCCCCCCGCGGCTGCTTCCAGGATCAGCACGCGCTTGCCCTGGCGGCTCAGTTCATTCGCGATGATGGCGCCGGAGATCCCAGACCCCACAATCACCGCGTCGTATACCTCGCGAGTCACCTCATCGACAGTCGTTCGCTCCGCCGCGCCAACTGGAAATTTCATGGACCCCCCTCTGCCGGGAACAGCTTCGCCGTCAAGCCGTCAATTCGCCGATCAGATGCTCGGCCGTACGAATCGTGAGCGCCGCTAAAGTCAGCGTTGGATTCGACGTGCCCATGGTGGGGAAGCTGCCGGAACCGATCAGGAAGAGATTGCGGTGCTCCCACGAGCGCTGGTAGCCGTCCACCACCGAATCGCGCGAATTTGTACCCATCGCATGGGTGCCGGAGAAGTGACCCATGCCGTGATAATGGAATGTCGTGCTGCCATACTGCACGGAAGGGAACCAAAGACTATCGCTCGAGCCGGTGCAGTCAGCGATGCCCGCCTGTTTGAACATCTGTTGGTAGACCTTGGTGGCCGCCACCATGCCCTTCAGTGTGTACTCGTCGATTCGGTAATGAATCACCGGCCGGGGATTGCCCAGAGGATCGCGAGAATTCGGGTCGATGCTGACGCCGTTGGCGGGATCGGGCAATTGTTCCACCGCGAGCGAGAATCGCACGTGCCGCGGAAGCGTTGCGGCGAGATACTGGCGAAGCTTGCTTCCGAACAGCTTCTGCTGCGTGACCGCCCCCGTCACGGATTTGTCAGGTGCGCCGGTGGTTGATCTCCAGCCGTCGTTGCCGACGTCAAACCGGAAGGCGGCGTGCGCGCCCCGAAACGATCCCGCCCGAAAATCCTCGACGCCCGCCGTTGAAAGCGGACCGCGATAGGCGCCCACCGGCTCGGGCGCAAGACCCCAGGCGTAAAGCGCCGGATGATCCATCAGGGTCTTACCCACCAGATTGCTCTGGCCGCCGAGGTCGGAAGCCAGCATCAGCTTGGCATTCTCCACCGCGTGCGCGGCGAGAATGTAGACCCGCCCCGTGGCTTGATGAACCGTGTGGCCGGCTGCGTCGTAGCGCTGATAAGTAATGCTCTGGACCGTTCCGCTGGCCGTATCGATGTTGATTTTCGAGGCCACCGCTTGCGCCAGCACTTGCAATTTGCCCCGGTCGGCCTGGGCGAGCGATTTACCTGCGTTGTACTTGGCTTGAATCGGGCAGATGGGAGTGCATGAGGTGTTGCCGGCGCAGCGTTGGCCCAGGTAAGTCGGCATCAGCGTGCCGTCCGGCCGTCGATCGACCGCCGTCACCGGCAGATAGTTTCCGCGGGGAACTGAGTTGCGCCCTGCCGGATAACTTCGAACCGTAAGACCAAGCGGCCCCGACCCGAAATCGACCTTCATCCCATTAACTTTTTTGGCGAGTTCCTGGTCCGAGTAGCTCAGCGGGACACGCTCCATGGGGTAGTCGTAGCCTTCGGCAAAGGACAGATCGTGATAGCGCTGATCCTCAACATTCGCGGAGACGCCGATTTCGTACTCCGCCTTGCGATAGAAAGGTTCGAGATTCTTATATTCGAGCGGCCAGTCCCGGCCCACGCCGTAGAGCCTGCGCAGCTTGAAATCCTCGGGAAGCATGCGAAGCGCCACCCCGAGCCAGTGCAAGGTTGAACCGCCTTGGGTGCGGGAGTAGGTGCTCCCGTACGTCTGCGGTCCCTTCTGGATGAAGTAGCCGTTGTTGTTCTGCAGATCACCGGTGTCGGGCTGCGGCGCGTCGGCGGCGGGCGGCCAGGCTGATTCCGGGCCCTTGCTCAGGGCGCCGAAAAAGTGTTCGACGTGCTGCGTGTAACCCGCGAAACTCTCCGCGCTCGGCGCTCCGGCTTCGAGGACCAGAACGCGGAGCCCGGCACGCGTCAGGAATTTCGCCATCAGCGAACCGGCAATCCCGGCGCCGACCACGACCACGTCGTACGTCTCGTTATTGGTCACTGGCGGCTCCTTTCGGGTCCACCGCCCATGACCCAAACCCTTGTTGGGCGCTGCCCGGCGGATGCGCTCCTGCCGCCACCCACTGCAGGCCTGCAAGGTAGGCCTCGGGCGACACCACCCGGCTCGTGTCATGGGGTGAGATTCCGTAGGCAGCGCGCCAGGCGTCCGGCAACTGCGTCCAGGTTCCGCAGTACCAGAGCATCGTAAGCCGCTGCACGACGGGGCCCAGCTTCGGATCGTCGAGAATGTTTTTGGAGAATGCCGCTTCGCGTTCCGCACCCTCGGGAAGCTTTGTGTACGCGGCCAGGAGTTCATCGACAATACCGCCGGGCAGGCTATCGTCCAATGCGCGAAGGTATTCTCCGGCTACGCCCGTGCCACGGAGTTCCAACCCGTCGAAGCCGGTTAGAGCCGTCGACAACCCGAGGAACTGATCCAAGCGCTCGTCCATCAGGCTTCACCCCTGAACGGTTTGGCCGGTCTTGGCACGCACCGCAGATAGAAATGCCGCGTAGCTCCACGTCAGGTTCTTCACGCTCTTTTCATAGCCGGAAACGCCGTCAAACTGCTCGCTCAACTCCAGGTGATCGCTGTGGTAGATCACCGCCCAAAGCATCTGGTCGGCGGCATTCTGCAAGGCGGTAACCGCGTCGGCCACCGCTGTCGCTGCCGTCACTCCAACCTGGCTGAAGAAGAGCTGAGAATTTGCGTCGATCGGTATTGAATTGTTTTTGGCAACGGTGTTCGCCACGTTGTAATAGAGCTGGGCGAAGTTGCAGGTGCACAGCGCCCACGGATGCCTGCCAAGAATGTTGTCGGCCATATCGCCGTCGTAGGTGTCTCCAGGGTAACGGCCGAATAACGGTCCCACGCTCAGCGCCTGGTCGGCGACGTTGATGGGATACAGCTCCGGCGAATCGTCGTCCGCCCATTGGTGGCGCAGTTGTGCAGCGGTGGCGAGCAGCTTGGTGTCCGTGCAGGGGATAGCGCCATAGAGGCTCGCCGAGACAATGTCGATGTTGGGGTCGTAATTGGCGGCCTGGGGATTGATGATGGAGACATACATGGTGCCGTTCCAGTGCGTCGCCAACGCCGCCTGCAGCGAGGCGATGGCCGCATCGATCGCCGGCGGAACGGCGATGCCGATGGTGTTCGCCTTAATCGCCTGAAAGCAGCGCAATTGCACGGACCGCGCGAAGAAGGAGAAGCCCTGGCGTTCCTCCCACAAGTTAAAGGTCGGATTCTGGAAAACGTTCAAAAGTGTATTAACATTATTCGTTATAACGTTCTTAGCAATCACCTGAGTTGGTGCATCGAGCTGGCTGAACGCGCTTAAGATGGCCAGCGACTGGAGCGCCGGTCCGTCACTTTGATCCGTCCAATCAAGGCGTGGCAGGCCGGCAATCGAAAAGCTGGCTCGGATGGGAATGCCCGCGGCCTTGGCGTTTTGCTGGGTCGTCTGCGCAAAAGTCACATAGTCGATCAAGGGTTCGGGCGCCGTGCCCGGTGCGCACGGCAGCTTGGCCGCGGCGATCTCCATCGCGGTAATAGCCGCATCGCGAGTCCAGTTGTAAACGTAGTTCTGGTCAATGCCCGGGGTGTTGGCCGGAAACGACGGGGCGGCAATGACGCACCCTGGCGCCGAATTCATTGCGGCGTTCGTGGGATTGCGCGGATCCGTAAACACGAAGCCATCACTCGCCACATTGCGCATCATGAGCTCATACATGTGCTGCGGCAGGGTCAGCAGATCAGCCTGATCGAAGGCTAGCCGAGGGCCAACCTTGGGAGAACTGGCCGCCAACGCCGTGTTATGGGCACGGCCCGTGGGAATTGTCGACATTGTATTTTTACCTCGCTTTGAGTGTGATCTTCGGAAACGACGAACAGCCGAGGCATTCGATTCAACCGCTTGGTTCGGATCTTGCGCGTACCCAGGACAACTCATTGACGACGGTGCCGTCCGGGCCTTGCGACGGCGGCGTTCGCAATACAAGTTCTTCTCCGGAGCGGGTGAAGGGACGAGTCTGCACCGTGCCGGACCAATTCGGAAAAAGGCTTCCATCCACGTGATGCACAATGCTGTCGCCTTGCACCTCGTAGCTTCCGAAGTAAGCAAGGCAAGTTGAATAGGCTGCCGCACGCTGCTGCTCATCGCCGCCCAGGGCATCGGTGGTGTCAATCGAGGGGCGGTTTGACGCGATCATTTGCACCGCCATCTTGGCATCCGCAGTGTAAATGAGCACGCCGGACGCATCTTCGCCCAGGGGGTAGGTGGCCGTTCCGTCTTCCGCGATCCTGCGCCAAGCCACCAGCTTCCACGCTCCCACGATGTCAATCGCCATAAGTCAATACCGGTTCGTCACGGCCACCCGTCGTTGCTGAACTACCTCTTCTGCCGGCGTCGCGGCCGCATGTTTGGTAATGTCGCGCGCGAGGTCGGCGAAAGCCTGGCCGCTCAGATCGCCTCAGTGCAATTCGCGAGTCCTAGCTATTGATCTCCACCGCTGCAGCGTGCGACCTCGGAAGCAATAAGCTCGAGACTTTAGATGCGCTGACTGCCGCCTGTTCACCTTGGAGGACAGCGCTGCGCAATCACAGAAGCTTTTAAATTACCGATTGAACTGTGAGCACCCGCCTACTAGATAGCACCTGGCTGACGGCATTGTCAAGTGATTATTCTGTTAAATTTGTGTTTCGAATCGCACCGGCACAGCATGCGGATTCGAGCGGCCAAATCACCCGCCAAAGCTGAGGCTGGAATCGCCGCCTCCCCCTTGTGGTTCGCCAAAACTCCATCAGCTTGAAAGGTATTGATTATTCAGCCGGTTCCCTCCACACTCCAACCCATGATCGAGACACTGCGCTGGCTGGGAATTTTGATTAGGGCAGCTCTTAGAGGGCGCCGTGACTTGGCACTGGAGAACCTGGCTTTGCGACAGCAACTGGGAGTGCTCAAGAGAAGGAAGAGAGTTCCCAGACTGAAGAGCGGCGACCGATTGTTTTGGGTCGTGCTTTCCCGAATCTGGGCCCCTGGCGACACGCCTTGCACCTGGTGAGCGGGGATACGGTCGTCGGCTGGCAGCGAAAGGGCTTCCGAATCTATTGGTCCAGGATTTCGCAGCGGGGAAGTCCAGGTCGACCACAACTCAGTTCCGAAGTCCGAGCCCTGATCAAGCAGATGGCGACCGCGAACCCGTTTTGGGGCGCCCCTCGCATTCACGGGGAACTGCTCAAGCTGGGAATGGAGGTTTCCGAGCGCACGGTCTCCCGACTGATGCCCAAGCACCGGAAGCCACCTTCCCAGACTTGGAAGGCCTTCTTGAATAACCATGTCCAGGGTTTGGCCTCGGTTGACTTCTTCACGGTACCCACCGTGAGTTTTCGAGTGTTATTCGTTTTTGTCGTGCTGGCTCATCATCGCCGGCGCGTCGTGCATTTCAACGTGACGGAGCATCCGACGGCAGCTTGGACCGCTCAGCAAATGCTGTTAGCCTTCCCCGAAGAAACGGCGCCACGCTATTTGATCCGAGACCGGGACCAGATCTATGGGGATTGTTTCCGGAATCGCCTCAGAGACATGGACATCACCGAAGTCCTGACGGCGCCACAGAGCCCTTGGCAAAATCGGTATGCGGAAAGGCTGGTGGGCTCGATCCGACGCGAATGCGTGGACCACGTGATCGTACTGGGAGAGAGGCATCTGCGACGAATCCTGAAAAGTTATTTCGATTACTATCTGGGTTCGAGAACTCACCTCTCTTTAGCCAAGGACGCTCCGACCACTCGGGTCGTGCAGGGGCCGGAGGCGGGAGAGATCGTGGAGATCCCGCAGGTGGGTGGCCTGCACCACCGCTACGAACGGCGCGCTGCGTAACCGAGGGGAGCCTGGACCTGCCGGTCCCTTACCTCGAAATCTGCAACTTGCCTAGCGCAAAATGGGCGCTTGTCCGCTCAGAGGCTTGAGGAGTCCGAGGACATCACGGACCAGAGACCGAGGCCCGGCGCGAGGGGCCGAGACTGCAGTCTTTGGACGGCTGTTTTTGCAGGGAATGTATCATATCGTGTTTTGGCGATGCACACCCTGCGAAATAAACTTGCCCTGCGAAGTTCCCGGGGGTTGGCCAGTTGCCTACTCAAGTGTGGCCATTTGCTTCTTTAGTTCCCTAGCCGATCATCCCATATCAGTTTCACCCGCGTCGACTCGCTCCTTCCGAAAATTAGTGTCACCAAACACAGCCTCAGGAAAATTGAAGCGGTCCACCTAGTCCGAGAACAACGTGATGAGAGAATGCAGGAACTCGCCTTTAACGCTCGTCCGTTTGTCCTTTGCGGACTCCCGCTCCGCCGACTCCCTTCAGACAAATTGCTTTATACACGGAGAAATGGAAAGTTTTTCCTTCAAGTTCTCGGTCATCCGCAATTCGGACTGCCGTACGGCCAGGATCGGCTCATTCCAATCTGGGTGGCGACCATCGCCGTTCGCCAGCGCAGCCGGATCGTTCGCTTTGGGGCCGCTTCCGAGATTCTCGATTTTTTCCGTCTCTTCAAAGATGGCAAGCGATATCGCCGGCTTATGGAAGGTTTTCAGCGCGTCTTTGGCGCCACCATGTTTTTTGGCACCAATAACGAACCTGATAGCGAGCTGGTGCTCGACTGAGCTCGATTTCATTTTTTTGATCACCTTCATCTTTGGTTTCACAAGACCGAACCCACGCCGACCGCTTCATCCAACCACGAGAATTGTGCCGTTCTCAGCCAAGGCTTCTACCAGGAGAGCGATCAACATCGGATTCCGGTGGAGCGC
Organism: Terriglobia bacterium; assembly: GCA_049508935.1. Lineage (GTDB taxonomy): Bacteria > Acidobacteriota > Terriglobia > UBA7540 > UBA7540 > CAVROP01. The sequence continues at coordinate 2,518 of JBELAJ010000177.1, read as the reverse complement.
GAGGTCGTGGCCGCGTTGGCCAACGCTCCTGGTGTATTAGACCTCTACCTGTGGTTAGTCTGGAAAACTTGGTCTCCGAACAACCACACCGCTCGAATCCCCTTGTTCGCCGCCGGCGGTCTCGCCCACCAGCTCGGGTCGAGTGGATATTCTGCCGACCGATTTTCCCGCCGTAAACTCGCCCGTTGGCTCACCGAAGTGAACGCGTTCTGGCCCCATTGTCCCGCTCAAATCTCGACAGATGGCCAAACCCTTGTCATTCATTCGTCTAAGAAAGCTCCTGCCATTTCCACCTCCATCAGGCCCCTCCAATTAACGTCCAATGGAAAATAACGTCGCGCTAAAGGGAAGCTAGCAATCCGGCTTGGAACCCTTTGAGAGCCGATGTGATCCTCCCTTTCCGAATGCAGCGTGATGGTTCCATGCCATCCGTCACTCAGAATGCATCCGCCCTTCGACACGAGCGAAATCGTCGCCCTGCTTCTCCACATATGATTCTGGAAAGGCATGGCCAGTATCATCCTCGGCTCATCGAGGAAGAATGTCGCCATTTTTGCTGTGGAAGAAAGCAGTAGGAAACTACACCTTCCACAGGAAAGTAGGTCCGCGCAAACGGGAATCAAGGTCCGCTTTATCGGGATTTTGGGTCCGCGCATCGAGACTTTGCCATTTAGATAGAATAGGTTATGGCAATCCCCTGTAGTGCCCTGTAGTTCTTCCCTGTAAAAAGATACCTGTAGTAGCAAAAGCGAACCTGTGGAAATTCCAAATCACATCTCACAATGCGCCTGCTGCGCTGAAAGAGAAACGGAAAGAGCTACAGACCACGTCGTCGGAAAGCACGGTCAGAATATTTCCACCATGGAAATATTTTGACAAAACTGTGGGGGTTTAAGCTGCGACAGCCCCACCCCCCTGCCCCTTCTGCTCGATCAGTTCTTTCAGCATGGCGGCAATTGCCAACTCCGCCTCTTGCCTCTGTCGAAAGTTGTTGGTCCTCTCGTCACGGAGCGTTTGCAAGAGGCCCACAAGCAAATCTCGTATGGTGTTTCCCTGACCGATGCCATTCAACGCGGCAACAAAACGACTCAGCGTAACCGTTTCTGGAATCTGGGCCTCGATGACGGCGGGACGGGCCTGGATAATGGGCTCAGTGTTGTTGTGTGGCGCGCCCCGGCTTCGAGAAAGGCCTCGAAATCCTCTTCGACTACGCCTACAAGCCACGCGCCGCCAAGGCACCCTTCCGAATCAACGCCACCTACCACGACGACAAGTTCACCTACCTCCGGTGCGCCGCCCAGGAGAAACCCACAGTTTACGAACTGAAAGACGGTAAGCCTGACCTCGTCAATTTCACGCTCGAGAACGGGCTGTACGTTATTCCCAAAATCGTGGATCACGGGTACGTCGTGGTCGGCAAGAAGAGGCTCAACTTCGACCGGCAAGCGAAACACGACGCCTAAGCGAGGGCACCTATGGAACAGGAAGTGAAAGATAAGACATCGAAGCCCCAAGGGCTCATGCCCAAGAACCTGCAGGCCCTGATCATCGCGGGCATCGCACTCGTCATGATCGTAATCATGGCGCTCACCGGCCGGAAGGCCCCCGCACCCGTCACGGCCCCGGCAGCCCCGCCTCCGCCCTCGCCCGTCGATCAGGCAAGGATTCTGAGCTTCCGGCACGACATCCAGCAGCAGCAGGCGGATTCCGCGACCAAGCTTGACACCCTAGGACTCAGCGACATTTTGTACTTGGCCTTTGTTTTCATAGACATTCTCGCTTTGTTCCGTCGAATTCAAGTCGAGAAGTCGAGAGTTGAGAGTCGAAGAGTGACTAGCAGTCGGCATCCTACCGCTTGACTTCCTGGTTCGGCTTCACGACTCCTCGACTTCTCGACTCCTCAACTCCTCGACTGTTTGTTTTCATAGACATTCTCGCTTTGTTCCCCCGATTTTGCAGTCGATAAGTTGAGGAGTCGAGACGTTGGGGAGCCCTCCGCCACTTTCCGGCCCGCGGTCCGTCGCTTGCGGTCGGCAATTGGTGTCCAATTCCTCGACAACGATCTGCCCACCTGCCCATCTGCCTACCTGCCCTTGCTTTTGCACTCCTCGACTTCTTGGCTGCACAAAAGGAAGGAACCACAGGGAGGAACTACGGAGGAAAACAAAAGAGGACTTTCTGGCATAACGTACCCGGCAGGGCCTGAGCGCCTTGTCCGGCCTTAATGGTACACTTTAACCCATGATATCCCATTTGTCAAGTACAAAATAAGTTAACCACCCCGATGGCACCTCGGTCTTGGACGCGGCCGGACTATAAGCCTATAGGGGCGCATACATCGCGACAAAAGCATCGCGACGTATGCGCCACCCGCGATTCTGCGTTCTGCGATGCTGGTGCGTTTGGCAACTTCTTTTGGCCCATTTCGGCGGTTTAATTTGGCCCACCTTGGGACGTTGTAGGTTGGGTGAGGCTTTTGCTTTGCCTCCCCGTAAGAATAAGGACCGCCGCCGTAGCT
>JBELAJ010000176.1:0-15002 GCA_049508935.1 Terriglobia bacterium | reverse complement strand
AAAACGATACCAGCAGCAGCGAATCAGAAGCCTAATGGCCAGGGCAAAAGAACTCGGTTATAAGATACTCCCGGCCACAACCTGATGCGCCGTACAGAAGTCGGGGAAGTCACAGGCCAGTAAGCAGTAGGCAGCAGGAGCGGGGCCTGCGCTTTATTTTGTGGGAAGGCTGCCGAAGGTGTTGGGAAATCAAAACAGCTCAGGCCAAGGCGCAAAGACGCAAAGCGGTAGTCCTTGTTCTTCTTTGCGACCTTTGCGTGCTTTGTGGCTTTGCGTGAAACCGGGTAGTCAGTACATGGACTAGTTCCCACGTTCTCGCGGCTGTGCAAGGTATCAACCCCACGGCGAGAAGGGGTGCTGACGATTAACTATGCCTGCAGGTTATTCCAAGAAGTCGCTGGTAGAAAAGCTCGGAATCAAAGAGGGATTCGCCATCGCGATCCTGGGCGCGCCGGTGAACTACGCTGCGACGCTGGGAAGGCTTCCCGCCGGCGTTACACACGCCACCAAGATGAAAGGCCCTCTCGACTTCATTCAATTCTTTTCTTCGAGACGCTCTCATTTGGACGAGCAATTCCCGAAATTGAAGGCGTCGCTCTCACCCAGCGGCATGCTTTGGGTTTCCTGGCCAAAAGGTTCGTCCGGCGTCCCGACTGACCTCACCGAAAACGTGGTTCGTGACATAGGGCTGACGAACGGCTTGGTGGACGTTAAGGTCTGCGCGGTTGATGAGACTTGGTCCGGCCTGAAGTTTGTCTTCAGGCTCAAAGACAGACGGTAGCAGCGGAGATTCAGGGGCGGCCGGACTCATGGAGTGACCCCTCACCCGTCCCGCTCCGGCTGGTGAAAGCGCCGGAGAGGGCTGTTCATTCACGTGTCGCGGCGTTAGGGCTCTCCAATTTTGAAAACCAGTACTCATTCATTTCTTTTTTTCTGCTTTCTGCCTTCTTACTTGCCCGCGTTCCCCGGCCCACCCACAGGATAAATCCTGGGCAGCCGCTGCTCGACGGGCGGCATCACCGGGAACGCTGCATGCGGCTCGGTCTGATACCAATAGGCGACGGAGAAGTAATTGTCGGAACGGTGGTTGGCGTGGCCGTGCTCGATGGTAGCGCGCAGCGATTGGGTGAAGGTGATGGGCGAATCGAGGTGGAAGCGGTAGACGGAGTATCGGCCACCGACTCGCTCCACGCCCTTCACCGGAGCGCCGAACATCAGGTAGGAAAACGGCTGGTCGCCAAAATCCCACGCTCCCTGGAAGTAGTCTTCCGAGCCCGTGCCGTTGATGGAGGGCAACTTCTCCCCGTCAATGAAAAACATGTCGTCGCCCTCGCCCCACCACTCGTCCTGATTTTGCAGCACGGACATCGTCACGCCCACGTAGTGGCCGCGGCCGGTGGCCTCCATCCACACATAATTGCCTTCCCCGTCGAGATTGGTTTTCTTATCCACCAGCGGGTCGCCGTTGGAATTCCACTGGTTGGTCCAGCCCTGGCAGGGAGCGCACTGGCGATATTGGGCGTGAAAATAGAGCGTGTCCTCAGGGAGGGGAGTCTTGTAAGCGCGGTAATCGATATTGAAATAGAGGGCATCCACGCCGCGGTTTCCCTCATCCGTCAGGGTGATTTTTCCCATCTTGCGAAATGGCATGGGAAAGTAGCAGTTCAGCGCCTGGGCAGAGCCCACGGCCAGCGGGAACGACTGGTAAGTGAAATAGTCGCCCAAACCCAGGCCGTAGAAATCGCCGATGGGAGCTTCCACGCTGGGTGTGGTTTCGTTGTCCCAATACATACGCAGCACAAGCTTCTTCAGGTGGAATTGCTCACCGCTCGCAATCGTAAACCAGAGATGCGTGATGACTCCCGGTCCCGCCTGTTCAAATACTGTGATCGTCTCGCCGGCTTTCATTTTCCAAAAGTCGTCGTTTGCGCCGGTTCGATCGTAACTCGAGACCCGCTTCAGGACGTAGTTCTGTTGTTGAGTGAGATCTGGAAACAACCCGCTGAGATTCTGGGCAACGGCGGGCACGGCAAAGGCGAGAACGGCGAAGAGAAGAGTGAGCTTGCGCATTTTGACCTCCGGAGTCTTTTGATGAGTGTGCTGCTGCGAGCCGCGTCATTGTATCATGCGCAAGCTTTGGAGTGCGGCAGCTTGCTGCCGCTTTTTTTCCGCGAGCTTGCTCGCGCGCGGCCGACGAGGGGCGACCCTCCGGAGCGCGGCCAGCAAGCTGGCCTTCGCGAAAGCGGCAGCAAGCTGCCGCACTCCAAAGCTTGCGCAACCCAAGGTCCTCGACTTCCACCTCAAGGCGCGTTAAGCTTTCGATACAGACGGCATATGCCTCAAGCGCGAACACGCCAGATCGGCAGCCCGACCAACTCCCTCGTGAAGGTCTATCGCCGGGCATTGGCGAAAGGCACAACGCGTGAGGGTTGGTTGGCGGTCGAGGGCCCTTTCCTGGTGAAGGAGGCTCTCGCAGCGGCTCCGGCAGTTCGAACGCACAGCGTGCTGATGACCGAGAGCGCTAGCGCGAAATTTGCCGGGCTCGTAGAGCGTTTGCCCGCAGAAGCTGAAGCCGTCGAGGTTCCTGACCGCGTCTTCGAACAGGTGGCGCAGACCCAGACTCCCCAGGGCATCGCCGCGCTGGTGGAGTTGCCGCCTTACAATCTAGACACTATTCTCGCAGGCCGGAATCTGCTTCTGACGGTGGCTTGCGGACTCCAGGATCCCGGCAACCTGGGCACTCTGATGCGCAGCGCGGCGGCTTTCGGCGCCTCGGCCCTCTGCACGCTGGCTGAAACCGTGAGTCCATTCAATCCCAAAACCGTGCGGTCTTCAGCAGGCGCGATTTTCCACCTTCCGGTGCTTCACGACCTGTCCGTCAATGACCTCTTGCATCGGCTGCGCGCGGCTCGAGTTCGCATTGTCGCCACCGACCGGCATAGCACTTCGCCCCTCGACCAAGCGGACCTTCGGGGTTCGGTCGCCATCATGGTGGGCAGAGAGGCTTCCGGACTGCCGCCGGAGATTGCCCGCGAGGCCGCGCTGGTCCTGAGTATTCCTATTCGTTCCGGAATGGATTCCGTGAACGCAGCGACCGCCGGCAGCGTTTTCCTTTACGAAGCGGCTCGCCAACGGGGCTTTAAGTACTGATGTGTTGTCATCAATGAGCCAATTCCTATGAGCCTATTCGAGCCACCTGCTGCACACGACGCTCGCAATTCCTCCCAGCAACCCTCCGCTCCTTCACCCCTTGCCGACCGCATGCGGCCGGAGACCATCGAGGAGTACGTCGGCCAGCTCCACATCCTCGGGCCAAGCAAGCCGTTGCGCAAGCAGATCGAGCGCGACGAGCTTGCCTCGATGATCCTCTGGGGGCCGCCGGGCTCGGGCAAAACCACGCTCGCCACCATCATCGCGCGCAAAACTCGCAGCGAGTTCGTGCGTTTCAGCGCCGTGCTTTCCGGCATAAAAGAGATCAAGGAAGTGATGGCTACCGCGGAGAAGATGCGGCGATACGGACGGCGGACAGTGCTTTTTATTGACGAAATACACCGCTTCAACAAAGCGCAGCAGGATGCCTTTCTCCCTTACGTCGAGCGCGGCGATGTGGTGCTGATCGGCGCCACCACCGAGAATCCTTCTTTCGAAGTGATCTCCGCGCTTCTCTCGCGCGCCAAAGTCTACATGCTTTCCGCGCTCTCGACCGATGAGGTGCTGACGCTGCTCGAGCGCGCTTTGAAAGACGAACAGCGCGGCTTGGGCAAGGAGAAAGTGGAGATTGCCCCGGAATTGCTGCGCCAGATCGCTGTGTTCGCCAACGGCGACGCGCGCGCGGCTTACAACACCCTCGAGGTGGCGGTGGCCGCCGCACCGCGCGAAGGCGAAGGTGAAGCACGACGCGCAGTCGTCACCGAGGCCATCCTTGAAGACACTCTCCAGCGCAAAATGCTCCTCTACGACAAGGCCGGCGAGGAGCACTACAACCTGATTTCAGCCCTCCATAAGTCCGTGCGCAATTCCGACCCGGACGCCACGCTCTATTGGCTGGGCCGCATGCTCGAGGCAGGCGAAGACCCGCTCTACATCGCGCGGCGCATGATTCGCATGGCTTCGGAAGACATCGGCTTGGCCGATCCCAACGCCTTAGCGGTGAGCGTCGCCGCCATGCAAGCGGCGCACTTTGTGGGCATGCCGGAGGGAAACCTGGCGCTGGCCCAGGCGGCCGTCTACCTTGCGCTCGCGCCCAAGTCGAATGCGCTTTACGTGGGCTACGGCGAAGTGGCGCAAGACGCGCAGAAAACTCTCGCCGAGCCCGTGCCGTTTCACCTGCGCAACCCCGTAACCGGATTGATGGCGAACCAGGGTTACGGCAAGGGATACCAGTACGCGCACAACACTCCTGACCGTCTCACCGATATGCAGTGCCTTCCTGACAACCTCAAAGACCGCCGCTATTACCGCCCTACCGATCAGGGGTTGGAGAAAAGACTGAGGGAGAAGATGGCAGCGATTGCGGAGTGGAAAAAGAAGGACGCGGAGAAGTGACTGCGGGTGAAATTGGAAATTGGAGATTTCAGATTGGAGATTGTGCCAGATGCAGAGAAGTAACTGTGGCCTATGTTCGAGATTTCAGGTTTGAGATTGCGCTGTACAGGGGGGATCGAGTGAAAGATGTAGAAGGCGGCGAACGCACAGAAACAGAAGACGAACTGACGCGCGGAAGCGCGGTTCGGAAACGGGCTCTATTCCTTTACATCCTTCCCGTTGCTCGCTGACTCTGGCTTATGCTGGTCTCTGATCTGTCTGAGCTTTTCGAGGAACTCTTTGCGCTCGCGGGCGGATTTTTCGGCTTGGCGTGTTTTGTCGGTGAGATAACGTTGCCCGGTGATTTTGGAGCTCTGCAAGGAATCAGCCCATGCGCGCAATTGACGTGAAATGCTCTCTGCGAGTGATTTCAAATCTGAGATCTCAGATTTCAGATCCCCGAAACCCGGAATCCCCTCCAGCAAGCAGAGCATTGATCGAACTTCTCCAGCAGACCCGCGAGCGATGTACAAAAACGTGAGCAGCTCCTGAGTGGTTCCCCGCTCGAATCCTTCCGCGATGTTGTTCGAAACAGAAACAGCGGCGCGCTCGATCTGATCGCGCAAGCTGAATCGCCCTCTGAATTGGACCTTACTTGTCATGCCATGGATTTGTATCGCCAGATTGATCGCGGATTTCCAGACGGGCAGTTGCTCGAACCGATCGTATTTCATGCGTTCAAATCCCCTCCGTCACGCACCGCTTGGCATGTTTATTCAGGTGGGACCGGAGACCTGCTCTGTGATGAGCCTCTGATCTGGTAGCGCCGACCTTCAGGTCGGCAGCGACAGTGCTGACCTGAAGGTCGGCGCTACTTCACAGCCTTGACTGAAGACGCCGCTACGCGTTCGAGCGCCTCGAGGAACTGCTGGTTCTCCTCGTGCACTCCAATCGTGACGCGCAGGGAAGTGGGGAAGCCGTAGAGCTTCATGGGGCGCACAATCACGCCCTCGTGAAGCAATCGGATGAAATCCTCTTCGCAGTCGCGGCCAGTGTCAATCAGGAGGAAGTTGCCCACCGAAGGCGTGTAGCGCACTCCCATCAGGGTCAGTTCCTGGGTCAGGAACTTCATTTCAGTGGCATTCATTTCCACCGAGCGCGCCACGTGCTCGTGGTCGTCGAGAGCCGCCAGGCCCGCCACCTGCGCCAGGCTCGAGGCATTGAAGGGCGAACGGATGCGGTTCAGGCATTCGATCAAATCAGGGTGACCCATCCCGTAACCCAAGCGCAGGCCCGCCAGGCCATGCACCTTGGAAAACGTCCGAAGCACCAGGATGTTCCGGCCCGCCCGCACAGAGTCCAACGAACGGGAATAATCGGGGCGCTGCACGTACTCGTAATAGGCCTCATCCAGCACCACGAGAACCTGTGGCGGGATCGAGTCCAGAAAACGGTCGAGCGCCTCCGCGGTGAACATCGTCCCGGTGGGATTATTGGGATTGCCGAGGTAGACCAACTTGGTTTTCCCCGTGACGGCATGCGCCATGGCGGCGAGATCGAAAGTCGACTCACGCATGGGAGTCGTCACCACTCCCGCTCCCATGTCCTCAATGGCCAGCCGGTACATGTAAAACGCCGACTCGGAGGTGACCGCTTCGTCGCCGCTGTCGAGAAAGGTCTTGGCCGCCAGTTCCATCAAGTCGGTCGAGCCTGCGCCCAGGATGATCTGGTCGATGTTCAACTGGTGAATCTCCGCCAGCTTCCGGCGCAGGTAATACCCGCTTCCGTCGGGGAAAGAATGCATCCGGTTCAGGTGGCTTCGAACGGCTTCCTGGGCCTTTGGGGAAGGCCCCAGCGGGTTTTCGTTGGAAGCCAGCTTGATGGCGGTTCGCCCCAGTTCGCGCTCGACCTCCTCCACCGGCTTGCCCGGCGGATAGGGCCGGATGCGGCTCGACCAGGGCGGAAGTATGTCGTAGATGATGGATCGTGCCATGGTGAAAATGCAGTGCCTAGTGGTTAGTGCCTAGTGCTCGGGCCCCTGGTGGTCTTTGGTTCAACTAGCCACTAGGCACTAAGCACTAGCCACTCCTCTCGTGGCGCTGCCCTTCGAGTTTTTCAACCGATTCACTTCCGCTGCCTTCAGCTCACGATACTGTCCCGGGGCCAGACCATGGTCCGTCAGGAAGGCAATGCGGACGCGCTTTAACTTTAGCACCGCTCGCCCGATGCGCTCAAACATCCGCCGCACCTGGTGGTATCGTCCTTCGACCAGGGTGACTTCATACCAGGGTTTTTCACGCGAGGCAAGAGGGCGGATTTGGCATGGAGCGGTGCGGCGTCCATCGAGAACAATCCCCGTCTCCAGTCTCTTCACCTCCGCCTCTCCCGCCGAGCCATCCAGCTTGACGTGATAAGTCCGGGGCACGCCGGACTTAGGAGACATCAGGAAATTGGCCAACTCGCCGTCGTTCGTGAGCAGCATGAGCCCGGAGGAATGAAAGTCGAGCCTTCCCACTGGGTAAACTCTCTCGTTGATGTCGCGCACCAGCGAGATCACGGTGGGTCGGCGTTGCGGATCGCTCACGGTGGAGACATACCCGGGAGGCTTATTGAGCAGAAGGTACAACCGCCGGTGGCTGCGCTTCAGCGGCTTGCCGTCTACGGCGATTCGGTCGCGCGCCGGGTCTGCCTTGGAGCCCAACTCGGACACCACTTGCCCGTTCACCACTACCCGGCCCTGCACGATTAGCTCTTCGGCTTTGCGCCGCGAGGTTATGCCTGCCTCGGCTATGATCTTTTGAAGTCGTTCCTGCATGTGCGTCGTTCGGAAAGGTTCGCGCTCTGTCATCCGGAGCCAAGTGAAGATTCCATGATCCTTCGGCTCGCCACTCGTCATGAAAATGATTCCCCTCCTTGGTAAGGAGGGGTTAGGGGTGGTTGCCATTCGCCGACGATACCACCCACCACCCCCTGCCCCTCCTCCCGCTGAGGAGGGGACTCATTTTCATGGCAGTCGCTCAGCCCGTCAGCTGACGGGCACCCAGAAACCATGAAATGTCATTCCGAGCGAAGCGAGGAACCTTACCCTGCGTCGGGCAGCCCGCTCCAAAAAGGCCAGGGCGAGATTCCTCGCGGAGTTTACCCTGAGCACCCAGAGCGAGATTCCTTCACTTCGTTCAGGACAGGCTCTTCGCTGCGCTCAGGATGACAGCGAAGGGCTCGGAATGACAGCCCGAAGGAGGTTCTCGCCCAAACTCGACAGCGGTCCCGTACTTTATTCTTCGTCGTCTCCTGGAGGCAGTGGCGAGGGACTTCCAGCCTCACTGGCCACACTCTCCGATGGCGGCTCCGCCACAGCGGAAGCCTCGGTCGCCGCTTCGTTTTGCGGTGCCGCTTCAGAAGCAGGCGGAGCATCCGCCTCAGAAGTCCCGGTCTCCACAACCGGCGGAGTTTCTAACTGTGGGGGCCCGGCCTCCGCCGCCCATTCCGAGCCCAAGGCTTGCTTGGCCAGTTCTTCAAATTCTTTCAGGCTGGGAAGCTCACCGACGTCTTTCAACCCAAAATGCACCAGGAAGTCGCGCGAGGTTCGATAGAGGATCGGGCGTCCAACCACGTTTTTGCGCCCCGACGTGACCACGAGTTTCTTTTCCAAAAGGGTGTGGATGACGCCCCCGCAGTCCACTCCCCGGATTTCATTGATCTCCGGCAAGGTCACGGGCTGCCGGTAGGCGATCACCGCCAACGTCTCGAGCGCGGGCTTCGAGAGCCGCACGGGCGGCCTCAGACTTTTCACGAATTTCCGCAGCACATCGTGATGCTCCGGCTTCGAGAAGAATTTGTAGCCCCCCGCCACTTCGCGGATTTGAACACCGTGCTGCGCCTGCTGAAAATCAGCGGTCAATTCCTCGAGTTTAGACTTCACCCGCGCGCGCTCTTCTCCTTCCAGCGTGTTCAGGATCGCCTCGAGCGGCACAGGCTCGGGCGCAACATAGATGATGGCCTCGATCAGGGCCTTTAACGTTTCGTCGTTGAGCATTTAGAACTGTGTCCGTGGTCCGTGGTCAGTCGTCCGTTGTCCCCAGTCTCCGCCTGTCATTCCGAGCGAAGCGAAGAATCCCTGTAGTTCGTCCGGCTGCAAGAGCGAACTGCGGAGATTCTTCGCTTCGCTCAGAATGACACCGTTCAACCTCGGATTCACAACTGACGACGGACAACGGACCACGGACAACTACCCTAGACTTTCCTCCAACCCAATTTGCAGCGCCGCGGCGTTCGTGGCGGAGAGAATCTCTTCGAACCGCTTGCCCTTGGAAATCGTGATCGGAGCGAACAGCTCCTTTTGCCGCAGCAGGATCGCCCGCACTCTCACTAACTCGAGTAGGGCCAGGAAAATCGCGATGAGGGCCTCCCTCCAAAGGTAGCCCGCGATGAGTTCCTCCAATGACACGGGGCCTGACCTCGAGTGGAGCACTTGCTTGATGTGCTCGACCATCTGCGCCACTGTCACGCCTTCGCGCCGGATCTCGATCTGCGGGCGCTTCTTGGCGCGCTCAAGGATTTCACGGAAGGTCGATATCAGATCGTAGACGGAGACTGCGAGGCCAGGCTCATCTTCGGCCTCCGCAAACTCACCGATACCCGGCTGCGACCACATTGCCTCCTCGACCATCCGCTTCGACTGGAGCATCTGCGCGGCGTTCTTGAACTGCTCGTGCTCGAGCAGCCGATGCACCAGTTCTTCGCGCGGGTCTTCCTCTTGTTCCGGCGGGGCGTTCGGGTCGAGCGGCAGAAGCATCCGCGACTTGATGTGAATCAGCGTCGCGGCCATAAAAATGAACTCGCCGGCCACATCGATATTCAGCTCGTCGAGCATATGAAGGTAGGCGAGGTATTGTTGAGTGATCCTGGCGATCGGAATGTCGTAGATGTCAATCTGCTGCTTGCGAATCAGATCGAGAAGCAAGTCCAGCGGGCCCTCGTACATGCCGGCCTTGATGGGAGGCGGCGGCTCCCCGCGATGCGTCAGGCGCTTGCGCGCCGGGGCCGACTCCCCTGCTTCTTCGGCCTCGCCCGTCTGTTCGCCCGGAGCTGGGACTACCGGTTCCGCACTTGCCTCGGCCGCGTCCGCCATCGGTTCGCCATCGCCGGCTTTCGGTTCTTCATTGATCATCAAACCGCACCTTACGGGGCGAAGTAGCGCTGACCTTCAGGTCAGCAGCATGCGTGCCGACCTAAAGGTCGGCGCTACGAGAGAGCTAGGTCAATTTCACCGCCGCTCGCACTTCTTGCATTGTAGCTTGGGCTACGGCACGGGCTTTTTCGGTACCCGCCTCGAGAATATCCCACACCTGCTGCGGATTCTGCTCGTAGGGTTTGCGGCGTTCCTGAATGGGCACCAGGAACGCATTCAGGTGCCCGGCTGCAAGCTTCTTGCAATCCACGCAACCGATCTCCGCCGTGCGGCACTCGCGATTCACGTGCTCAATCGTTTCCTGGGCGGAGAAGACCTTGTGCAAATCAAACACCGGGCATTTATCGGGATCTCCAGGATCGCTGCGGCGCTTGCGAGCGGGATCGGTCATCATCGTGGCGAGTTTCTTCGAAACCACGTCGGGCGCGTCGGTCAGGAAAATCGCGTTCTTGTAACTCTTCGACATCTTGCGGCCATCGGTTCCCCGCAGGCGCGGAGCGGAAGTGAGCAATGCTTCCGGCTCAGGGAAAATCTGCCTCTGGCTGCCAAGATTCATCCTAGCTGCAGCCGCGGCCACTGCACCCCTGATCGCCCATAGATCCATTGCGAACACATCCCTTATGACCTTCTGAACCCCCGCTGGGATCGGGGTTGCCAGAGGGACCCTGGCACTTGTCAGCGCTGCCGCGACTTTTACATCCCACCCGCCCGACTCTACTTCGACTAGTCTCATCCAGTCGCCGACCGTGCCGTTCGCCGAAATGTCGAGTTCGCCATACGCCAAGTTGAACCGTCGAGCTACTTCACGAGTAAATTCCACGTGCGGCACCTGGTCCTCGCCTACGGGGACAGCGTGCGCTTTGTACATCAGAATGTCCGCAGCCTGCAACAGCGGGTAACCCAGGAAGCCGTAAGTGTGCAAGTCGCGGTCCGTGAGGTTTTCGAGTTGCTCTTTGTAAGTCGGGATGCGCTCCAGCCAGCTCAGCGGCGTCACCATTGAAAACAACAAGTGCAGCTCGGCGTGCTCAGGCAGGCGCGACTGAATGAAAAACGTGGCTTTCTTCGGATCCAGCCCGCAGGCCAGCCAGTCGGCTACCATTTCCCAGGTGTCCTGGCGCAGGCTGAGTGTGTTTTCGTAGCCCGTGGTCAGCATGTGCCAGTCGGCCACGAAGTGATAGCTCTCATACTCATCCTGCAGCTTCACCCAATTCTGAAGCGCGCCCACCAGGTTGCCCAGGTGCAGCTTGCCGGTGGGGCGCATGCCGCTCAATATCCGGCGCCGTTGGTTGGTTGCTTCGCTCAATGGTTGTGCCTTTTTTTTGTTTCCAAATGACGATCGCCCGCCGCGCCAAGACCCAGTGTTCAAATCTCCGCCATTCGCCATCCTAGCACAGGTGGAAGGAATGGCGGCCACAACTTTGGCCGGTAACCGGCAGTCCGAGGTGAACCAGATTGAGTCGGAAGAAACCCCTCACCCGTCCGGCGACGGCTGGAGAGAACGCCGTCGCCGGACACCCTCTCCCCAGGGAGAGGGCTGATGGAACGCCGAGGTCTCAGGTGCTTGGCAACTGACAGGCGGTTTCCAAAGCTGCTGAGAATGAAGGGCGGGAAGTATCACGAAGCCTGCTATAATTGACTGGTTCAGGGTTTAAGAGATTCGACAATTGGAGGTGCGCGTGAGCAAATTCAAGATTGCATTGGTGTTTGGACTGGGGCTGTTCCTTTTCTGGAGCGCCTGCAATGCGGGCGAACTGCCCGGCGCGAAGGTCAAGGTGGGAGAGAAGATGGCGGATTTCACGCTCCCGGATGTCAATGGGAAGCCCCACCGGCTCTACGATAGTGAAGGAAAGAAAGCTGTGGTGGTCATCTTCATCGCCACTCGCTGCCCGTATTCGAATGCCTTCACTCATGTCATGGCCAGCCTGGCGCACCAGTACGAAGGTCGCGGCGTAGCGTTTGTCGGAATTAACGCCAACAGCACAGAACCCGTTAGCGAGGTGGCGGAGCACGCGCGGGCGCACGGCCTCGACTTCCTGGTGCTCAAAGACGAGGGGAACCGAGTTGCCGACCAACTGGGGGCCCACGTAACGCCCGAAGTATTCCTCGTGGACAGTACCTGGACGCTGCAATATCACGGGGCGCTGGGAAACAGTCACCAGCCCACCAACAATCCCGATAAGACCAACGCCGATGAACTCCGCCCGGCACTCGAAGACGTCCTCAACGGCAAGCCCGCTGAGGTAACCGAGACCAAGGCTTTCGGCTGCTCGATCAAACGCGTCAAGGTGAGTTAGAATGTGCGGAGCCCCGACGGGCGATCTATCCCCTTTGGGGCTGGAGGCAATTCGCTCGAAGGACCCTGAATGTTTAGATGACAAATTCCAGATCCGTTTATCCCTTCCCCGCTCTCGGAACGACTGCCCTCGCTTTCGTCCTGGCGGCTCTGTTTTTCTGCGCGGGCTGTTCGCGCTCCGTGATTCCGCCTGAACCTCCCCCGCCCAAGGGGATTGTTGATCTGGATGAAGCCGCCTGGGAAAAGGTCCGAGCCCAGCAACGTGGCCGGGTTCTGCTGGTCGATTTCTGGGCCACGTGGTGCGATCCCTGCCGGGAAGAATTCCCGAACCTCGTCCGCCTCCACAATACTTACCGCAGCCGTGGCTTGTCTCTGGTGGCGATATCCATGGACGAGCCGGAGTCCGTTCCTGCCATCCAGCGCTTCTTGCAGTCACAAGGGGCGAAATTCGGAAGCTATCGACAGCATTTCAAGGATTTCGAGGCGCTGGTGAACTCGATCAATCCACGTTGGGGCGGCGGCATTCCGGCTACGTTTCTTTACGACCGGGAGGGAAGACTGGTGAATAGCTGGGAGGGTGCAACGACGTACCAGGAATTCGAAGACGCGGTTAAGCCGCTGCTGCCGTAGTCGACAGTTGAAAGTCGAGAGTCGAAAGTCGAAAGTCGAGAGTCGAAAGCCTCCGCACTGGGACACGACCAGAAGTTGGAGCGACATTTCTGTTCCCCGCAGTGCAGTGCGCCCGCCTGTTTGTCTCCCGCACTTTGCAGGGCATTGCACGCGCTGATACTGGACATATGGAAAAAGCGGCGACAGAGCGCGCCAGAAGCACGGAGGCCGGCCGGCGGGTGGGAGGAAACGGGCGGAGAACGCGGAAGATCCTTCTCGTCGAAGACGATCGGGAAGTGGCGCCCGCTCTCCTCGAAAGTCTGCGCACTGAAGGTTACAGCGTCGAATTGGCTCCGAATGGGGAAGCGGGGCTGGAACGCGCCACGCGTGATTACTTCGACTTGATAATCCTGGATCTTGTGCCCCCGGGGGGAGGCACTCTCGAGGTTTGTCGGGAACTGCGCCAGCAATTAATCACGGCGCCGATACTGATCCTCAGCGCGCGCAGCCAGACGGTGGATAAGGTTCTGGGTCTGAAGATCGGGGCGGATGACTACGTTACCAAGCCCTTCGATACACAGGAATTGCTGGCCCGGATCGAAGCCCATTTGCGCCGCGTTCCAAGCGGGGGAGGGGGGTCGGGGGCGATCTACCAATTCGGCGCCATCCGCGTGGACTTTCGCCGCGCCGAGGTCTTTCGCCACGGAATCCCGGTGGCATTGTCGGCGCGGGAATTTCAATTGCTTAAGTACTTCGTCGAACACCGGGGCGCCACCTTGTCGCGAAAGGAGCTTTTAAAAGAAGTGTGGGGATACGGCGGCGCGCCTTCGACGCGTACCGTAGACGTGCACGTCTTCACTCTGCGGCGCAAACTCGAGGGTGACCCTAGCCAACCACAGTTTTTTCAGACTATAATAAGGCTCGGCTACAAGTTTCTCGGATGAGCTCCAAAAGCACGCCAGGCTGTGAACTGCGGGATGCGGGTAGTAATGGAGTTTGACGCCGACTCGATCCCGCGTCTGCGGGATTGCGTTGCGCACTCGGACACGCTTGAGACGGCAACGGCGTCAATGTACAAGTCCAGCGAGAGGCACGCGGCGTGGTAAGCGTCGCCAACTAAAGCCTAACTGCAAGGGCCTTGAAAGTCCTCCCCGAGTTTGGAGGTTCCAGAGGAGAGGGGAAGCGGAAGGTGCCAAAGGGTTGATATTAAATTGGTGTAAGTAAATATTTACACAAACCTAACAAGAGCTGAGATAACCAGTCTCTGCTTATCGCCTTCCAACGACTTTACAATGCTATTGATTCCAATATTTTGACCCAGTTGTACATTTTATCCCTGTCACTGGGTCCCGGTTCGGGCTAAAATCGTTGGTTTACCCTGCCGGGCTGAAGCGTCAAGGGAACATTCGAGTTGAACTGGTGCTGCCAGAGCCATGAGAATAGGCGCCCCACGGTTGAGTAAATCGTAGCGACGAGAAACGGTATCAGTCTGCGGCAAGAGCCAAGGCAACGACAACGTAACCGTACCAGCTTAGGCATAAAGATGCCGGTGCGTACAGCGCGCTGTACCGCGAGGGGTTACTGGAGGAATCATTGACACAAGCAATCTCAAGATTTATTAGGTTGGTACAGACGAGTTGCTTCCTGCTTTGTATAGTTCTCGGGTGTGGGGGCGCATTCGCGCAAGTTGATTCCGGATCCGTCACGGGTACGGTAATAAATCCCGCTGGCGACGGAGCAGTAGGCACGAAAGTCTTTCTTAAGAACGAAGCGACTGCCATCACGAAATCGACCTATGCTCGCGGAGACGGCTCTTACATTTTCGCGCCGGTCAAGGTCGGTACGTATACCGTATCCGTCGAATTGCAAGGGTTTGTGCCTGCGTTTCAAGCGGGCGTGGTGGTCGAGATCCAGCATCAAGCGGTGGTCAATTTCCGCCTGGTGGCCTCCCAAGCCGCGAACGGCGCCACCGTTTCTTCAGGATCGGCCGCGTACTACACCTACGAGGCGGCGGATAAGGTACTGTCGCCCTTCGCCGTTGATACCTTGCCCGTATTCAGCCGCAACTTCACCGATTTGGCGCAGTTGTTTGCGGGCGTAGGGCCGGTTGCGCAATTGGTTCCGGAAACACTTCCCCCGGCACAGTTGCTTCCGGGCAAGGGGCCCATCGCCGAGATTCCGGTTAATCTGGCGGCGACGGGTAGTTTCGTGGCCAACGGAGTTCAGTCTGCCCAGAACAACTATATCCTCGACGGAGCCGATAACAACAACCGCTTTCTCGATTTCCTTCCCAACACTGCTTACCAAGTGCTTCCTGCCATGGACGCGATTGACGAATTCCGCGTTCAAACCATTTTCGGCGCTGCTCTCGGCGGAGCGGCGGGA
>JBELAJ010000175.1:0-15089 GCA_049508935.1 Terriglobia bacterium | reverse complement strand
GCGGAATCGTTGCAGCAGGAATTCGGGCCGCGCGTCGAGCCGGTGACGTTTACGGCGGCGGTGAAAGAAGACATGGCGTATCGCGTCCGGCGGCGCATGGAACAGCGGCTGGATCTTATCCCTGACGCGCCGCAAATCGCTCGCGCCTTTGGCGCGGTGAAGAAGCTCGTTACGCTGGCGGGCAACACCCGCTTCGATGCCGAGCGTACGGACCTGGGGCACGCGGATGAATTCTGGGCCAAAGCCCTCGCCGACCTCGCCGCCGAACAGCCCGTGGCTTCCAGCTTGAGCGACGGGGCAATCGTGGGAACGCCTCGCGCGGCGGTGTGGATGCCCGCGCCGCTGCCGGCGGAATTTTGAATTTGCGATTTGGGATTTGTGATTTGGGATTTGTGATTGGGCAATTGCAATCACCGATTGCCAATCGGAAATGAAAAAACGATGAGTTGGTTTGAAACAGTTCGCCAGATCGTAACGCCGCAAACAAGCTATCCGATGGTGACGTTGTTCCCCGGCGGACCGATCGGGAACGATGTTGGGTTGAATCCCGCGGCCGCACCAGATGGCGGAAGTGTCCCGGAGCCTCAGGTCGAGCAAGTCAAATCGCCAATCACAAATCACAAATCGCAAATCAATACGCCCGACACCTCCTTACGCGGCGCCGTCGGGACCGCCAATTTCGCTGGTTTCATCATAGACCTGGGCGAGTACAACGCCATATTAGAAGGCCGCAGTGCGTTCCTGGTTTACGAAAAGATGCGGCGCTCGGATGCGGATGTAAAGGCGGCATTACTCGCCTGCAAGCTGCCCATTCGGGCGGCAGACTACCAGATCGTGCCGGGCCTGAAGGACAACGAGCCGGGCTTCGCCCTGGCAAAACAGATTGCCGATGAGGTCCGGGACAACCTTTTTGTAGGGCTTGAATCGCCCACCAGCACTGGCTGCTGGGTAACTCAAAACTTCGAAACGGTGAAGGAAAATGCGCTACTTTGTTTGGATTTCGGTTGCGCCGCGCACGAAGACTTATGGCACATCGATGGTGACAAAGTGCGGCTGCGCAAACTCGCGTCGCGCCTCCCTTACACCTTCTATCGGTACCACGTCGACGAGGACGGAGAGTCGCTGCTCTTCCTGGAACAATATGGGTATCGCGGAAACAACTTCGTTAATGTGCTCGTCCCCGCCGAAAAACTCGCCTATTTCGTGAACGACATGGAGGGAGCGTACTTTTACGGGCGCTCCGTGCTGCGCGCGGCCTATCAGCACTGGTACATGAAAAGCCAGATCTACCGCATCGACGCGATCTCGATCGAGCGGAACGGCCTGGGCGTGCCCACCATCAAGCAAGGCGCCAACGTTTCCGCCGAAGATCGCAAGGCGGCGCAGAGCTGGGTGCAGATGCTGGCCGCGCACGAGAGCACCGGGCTCTCCTTGCCGAATGGGTGGGAGTTCGCTTTAACGGGAGTCTCCGGGCGCGTGCGCGACCCGCAGGCCTCGATCCAGCACCACAGCGAAATGATCATGCGCTCGGTGTTGGCCAACTTCCTGACCCTGGGGACCACGGCAACCGGCTCGCGCGCCCTGGGCGGATCAATGCGCGACTTCTTCTATCTCTCACTGGAAGCGATTTCGCGCAAGATCGACGAAACCATTTCCAACACCAGCATCCGGCGACTGGTGAACTTCAACTATACGCCGGCCCCGGGCCAGCGGCTTCCCTACCCTCGCCTCGTCACCTCGAACATCCTGGTGGTTAACCCGCTCGAGCTGCTCGAAGTGGCCAAGGACGTGGGGAGATTCGACGTGGACCTGCTGCAACCGGACAACGACACGGAGAATTGGATCCGCAAAAAGTGCGGCTTGCCGCTTAAGGCAAAGACGCCGCGCCCGCGCTATGCGCCGGTGCAGGAACGGATTGAAGAAATGGTGCAAAGTGCTGCGCCCATTCAGCCGGAGACCTCGGCTGGCCGGGAGCGAAGCTCAGCGATTGACAGGGATTAGAACGCTGCGCCGCAGCGCTTCGCTCTGCGCCAGCCCGGCGAGCTTCGATTTTCGAATTTCGGTTTTCGGTTTTCGGATATTGAACATGACGATCTATAAGTCTCCGTACGAACAATTCGCGGTTTCGCTGGATTTCAGCGCGCACCTCGGAACAGGGAACACCATTACCACCATCACTGCGGTGACGGCCGTCAATAATCTGACCCAGGCTAATTCGACCGCCGAAGTCATTGCAGCCGCACCCGCGCCCTCGATTTCTTCTTCCGGCACGGCCGTGGTGTTCGAAGTGACGGGAGGAGTGGTGGGAGAGACACACCTGATCTCGGTGCAAATCGTTTCGTCGAGCGGGGAGAAGCATCAGGAAGACGCGACGCTGCGAGTGGTGGAGTGAGGGAACGAGAACGGAATCGGCATTTGTAATTGGTGATTTGCGATTGAAGGAGATTGATGAAATGAACCACAGGACTCAGGATTCGGAATTCAGCATTCAGCAACGGTCGAAGGCCGCACTGCCGCTCATTGGGACGCTGGTTTTGCTGCTGGCTGCCTACTGCGTATTTCCGGCTGCCTACTTCGTGAAGGCGGCGCCGGCGGCGAACGTACAGCCGCGTCCGGTGGGCGTAGTGACGGATACGCCGGCGATTACGATTACAAACGCCGCGGCAACCACCAGCGCTACTCCGACTACGGGTGCGCACGAGGCCCAGGTTCTATGGACGTTTGGCACCGTGAACGGCACTTACACCAGTTGCGCGGTGCAAGCCAAGACCAGCTACGACGGCGTGAACTACCTTTCGCTGGGGTCTCCGGTAACGGTGACGGCAACGACAGGTACCGTCAGCGCTTGGACCATCATTGAGCAACTCGGAACAAACTCCGTGACGACTTCAGTCGCCAGCTCGACGGCGGCGTTGGGGTTTGGACAGGTGACGGAGTTTACATTCTCGTGCTCGAGTTACGGAACGGCCGCGCCGGTGAACATTAGCGTGATCTACCGGTAGGGAACATTGAAAATTTGAGGTTTCAGATTTGAGATTTCAGATTTGAGAACTGTGATTTGCGATTCGGCTGCGCTCGGCAATCGCAAATGGAGAGGGACCATGGCAGTTCGCGCCAGCTTGAAGCAGTACCTGATCGTTGACGAAGAAGGCAGGGGCCATATGCCGGTGCGGGACACTCCGGACCGACCGCTCAACCACGACCTTATGGGCGTCGCCTGGGCCGTCTTGCACGGCGGTTATGGCGGAATCAGGTACGAAGGGCCGGGAAAGATCGACGCGGTCAAAAAGCTCAAGGCGCTGTACAGGGCCGAGGGGATGGATGAACCAAACGCGCAGACGAGCAAGTTGGCGGATGGGCAGATGGGCAGGTGGGCAGATGGCGGGGATTCAAGATTCCAGATGCAAGATTCCAGAACGGCAATCGACCTTCGTCCATCGATATTCGGCAATCAACGATCGAGGTCTAATCACCCGCACTCGGCATTCGGCACTCAACCATCTGCAATCGGCCATCGACCATCGACCATCGTCAATCCCGAGGGGCCGCGATTCGTGATGATGCTTGCTGAGCCGCCGGGCACGGGCCTGATTCGGATTCCAATCGCCGTGACGGGCCAGTGGAAAGGCGCGGAAAAGGAATTCTCGATTGGACTCGACGATTTGAAGGAAATCCGAGACAACTTTCGGAAGAAGCCAACGCGCGAAATCAACGTCGATTACGAGCACGCCTCGGAAGTGCCTTTTGGAACCGGCGGCCCGGTGTTGTCGGCCGGCAGAATCGTGAAGTTGGATGAGCTGGAAAAATTCGAGAACGGCAGTGGGCAGATAGGCAGATGGGCAGATCGGCAGTGGGAAATTCATACCATCTGCCCACCTGCCTACCTCACCATCTGCCCGCTTTATTCTGTGGGGCTGGTATGAGCCTACGGACAGGGCTCGGCAGCTTATCTCAGCGAAGGAGTATCGCTACATTTCCCCGGCCATCCGTTGGGGCGCGAAAGACAAAGTTACAGGGAAGGTCACCGGAACTGTTCTCACTAGTGTGGCCCTGGTCAATAAGCCCTTCTTGGAAGAAATGCCCGAGATTCACTTGTGTGAAGTGGACGGTACGAGAACGTTCGTGAGTCTGGGCCAACTGCACCTTCCCGCGCCCGTGAACCAGGATTCAGGATTCGGGATTCAGGATTCAGGAATTGAAAGATCCGGTGCTCGGGTGATCGGGAGAACAGAAGTGCGGGAGTCAGGAGCCAGGAGTCAGAAGTCAGGAAAAACAAGCTCGTCACTCGTCAATCGTCACTCGTCACTGTTAGAAAAGGAGAAGGATATGGCAAAAACTCTGAAGTTGAAGTGCCTCACCGACGAACACATCGAAAAGCACGGCGTCGAGCCGGAACTGAAGGGCAAGATTGGAGTCTTCGACGGCGAGGAATTGATCGGCGTTGCGGACGGCGCCGAAGGTTGGGAAGCCAAGCACGGCGACGGCGAAGACGCCAAGAAACTGGCGGAGGTTTTCGCGTCTGAAATCGGGCTGCCAGGGTTGTCGATGGTGGATATCGCCGCTCTGGTGAAGCGCGGGATCGAAGCCCCGCTGGATCAATTCGCCGCCCTCTCCGAAAGCATCCACAACGGCCGGATCAACCTGCTGGAAGCCGGCAAGCTGGCGGATGCGGGGCGGGTCAGTTTTTCCACCATCCTGCGAGCTCAAGAATCCGAACGCAGAGTGGAAGCGGCGGTGAGAGCGGGTAAGGTGCTGCCCAAGAACCGCGCTCAGGCCCTGAAGCTGGCGCTGTCCGATGCGACGCTCTTTAGCGCGCTGGTCGAGCAGGCTCGCCCGGTGGTTGACCTGCGCAGTCACGGCCACGCGGGCGGCGGCGAACAGCCCACCGCGCAGCAGGCGCTGATGGCGGAAGTGAACGCATACGCCAAAGAGAATAAGTGCCCACTGAGCGCGGCGCTCTCTGATGTCAGCAAGCGCAACCCGGATCTCTGGCGGCAGTATTCGGAAGAAATCGTTACCGCCGTCGAGGCAGCAGCAGAGGAAGAAGAATAACCAGATCGGGTGATCGGGAGATCGGGTGATCGGGTGAACACGTTCTGATTGGCGATTGCTGATCGAAGAACGAAATCGCAAATCAGAAATCACAAATCGCAAATTGTTCACCCGATCTCCCGATCACCCGATCAACCGATCAAATCAGGGATCCGCGCCTCTTAAGCGCGGAGCCCCGGACCGGACGGTCCCGGGAGGCGCCCTGTACCAGAAGATACAGGGCGGAGAAGGAGAAGAAACTATGTCCGATGGAACCGTAAACACACCGTCCGCGCCGCCCGAGGGATGCCTCGGAGGGGCTTGGCCGGCGAATGTGAAGTTGATGTTCGATACGGCGCTGGCGACGCAGACCAAGATTCTGACCGACGCGCAGAACGCCGCTAATATCGCCCTGCTCAACGCGGTCGGGGTAGCTCATGCTGCCGCACAACAAGGTCTTCGCCACGCTGAACTGGCAGCAGCCGATCAGTGGCAGGAGCAGGCCACCAGCACCGTGATCAGCGATGACGACCTGGCCAAAATCACCCAGTCCGTGACCGCTGCCATCACCGCCGTGCTGTCCAACATGGCGACCGGAAGGCCGGTGGTGAACCCCACCGGAACCACGGCGGCCCCGGTGCCCACGCCCTAGCTACCCATCGGGAGATCGGGCAGCCAGCTCTCAGCTAACAGCCGTCAGCTTCGAGCGAGCGGCCTGCTGGGAGCTGAAAGGTACCGATCTCCCGACCACTCGAGCCGAAGATGTAGCGCTGACCTTCAGAGCCTGCCCTGCGCGGAGCGAAGGGTCAGCAACAATCAGGATGCCGACCTAAAGGTCGGCGCTACGGAGGAAAAACGAATGAGTGACATCACTGCGATCGACCAAAGCTACCATTTGAATTACAACATCCAAATTGGCAAATTCACCTGCCTGGCGACGGACACCACGGTGTCTGCCGACGGGTGCAATGTGCCGAGCGGGGCCAACGGGGCGTTCCTGGGCGTGGCGCAGGAATCCATTCTGCCGGACGCCATGGCCGACTATTCCGGCGGCGTGTACACGCTCACCAGCGGAGCTGCCTGGCCCGCCAATTCCGTTCCGGCGAGCGGACTGGGGCGCAACATTCGCACCCGCCTCTTCGGGATCTCGCGGGTGGTGGCGTCCGGCGCGATTTCGCGCGGCGCTTATGTGAACATCGCCAACGCGCAAGGCCAGGTGAAAGCAGTCAGCGAAGCCGTCGGCACGTACATCAACGTGGTGGGCATCGCCATCGACGCCGCCGTCAACCCCGGCGACGTGATCCGCGTGCTGGTGATGCCCTTTACTTACAAAATGTAATCAAGGTGTCGGGTGTCAGGTTTCAGGGCCAGGGCCCCGTGGGCGGCATCCCCACGAGCACGTCGCGGGTGCTCTCTCACCTGAAACCTGGCACCTGACACCTTTCACGGGCGTCCGCCAGGGCGTTCGCCCGGATCATCCGCTCGCGGTGGTGCCCTGGACAACCCCGAGCGAGAAACGGGCAGATCGGCAGATCGGCAGTTCGGCAGATAGTGAATCGGTTCACCATCTGCCCACCTGCCCATCTCACCACCTGCCCGCCGCTTCGGAGGAAAAACAATGCCCAGTCTTAACCAGATTCACGTCGACGAGGCGCTAACCCAGATCAGCATCGCCTATCGCAACCAGGCTTTTGTTGCGGAGGAGGTGCTGCCGGTCGTGCCCGTCATGAAGAAGAACGATGTGTTCTTCAAGTTTTCCAAGCAGCACTTTCGCGCGTATAAGGATGCTTATGCGGCCGGCCAGCGGGCGCAGCAGATTGAAGTCGATCTGGACGCGCGTGGATTCTACATGGCCGATGGGCACGCCCTCGAGGACTCCATCACCGACGACGAGCGCGAACAGGCGGACCCGAGCGCGCAGATCGAAATCGAAAAGACCGAGAAGCTCACCAACATCGTCGCGCTCAACGAAGAAATCAACCTCTTTAACAACATCCTCACACCCACCAACATAACGCAGAACCTCACGCTTTCCGGAACCTCAAAGTGGTCGGATTACGTCAATTCAGACCCGGTGAGCGTGGTCCTGGCGGCGCGCCGCACCGTGCAGCAGCAGATCGGTGACTTCCCCAACTATCTCTTGCTCTCCCAGTCGGTGCTCGACACCCTCGCCAATCACCCCCGAATTCTGGATCGCGTGAAGTATACCGCTAACGGCGCGCGAAACCAGCTCGACGAGCAGGATCTGGCGCGGGTCTTCAAAGTCGATAAGGTGCTCGTCTCAGCCGCAATCTACCAGACCTCGAATGAAGGCGAAGCGGACAGCTTGGGCTACCTCATGGCCAACAATGCCCTGTTGTTTTACCGCCCGCCCCGGCCCGGCCTTCGTGCGCCCAGCCTGGGCTATACCTTCTTCTGGGCGAAGCGCAGCGGAGTTCTGAGATGGCGCGAACCTTCGCTGGAGTCGGATTTCCTGCGCGTGAAGAAATACTACGCACAGCAGCTCGTCGCGCCGGCGGCGGCGTACATGTGGCTGAACTGCATTTAATCGGGTGATCGGGTGATCGGGTGATCGGGTGAACCATTTGCGATTTGTGATTTCTGATTTGTGAATTGGCCTTTCAATCACCAATCGCCAATCACAAATCACAAATGGTTCACCCGATCATCCGATCTACCGATCTACCGATCCATTGGGAAAGGGGAAACTATGAAAATCGAGATACTGAATCCCATCGAGCACGATGGCAAGCGGTTTGAACGCGGCGTTGTGGAGCTGGCTGACGAGCTGGGGAAGATCTTTCTGAAATTCAAGTATGCCGCGCGGGAGGCGATCAGTGCGGTTGAGGCACCCGCACCCGTAGCCGGCGCGAAAGGGCTTCCAGCAACTCCAACGACCGCGCCGGGCAAAACGAAGTAGCAGGCAGTCAGGCAATCCGAATGTAGGGGCCGTTAGCGTATCCCCTGCACAAGTTCACAGACCCGCGGAGATCCCAAACGGAGTTCCGCGCTACCGGAGGTTCTATGGCAGTCAGCGTTTCACTGACCGAGCAGTTCATCGAAGAAACTTTGGCCGGTCCCTTCATTAAGAACGCCAAACTCACCGTGACCGGACTTACGACCGGCGGAAACAACAGCGTGCCGCATGGGCTGAACGATGGCAAAGGCAACGCCGTCACGCCCCTCAGCGTATCGATCGAGCCGAGCTCGAACAATAATTTTTACGAGTATCAGGCTGCCGACAGTACCAACATCTATGTTGGCGTCGGGTCGGGCACGGGAACATCGTGCAACATCTATGTCGAGTACTGATGGGCAGATAGGCAGGTGGGCAGGTCGGCAGGTCGGCGGGTAGTGACCTGCCTACCTCACCATCTGCCGATCTGCCGGAGGTTTCATGAGCTACTGCACCGTTGATGACGTTTGTACAGCGTTCCCGCGTTTCGTGCGGAATGCTGCCAATTCGATTCAGGACACCCAGATCCAGGACTGGCTCGACGACCGCAAGGCGCGTATCCGCTCCGCGCTCTACGCGCGGGGCATCGATCCCGACGCAATGACCCTGACGACCGACCAGGCGAACTTCCTTCGGGCGCTCAATCGCGACGGCGGCGTTGCGGACCTGGCGGATGCGCTGCAGGGGAACGTTTCGCTGCAAGCAGGCGAGGAGTCCGAGGCCACCGCACGGCGGAAATCCTTCGAGCTCCAAATTGCAGAAATCAAGCAAGGTCTCTACGACAAGTTCTTTAGCCAGCTTGCCCGAACGGTCGAGATCGAGCCGACCCTGGGCGGTACGGCTGGCGGCGAGACGGACCGGTCTACCGCCCACGAACGTGGTGAGAATAAATCCTTCAGCAAGGATCAAGTGTTTTGAGAATCGGGAGATCGGAAGATCAGGCGATCGGGAGATCGGGTGAGCAACAAGCAGCCCGCCTCGCCTATTTTAGTGCTCACCCGATCACCCGATCAACCGATCATCGGATCAAGCGATCTCCCGATCACCCGATTAAAGAATAAGTACTGAAATGTGGACGTCATATTACAACGCGGGCTTATCGAAGCAAGTGGTAAGGCAGCTCCTGGCGGTGATCAACCGCGACATTCAGGCAGCGCTGGATTTCGTCTCCGGCGTACCTGGGAGTTACGCGCCCTTCGCCGAATACGATCTGGCGCTGCTTCCCGTGCAGCAGTTCCCAGCGCTTCTGTTGACTCCCGATATGGTGGCGGTCGATGAGCAGGCGAACTTTACGTTGCACCAGGCCATGCGGCTCACATGCGTTATTACAGTCACGCAGCAGGACCGCAATGCCTTGGCCGAACTAATCCAGGATTATGTGCGCGCCGTGCGGGCGGTTCTGGATTCACTTTGGGAATTGACGCCGGGGGATTTTCTGCTCACCAGCCTTCCCCTGCCTTCTCCGCCTTTTCCGCAGGGCGCGGTATCGCCAGGACTGGCAAACGGAAAACTGACCAGGCTTTTTGCCGAGCGCCACACCTTTGAGGAAATTCGCCAGGCAGCCCAAAGCGGGTTTGTTATGGCAGCAACGCTGTCGATCCTTGCGGAGATCGAGGAAAACTAATGAATCGGGTGATCGGGAGATCGGGTGAATTATTTGTGATTTGTGATTTGTGATTTCTGATTTGTGATTGGGCGTTTCAATCACCAATCACCAATCGCCAATCACAAATTGTTCGCACGATCACCCGATCTCCCGATCACCCGATTAAGGAGAGAACATGGCTCCAAGTTTAACGCCGACAGCAATTCATCAAGGCCCGGGCCGGTTGTGGCTTTACCTGCCTGCGCCTGCCCACGGAAACCGGCTGGTTATCGGGGCGGACGGTTCGCCGGCGCAGCCGACCGGGCTCGGGTCCTGGGCCGCGGCGACTGCCTACACGGTCAGCCAGATGATCAAAGACGCGAACAACAATACAGAACTGTGCCTGGCGCCCGGGACCTCCGGCTCCAGCGCGCCGTCTTGGCCCACCGCTCTTGGCCCAGCAATCAGCGATGGCGGGGCTGCCTGGCTGTTCGTCGGGCCCTATGGGGCTTACTTTGCGGGTGCGACGGAAGGGGCGATCACTTCCACCTTGACACCCAAGTATCAGGAGATCGGAGCCGACCAGGTGGCCTCGCCCGTCGACGTCGTGATGACCGCCGATGCCTACGAGATTGACGTCACCATCAAGCAGTCGAATTTGGCCAACTTGATCAGCTTCTTTCCTCCGGGCACCTTCTCGACGGGTACGGACGCCAACCAGCCGTCCGGCGCGCAGGCGTACGAGCAGATCACTTTCGGAGGCATTATCGCAGTGCCGAAGCTTGGCGTCGCAGTCATCTCTCCGCGCCGAGACGCAACGGGCAAGTTCGTGGTCTCGCATCTCTACCAGGCTTACCAGGCAGAGGCGGTGAAGCTCCCCTTCCAGCGTGGGAAGGAAACTACTTTCGGAGTGAAGTTCAAGGGTATCGCGGATTCCACTCGTCCGGCGGGGGACCAAGTGGGAATGGTGTGGAGACAAGTCTGACCGTAGATCGGTTGATCGGGTGATCGGGTGAACAGGACCCGGCTTCGCCCTGGCACCGGCTAGCGGATCAGAAGGATGGAAACGATGAAGGCCCAAGTGGATGAGCTGAGTATTTTCGTTGGCCTCGATGGACTGGCGCAGGCGAAGCACCCGCCGGCCGCCGTGGTGGAAGAACTCGTCACGGCGGTGACGGCGGAAGCTATCCTTCGCGCGCTTCAGGCCGAGCGGTGGGAGGAGGAACTGAAGTTATATCGGCTGCTTAATTGACTATCGGTAGGTTGCTATGACGACTGGAAACGAAATCGCGACGGCCGCTGACTTCCGTAGACTAGCCGAAGAGAGTGCCTTCGAAGAAGCAAGGCGCGTGGTGTTGCCGCTGAGTGGTTACGCGGTAATGCTTCGACGGCCTACAAAGTTCTACTGGGCGTTGCGCCGCAGCGGGTGGCCTCCGGAGTTACGCGAGAAATTGGATCTGGTCGGCGTCGGTGTGCGGACGGACCTGACGGCCGAGGAAACACTTTTACTTGTTCGCGAAGACCGGCAGATGCTCTATGAGGCCTTCGTTGACCCGAAGCCCTCCTTGGAGCCAGGCGCAACACAATTCGATCCGAACTGGCTTCCTGGAGAGGACGCGGATTTTATTCTGAGGTACCTGAGAGGCCAGGTCCTGGCAAACGGCCAGGATCTGGAGTCCTTTCCTCGCAGCAAGTCGGGACTTATTGAGGGAAGCGGCTGCGATGGGACGGATGTACGGCAAAACACCGAGTGAGATGCTGTTCCGGTCTGTGGCGCTTTGGCGAATTGACGAAACCGCCACACAGATGCTGGTATCCGCAAACGACATGGAGCAAACGGATGAGAGGAAGGCAAAGAACATCTTCTGGTGAGTTATCAGTTGTCAGTCGTCAGTTCTCAGTACGAACTGCCAACTGGGAACGGATGACCGGCACGGATCGATGGTCCTCGAAGCGACCCCTCACCTGTCCCGCTCCGGCTGATGAAAGCGCCGGCAGCAGGACACCCTCTCCCCAGGGAGAGGGCGTGAAATTCCAGGTGTCGAACTGAAGACTGATAACTGAGAACCGAGAACTAAAAATGGCCACAGACAGAACCAAAGGCAGGGGAAGCGCGGGGGGCAGGACGGGAACGGGGCCGAACTCGATGGTCGACCTGAATCGGGAGATCGTCGCGCCACTTCAGGAGTTCGATAGTCTGGCTCGGCAAGTTTCCGAGGACATGACAAACGAACTGGCGCCGAGCATGCAGACTTGGGCCAGCGAAGCGACCCAGTCGATCAACGCGGCGCAGAATGCCATGCAGAACTTTCAGATGGTGGCCAGCGGGGCGTTCATGGCAACCGCCGATGCCATGACGGCGGCGGGGATTGCGGCATCCGTCTACGGCGAAAACGTCGGCAAAGCGATGGAACAGGCCGCGAAAGCCGCTTTGGCCTCCGTTTCGGAGCAGGCGGGCGTCAACGCACTTAATGCTTTGGCGCAGGGTCTTTGGTTTCTCGCACAATCAATCTTCTTCGGCGACCCCGATGCGGCGGCCGCCGCAGCCACAGATTTTGAAGCGGCGGCGGAATGGGGCGCCATTGCCGGAGTGGCAGGCGCAGCGGCCGCCGCGATGCCTGGCGGCAGAAGCTCCAGCTACAACCGCGAGTCATCCAGCCGCTCCAGCGGGAGCGGGTATGGAAGCACACCGCAAATGGGCACCTACGGCCTTGCCCCAGGCGCGGCTGGAGCCCTGAATCCCCCCAGCGGCAACCTGACTGTCATGGTGGTAGGTGAAGCGCAAGCCGGCCAATGGCTCGCCACCACACTGAACACGGCCGTGCAGCGTGGCGTGCCACTGAACGCCACGACGGTGCAGAAATCACCGTATGCGGCGGGATAGTTATCAGTTCTCAGTTGTCAGTTCTCAATGAGAACCGATGACTGATAACTGAAAACTGAAAACTAAACATGAGTAACCCACAGATTGTTTACGATCCCGGGACCGGTCCAGTGACGCTGGCGTTTGTGCGTCCCCCGAGTAAGGTGCCGGCTTACGATTACAGCGCGGTCCGGCACGATAACATTTCGAGCGCCGGTGTACGTGAGGCAGTGCTCGAACGTATTGACGCCTTCCTCGAATTGGAAATGCCGTGGGTAGGAGTCGGCGCGGATGTGCAGGCTTGGAATCAGTTCATGCAATTTGCGCTCAGCGGCGGGCAGTTCGGCTACTACCCGGACGCCTCCCAACCGGCTTTCACCAACTACTGGCTCGAGGACACCAATTGGACGGCGGGCTATAAAGCGCCGGGACAGTATTCTTTTAAGTTGAAGTTTCGACAAGTTGTTTCGTGAGGAGAAACTGGAAAATGGAAAATAGAAACTGGGCCATTTTCAATTTTCCATTTTCCAGTTTCCTACTTTTATGATTCAAGGAAACCAAACTTGGACGCAAGCCTTGGCGCAAGCGCAGAAGCAGCCCTACTACTTAGTCGAGATCCCGGACTTTGCCATCGCCATCGCGAGCTTCTCCCCAACCGCTAACGTGGCGACAACCCTCGGTGGGTATGGCGTCACGCTGTATGGCATTGGCGGTTACGGGACGTAATAGACGATAAAGGAAGAGGTTAAAGGGTGAAGGGTAAAGGGCAGAGGGAAAAGGATCGAGGATGCATGCCCACCACGGGCAGCGTTAGCCTTTAGCCTTTACACTTTAACCTTCTTTGAGAATGGCAACCGTCTCACAATACTACCCCGGCGATTTCTACGGCGACGTTGCCCAGTCGCTCACCTGGCTCTATGCTCAGCAGGAAAAGCTGGTGCAAGGTTGGGATGCAAACGCGCTGGAGACCGGCTTTCCAGTAACCGCCTGGCCGGGCGCCCCGTGTGTCCCGACGACGCCGCCCTTTATCGAATGCGGCATTGTTTCGCAGAATAACCTAAGTCAGTTCGCGCAGACCGCATGCGAAACCATTGTCATGATCCCGCCCACCATATTAATGCTGGGGATGGACGACCAACTTGGTCCGGACGGCTGCCCCATCGACCTCTCGCCTATCCCACTTCCTTACGGGCCCCTTTTCTCGCCAGTGCTTCCCGTCCCGGCTGCCGAAATCAGCGCCTACTACCAGCAAATGTGCGCTGACAGCCCCAATGGCTGTGTGATCAACGGCGTCACTTATCCTGTGCTGCCCGGGCTGACGATCTACGGCTACCTCTTCAACCCCCAGCAAGTGATGACGAGCTATCGCATCGACCTCTTCGCTCAAACAGACATCTTTTATTACCAGGGATCAGCGGTAGGTACCGGCGCTTACACGTCAGGGCCGCTGGAAGGGCAATACCCCGCACCTTCACAATTTCAATCGCTTCTGGTTCAGCAAGGACTTTACGGTTACTGGGGCGCGCAGGTGCCCTATCCGGGACTGGTCATCGCGGTGCTCTACCCAACCAGCGTCCCGCAGCCGGCGTCGAGCTGGTCGGGCGCATCCCTGCCGGCCGGCTGGCTGTGCCACTCGAATACCGGAGTTGGCTATAAGCTCACGAATTATTTCGCGCGAATCTACGCCAAAACGGACGTCGAGTACCTCCAGGAAGATAACATCCCGATCATTGTCCAGGACGATTACCACGCCCGCTGTGGCTCGAGTCATCCGCTTTTTCCGGGCACGCCGACTGTGCACGTGATGTACAACGATCCGGTGAAGGGTCCCACCCAAGTTTGCACTTCGCTGGCGGCCGACTGGGCATTCCCCACCTTGCCGCTCAGTTTCATTGTTCCCACTTCCGACCCGCTCTACTTCCCCGATCCCACCATAACCAACGGGGCCGCCCTCCAAAACCGCAGCTGCATCTACGATTGCGCGCTGGCGATCATCGCTTTCACGGCCTCTGGGAACTTTGTGGCAGCGGCGCGCATCATCGAGCAGCTTGATGAAATTCTGGACAACCCCGGCTTTCTGGCTTCGATCATTTTCGAGAATGGTGAAGATGGACAATCCGCGACACGCTGGACGAAGAGCAACACCGCAGATACGGTAACTGACATAAATGATCCCACGCAGCCGCCTTACGGTGACGGTTTGGTAGTGGATTTCCACGCGTTGGCTGCCAATGACACCTTCACTTACTCTGGCACTGGACTACCGGATACCACGGACACACAGGTCCAGTTCCAGCACAAAGAAGTCCAAGCGGTTACTTTCAATTTTGCCATCGGCGTCACCACGGCCGCGGGAAAAGTGACGAGCGTCCAGGTAACCTCAGGGACTCCGGCGCCGGCGGTTCTGGACGGAACCGTGATCACCATCGCCGTCGGTCCAGGGAGCGGCATCTACCGTTACCAACTGGTGAACGTGGCCGGCCTGGTCTCGACGCTCGCCGCCGACACGCTCACTTCAATCCATAGTTTTGTGGGTTCTGCGCGAGGATTTGGTGACATGGGCATTTTAGGCTGCTTTCTGGAGAGTGATGAATTCCGTCTTGGTTACCGCCATCCGCTGCGCCTTCAGGAGCAGATAGCGCAGATTCTTGTAG
>JBELAJ010000174.1:0-15361 GCA_049508935.1 Terriglobia bacterium | reverse complement strand
AAAACTGAACTCGGAGATCAACGGCCCAGCATGGTCCCCTGGCTCGCCGCCGTCTAGGCTTGGCGGCCTGGCCCCCTCTGGCCCCGCCATAATGGACCCATCCTCGGCGCCGCTAACACCAGTGAGGAGGATCTCCAGGAAGCCAACAAGCGCATCAGAATGGTTAACTGGTTTCTCAGCAGAGATGAGGGGCAGCCGCCTGAACCACAAGCATCACCCCGTACTCTTCGACGTTGGTTAGCGGCCTACCGGAGTGCAGAGCATACGCTGGGCTGCGGCTACCTGGGGCTTCTGCCTCGGACCATCGAGCGTGGGAACAGGGCCCACAAGTTGCCCGAGCCCGCGCGAGCGCTGATGGCCGAATTCATCGGCAAAGACTACGAGACGCTGAAGCAGAAGACCAAGACTGCCTCATGGCTGGCCTTGGGTTTAGCCTGCGAGAAGCAGGGCGTTGCGGCCCCAAGTTACAGGACGTTCAGTGAGGCGGTTCGGGACCGCCCGCGCTTCACACAAGTTCTGAAGCGATCGGGTCCTCGTGCCGCATATCCTTATGAGGCCTTTCATTTGGAACTGGAACTGACAACGCCACGGCATGGCGATCGGCCTTTCGAGATCGGCCATATCGATCACACAGAGTTGGACCTCGAGTGCGTGTGTTCTTTGACCGGAAGGGTTCTGGGACGCCCTTGGATGACCTTGCTCACAGACGCTTTTTCCCGTCGTATTCTGGCATTCTACCTGACCTTTGATTCTCCCAGCTACCGCTCGTGCATGATGGTGCTGCGCGAAAGCGTTCACCGGCAGGCTCGACTGCCTCAAGTTGTGGTAGTGGATGGAGGCTGCGAATTCCAGAGCACATATTTCGAAACCTTGTTGGCCCGGTACGAGTGCACGAAGAAGACCCGCCCGCCAGCCAAGGCGCGGTTCGGATCGGTGTGTGAGCGTCTGTTTGGCACGACGAATACTCAATTCCTTTACAACCTTCAGGGCAACACTCAGGCGACCCGGAACGTTCGGCAGGTTACCAAGTCGGTTGATCCCAAGCGCCTCGCAGTCTGGTCCTTCAAGGATCTTCATGCCCGGTTTGATGAATACCTCTACGAGATATATGACTCCCGAGACCATCCCGCCTTGGGTCAGACGCCACGAGAAGCCTATGAGGCAGGATTAACCCAGAGTGGCCATCGCCTTCACCGCATCATCCCATACGATCGCGAGTTCCTAATTCACACCCTACCGGCTCCGAGGCAAGAAACAGCCAAGGCGGTCCCTGGGCGAGGCATCAAAGTGCATTACCTGTTTTATTGGTGTGATCTCTTCCGCGATCCCCAGGTGGAAAAAACGCGCGTAGCTGTCCGTTATGACCCCTTCGATGCCGGCAGCGCCTTCGCATTCGTGCAAGATCGATGGACGGAATGCCACTCAGAGTATTACGCAGTTTTCCGGGATCGCTCCGAGCGTGAAGTGATGCTGGCCAGCCACGAACTCCGAAAGCGCCAACAGAACTACGCTCGGCGGTTTAATGACAGCCCGTAAGCTGGCGGAGTTCCTGCAGTCAGTTGAAGCTCAAGAGAAATTACTGGTGCAGCGACTCAGCGATCAAGAGGTCCGTAGAGCTTGCCCGCCCAATTCCTTAGCCTCTGGGAATAATCCGGCGGGTAAAATCAGTGAACCTCAGGGGAGAATTGATTCCCAGGAGAAGGTCTGTGTTGCAGCCCAACTTGCTCAGCAGTGTGAAACTTACGGAGAACTTTGAGCATACCGATGACTCGCTCTCCCACACCGGCCTGTGGTCAGATTTCGCCTTTTGAGATGAGCGCCCACACTGATAGCGAGATAGCTCGTGAAGCTTGGCCGACATCACCGGCACACTTTCGGCGCTTCCGTGATTTTACGATGGCCCATCCAAGGCTGGTCGGTGTTAAAGATCAGCTGATCGATGCGATCGAAGAGACTGTTCCGGGCTCACTGATTTTTGTGCTTGGTCCGGCAGGCGTTGGCAAGACAACCCTTCTACTCAAGGCACAACAACTGCTGACCGCGCAGATGTTACCCTGCTTGGAGTCTGATCCTGGCCGGCTGCCTTTCGTGAGCGTCGAAGCCATCGCGTCGGCCACAGGCAACTTCAACTGGCGGGACCATTTTTCGCGTTTGCTTCGGCGAATGGACGAGCCTTTGGTTGACTCCAAGCTCAGCTTTGAGCGCTTCCCTGCGGAGCGGAACTACTGGGGGCAATATACCTCGGCGCCCAGGACGGCTGGCATGGAACTGCAGCATGCCGTGGAGCAAGCCTTTCGGTACCGTCATCCCGTGGCTGTATTCGTCGACGAGGCGCAGCACTTGGCCAGGATGTCTTCGGGCAGAAAACTATCGGACCAATTGGATGTGATCAAGTCTATTGCCAACTGGGAATCCCGCCCCAACGGTTTCTCACCGAACGCCCGGGCGCCGGAGATCCCGATTGGGAGAATGCACGGAAAATCATAACGCACACGGGCCTGCGTGGCCCTAAGCCTCGTACGGACGCCGAAGTGAAACGTGCGCTGCGAAACGCCTTACATTCAGCATGCCCACCTGCCCTGTCGGAATTGGCAGTGCAACTCGGATTTAAACGTGCAACCGCCCTTTACCGGCGCGATCGCAGCACGTGCGTTCGAATTGCGAAGGTTCGCATCAAGCTTCGGGCTCACATGGAGGTTCAAAGTGCGGCTGTTTCCAACGCGCAAGTAAAAAACAGGCTCGAACGGGCACTAGGTGAGGGCCGAGCCTATACCACACTCGCAATAGTTCCGCCGCAGCTCGTCGAAAAATGGGCGCGAGAGTGTTTTCTAACGCTCCCTGGCGTGCGCGTGTTCATCATCGACGGCCTGCGCACGCCAACCAGCCCGAATGGCCACACTGGGGTGAACGAAGTTAAGCTGCGAAACGGACGCATCCTGCGCGAAGGATTAAAGACCAGCTTGACCGAATTGCGCCTCCGCAAGGCATATTCCTCTGCACGTAAGCGTTGGGATTCGATATGCGGTTGCTCCTCCGTATGGGTGGTGGGACGAGATCGAGGGAGGCTAGGGTACTTCTGGCGGCATGCCTACCAGGTTGCCCGCTGCGGGCGTTATCAAGGCAGTGTGGTCAATCCCGACAGCGGCTGTCCGGTCTACCTCGGCATGGAGGGCGAGCGCCTCCTGTCAATGGACTTCAGGAAGGTGAAGCTCAGCGAAGTGCTGGGTCAAGCTGAGGAAACAAATCACGCCTGCCGCCCCGTCTACAGCGCGCTTTGGCAGGCAGATGGCAAGAGGATCAGACGCTTCGCACCTATTGACTTCATCGGCCGGTACATGAGTAACGGATTCTTTGATTACGCCATTGCAGACGAAGTCCACGAGCTGAAGGGAGGAGATACTGCACAGGGCAACGCGCTTGGCACGCTCGCCTCCTGCGCTCGCCACATCGCCGTGCTCACGGGAACATTGCTCGGCGGCTATGCATTGGACCTTTTCAACATCCTTTTTCGTCTCAATCCCTCCAGGATGCTGGAAGAAGGCTTCGAACACGGGGAAGCTGGCGTGCGAGCCTTTACCGAAGCGTACGGCCTACTGGAGAAGATCACAGTAATCGAGCCGGCTGATAACGCGTGTTCGGAAGCTCGGGTCACAACCCGGTCCCGCCACCGGCCGGGAGCGTCACCACTGCTCTTTGGCCGCTTCCTAATGAGTCTCGGCGCTTTCGTGTCGCTGGAAGACATCTCCGACGCTCTCCCTCCCTACCAGGAGGAAGTTGTGAGCATCGAGATGGATGAGCCGCTGAAGAAAGCCTACGAGAAGTTGGAAGAGGACATCAAGAAGACCCCGCGAGAGCATCGAGGCTACCAGTCGGTGATCAGCGTGGCGCTGAATGCCCTCCTTGCTTACACAGATCGCCCCCACGGGTTCGGTGACTTGATCGGGCGGGAATTCAATCCAGAGACCCAACGCCGAGAACCTTTCCTGATCGCGGCCACTCGTGACTTGGACGAAAACTACGTCTACGCCAAGGAACGGCGGTTAATTGAGGAAATTAAAAATTCACTTGAGCGTGGGAGAAATGTTCAGGTCTATGCGGTATTTACACAGAAAAGAGACGTGACACGTCGGCTGGAAAGCATCCTGGCGAAAGAAGGAATCCGGGTGGCCGTGCTGACCACGGATGTTGCCCCGGAGCAGCGGGAGGCTTGGTACGAAAGTCAATTGCGAGCCGGCATGCAGGTTTGCATTGCCCATCCGCGCTTGGTTCAGTCCGGACTTGATCTCTGGGCCATGGTCGACATTTTCTTTTATGAGACGGGCTACTCCATTTACACACTGCGCCAGGCCAGCCGGCGGTCGTGGAGGATAGGGCAAAAGAAGAATGTCAACGTGAAATTCTTCTACTACGCCGGAACCATGCAGGAAGCGTGCTTGAGGCTGATGGGCAAAAAGCTTCTGGTTTCGCTGGCCATGGAAGGAAAGTTCGCAAGCGACGGTCTTCAAGCGATCGACGAAGGCGATGACATCTTGATGGCGATGGCACGTGAGTTGGTAACCGAGAAAGGGATCGGCGAATCAGCCAACGCCGTTTGGAAGCGGCTAGTGGAGAAGCAAGCGGAAGTGTTCGGAGTCCGGCCTGTGGAGACTCGCGAACCGGAAATCGAAGCTGAACATCCGGTTCCGAACCTGCCGGAAGTCATCACTCCACCAGTAGCACCGATCCCGGCAGTAGTGACGCAACTCCTGATGTTCGGTATGTCGCACGAGGCGGTACAGCGGCGCAAGGCTTCACATAGGCCGTCGAGTCCCGTCACAGCATCGGATCAGCTCGGATTGTTCCCGACCTGAGAGTGGGGCAAGCTGTGGCCGGCGGGGGCCTGTTTATAAAGATGCTATCGTGCGGCTTCGCTAGCAGTTCTGACTGGCGCAAATGAGAGGACGTCACTCAGCCTTGTTCGCCACTCCTCTGAGGGGAAGTAAGCGTCCAGCCTTGATATTTGGGCTGTTTCGGCTGCGGTAAGGCGGCTACGCCACAGACATGATCCTTTCCAGGAAGCCGACTTTTCATTCCCAATCCATTTTGTGTGGGCCCTGAACCCGTGATGCGCACAGGAGCCATTGGGGAAATCTTGGTCTGCTGCCGGGACTGCTTCGCGGTTGAGCGGGCACGGAGAGGTATTACCGCGGTCACCACTCCTGGGGACCGTTCCCCTACTTGAATTGTCCCGGATAGCCCTATTGCGCGCGTCAAGCCATCTAAGAATGTAACTTTCGGGCAATCGCGTCCAGTGGCAGTTAGGTGTATGGCATCGTTCTGCCCCGAAGCCGATAATGGAACCTGTGGGAGCCGGGCGTACACGCCGGAGACGGTCCCATGTCGAAAAGAGAGCTAATAATCACAAAAGCCCTCGAAATTCTACTCGAAATTCTCCATGCCGTACCTCAAGGGACCAGATATACTGATTCGTTCGGTCAGTCCACGAGGTTGTGCCCCAGATTCCGGTAAACACCGTTCACGGTACTCTTTGGAATTTAGACGTTGGGCTCCCGGACCAAGTTTTCAAGCCTGTCAGGGGTCGCAACGTATGGTGAGGCCATTGGCCTTCGGTCGAAGCGAGGGGTGTTCGACCTCGATCAGGGGGTTAAGATCCGGAGTCCTCCCAACGAGACAAAAAACGCTCCTCCTTGCCTATGCTCATGAAGGGGGGTTATTAGAAATTGCGCCGAAGAACAATCACCCTTAAAAGGCTCTCGGAGGGTGTTGAATTGCGTTCGGCAAACGGCCGGAACAAACCAAGTCAAAGACAAAGTTCCAATTCACTCCACCTGCGATGCATAGCGCTTCTTTGTATCCTGGTCGAATTGTGCGTGGTTTCCGCCGGGGCCCAAGCACCGGCCGATACAACGGTGGTTGTCAATTGGGGCAAAGCTTCCGAGGTACTGAGAACCACAGCCACCCTGCAGATCGCGACCCAGCCTCCCTTACTCCGCGACTCACCAATCCACGATCGCCTATTCAAAGCCTTATCCGAGCTGCAAGCAGACTACGTTCGGTATATCCCGTATTATCCCCATCCCAAGCTTGTTGTGGCGGAACTTGACCCGCCCCGGGATCACAAGACGTCATGGGACTTTTCCCTCCTCGATCCCACCATGGAAGACTTCATGCGTGCCACGGCAGGCCACCCGGTGGTTGTCAATTTTAGTACTATCCCAGCGTGGATGTTCAAAACTGCAAAACCTGTAGCTTATCCTTTCGATCCTAGCCAAGTCGCCGACGACGCCTATACGCAAGCGACGAGTCTACGCGACCCCAGCATGAAAGAAGTGGCCGATTACTACGCGCGGCTCATCAGTTGGTACAGCTGCGGTGGATTTACGGATGAATACGGAAAATGGCACGGCTCCGGCCACCACTACAAAATAGACTATTGGGAGGTTCTGAACGAAGTTGAATTCGAGCATTCGATGACGCCCGAATTTTATACCGCTCTCTACGACAAAGTCGTCATGGCGATTCACCAAGTTGCGCCGCGCATGAAATTTATCGGCTTGTCGCTGGAGGGCACTTCGCCTCTCCAGGCGTTTAACTTCGACGACCCGCCCTTCTTTCAGTACTTCCTGAATCCTCGAAATCATAAGCCGGGAGTGCCGCTCGACATGATCTCCTATCACTTCTACGGCGAGCCTTCTCCGGACGAGCCACCGGAAACATGGCAGTTTTCCCTTTTCAACCAGGCCAATCATTTTTTGGACGTAGTGAACTATATCGAGTCCATTAGGAAGAAGCTGTCGCCCGCAACGCAAACCGACGTGGATGAAGTGGGAACTATTCTGCATAAC
The DNA here is from genome assembly GCA_049508935.1 of Terriglobia bacterium. Taxonomy (GTDB): domain Bacteria; phylum Acidobacteriota; class Terriglobia; order UBA7540; family UBA7540; genus CAVROP01. The sequence continues at coordinate 8,516 of JBELAJ010000174.1, read as the reverse complement.
CCTGACCACATTATTCCTGATTTTTATTGGAACCTCAGTGCGGCAATGTTTGCTTACGTCTATTTACGACTGGCACGAATGGGGATCGAGATCGTCGCGGCTTCGCAGTTTACTGAATTCCCAATTGACTTCCCAAGCTTTTCCATGGTCGATATGAAGACCGGCCAGCCCAACGCCCGTTTCTGGCTCATCAAGCTCATTCGCGACAACCTCGAACCGGGCGATAAATTGGTTGAAACGGCCCTCCCTCTTACTTCCGTGTACGCCCAAGGTTTCGTGACCCAAAAGGGAAAGCAGAAGCTACTTCTGATCAACGAGCGCCAGCGCGCAGTTGAGGTAACCATTCCTGGGGCCGAGGGAGCGGAGGAAGAGTTTGTGGATGAAACGACAGCGAATAACCCTCCCGGACACTCTCATCTGGAAGGTAACAAAGTGAACCTGGGGGCGTTCGCTGTCGCCGCAGTTACGTTGCCTTGACGCCGGGCGAGGGAGGGACGGAAGTCGCGCCTCAGGAAACGCCGCTCGAAATCCCAGCGCTGGGGCAAATGACCTAGGACCTTATGCTCGAAGTCCCTGCGACGCCGGGTGAATATGTGCTTTCGGCAAGAGCTTACTGGCCCTCCAAGAAATGGAGCCCCACCATACGCAGTATTCCTGGGTTCAAAGCGGTTGAGAAATTGCTATCGAATGTCGAAGTCGATGCCCTCGGTTTGTTGTTGCCCCATGACCTGCATAGAGAATATGTCGAGGTCGCTGCGCGATACCGCAAACACGTATACCTCGAGAAGCCCATAGCGAATTCCTGTGAGGAGGCATGAAAGATCGTCGACGTTGTGAGGCGAATTGGGATTACGTTGCTTGTGGGGCACGCGGGTCTGTTTCATTCTTCGTTTCAACGTGTGCTGGAGTTTGTTAATAATTGCTGAGCTTTTTGTTAGCTACGGACATAAGCTGCCCGGATACCAGTATGATTGGCCCCGAGGTTATTTCTCTTCGATTATCTGACGGTCGCGCCAGCCACCCTTTCTACCACCTCAGAGCCATCTTACGCCACCAATCGTGATTCCAAGGTCCGACGCTTTAACTCCCCTTCACGAATTCCACATAGCCATGCTTGTGGAGAAACCTGAAATATCCCACAAAATCAAATTCCGTGGGCCCAAGCTCCATCTGTGTGAGATGAATCACCTCGGCAAGCGTACGGCGCCCGTCGCACCAGTACAAAGCCGTGATCACGGGAATATCCCATGACCCCGAGGGAAAACCTTCGCGTTGGTCCGGAGCAATATCATCGAGGGTGATGGTGCCAATCCGCAGGCGCTTTACCACAATCGAAGACGCAACACTTGTACCCTGATCCGAGGTTTCGACTGGCTCGATGGCGGAGGTGATGCCTAACTCACCGGCGCGCACGCGAACCGCATTCTGTACGCGCAGTGATTGGGCGTCACCAAATTTGTCGAGCCGCGCCACGAGAGGAGCCAGGGAGGTATGCATAGCCCCACGGTCCGGCTCGGGCACCAAGCGCTCGACGGAATTGATAGCCTGGATTCCCCGCCCCACTAAGTACGCTGTTTTCTGTTTCCCCTCCTGCATCAGCCCTCCGAGTTCTTGCGGGCTCTTCGCGCGGCCGATGCGATCCAGATACGATTCAACCGAGCTGAGAATCAGGTCATCACCGCGGCTCTCGCCCAATTCAGCCAGCCACCTGGCCTCGTTCGGGCCGGCGTTCGCGAGGTAATAGAGAAAGGCAGCGTCCACGACGGTGAGATCCCGAAGGGATCGCCAGTCGACGCGGTCGGGCGTATCCTCGCTGTTGTGGTGAGTGGTGACGCCGCTTCCACTGTAGACCCATATATTAGGAACCCCGATCGTCGGATCTCCCATATAACTGTCCGTTCCGGTGCCGAAGGGACTCCAATGCCAGGGCCGGCCGGGCTTGCGGATGTAGTCGTAACGCGTGCCCTGGTCCACGGTTGAAAAGTAATCTTCCGCAACCTTCAAAATGAAGGCGTCTACGTAGGAGCTGGCCACCTGCGGATTCATGTAAAAGGTGTACTCTGTGCCGGGGAGGTCGTAGGAAGCGGCGGGCGTGTCCAGGCAAATGGCGGCAATGGTGTGGTGGATGCGCTCGGGGTGAGTGGCGACGTAGTGCATGGAGCCGTACATTTCCGGCATGGCCAAAATGCGGATGGCCCGCCGCGGGCGCGGTAGCTTGCCCGAACTGATCAGGCGATTCAGGGTGGCAGCAGCCTCCAGGTCCGCGGAAACCCCTGTGTCGTTGTCCTCGGCGCCTTGCTCGGAAGTATGGCCAAGGGTGAGAACTTCTTCGTCACCCTCTCCCGGTATCACGGCTGTGGCGTAGGGATATGGCCCATTATAGTAGCGGCTGTCAACGGTGGCCTTGACGCGCACCGTGCCCTTTTCGGCAAGGAGCTTGCGAACCAAGGCCGCCTCTCGTGGCGAAATGGAGAAACAAAGAAGGGGAGTGCTGATCTTGGTAAAAGCCCAGCCGTTATCACCCCAAGCGTTGACCCATTGATGGCCGTCCAGCAAGCTGGGATTCTCGCTAAAGGCGTTGATTGCGCCCAGGGCCCCCGCCTTCACGAGCGGCCATTTCAGGTTGGCAGCATTCTCAGGGGTCAGCACCAATTTGCCGCGCAAGTCCAGCTTGGCGATGGCTTCGGGTTTGGTTTCTTTCAGGTCCACCACTTCCGCCGTGATGCCTTCCGGCGGAGTTGATCCGCTCCACATGCACAGCGAACATGGCACCTTTTGAAAATCGGCAAGAATACGTTCATTGAGCGGCAGAGCGGGTTCAAGGAGTTCCAACCGGGCCTCTTTAGCGTCCCAGGCGAGCGGCTCTGTCCAGTAGCCGAACTGGCTGGTGCCATCGGCCGGCGCGGCAAGGGTCTCCACCTGCTGGAGCCCCATGCCGGTCATGACACCCTTGAGGTACTCGGTGGTCTCGGCGTACTTTGGAAAAGTGGACCAGCGGTCCGTGGAGTAAAGCCGCCGCATGAAGTCCATGGCTTCGTCAGGATAGACTTCAGAGCGAATCTCCTGAATCAACGTTTGCAGACTGACATTTGACCCGGAGCCTGGAAAAGTAAGCGTGGACACGCCCAACCCCAGTAAGACACCCACGATAAGCAGCGCTCGCTTCATTAAATGCGGTCTCCTCTCTTGAACTGAAACCACCAAACAAAGGTCAGGTGGCCCACGCCTCGCGGTCTTGGACTCCGCGACTCCTCACGCCAGCCATGCTCAAGAGTCGCCGAACAAGCAACGCGCTCCGCGCTACTTGGCTTTCGCGGCCATGCGTGGGTCCAGCGTAGGCGCAGGCCGCGCCCGACGCCAGGGTCGCAGCCGTCTGCGACCCCATAACCCAGGGCCAACGATATTAGAAGTAGAACTTTAAGGCAAACTGAATGTTGCGCTGTCCCTGCGCACTGAGGACTTGTCCGAACTGGGAGCTGTCAACATTCTGGTTAGGCGCGTTGAAGATTGGGGTATTCGTGAAGTTGATGAACTCTGCCCGGAACACCAATTTCTTCGACTCGGTGATGGAGAACTCCTTCTCCACGCTCTGATTCCACTGGGTCGAGCCAGGGCCGCGCACTGTCCCGTTCGCGCAACTCCCAAACGTGCCCCCTGCAGGCTGGCTAAACTCTTGGGTGCTCCACCAAGACGTCCCCAAGCCAACCCCCCTGGGATAACTCACGGGACCGAGACAATCCGCCCTCATCCCTCCGGATAACGTACCGGAGAGATCGTTGGCCATGACTGTAATCGGGTAGCCGGTATGGAGAGAAATAATGCCACTGAGCTGCCAGTTCCCGATGATCCCATTCAGGATTGGGTTCCACTGGCTCCCAAAGCGCTTGCCGCGGCCGACCGGCAACTGGTAAACGTAGGCGCTGCTGAAGAGGTGGGTAACGTCAAAGTAAGACGGACTCCACTCCGAAATTTTATTGTAGAGATCCTCCCAATAACCGTAGTTTTCGGCCGCCTGACCGCCATCACCGTAATAGCCAATGGAATTGCTCATGGCTTTACCATAAGTATAAGAGAGCTGAAACTCCAGGCCTTGCGTCATGTGCTTGACTAAACTCACTTGCAGGGCATCATAGGCCTGATCGGCATTGGAGTCCGTGCCCTGGACTCCCACTGTGGCAATAGAGTTGACCAGCACCGGGTCGCCGACAAAGTATGTACTGGGGCAGGGCTGGGTGGCCGTGGACGGGCAGCCGTAAATACCGGGCAGGCGCAACTGGTTGTAGGCCATCCCGTTAAGCAAATGGACGCCGTGCTGGCCGACATAGCCCACGGACAGTAACATATTGCTCGGGAACTGATGTTCCACGGTCAAGTTCCACTGCTGAACCTGGCCCGGCTGAAAGTTCGGATCCCACGGATTAAGCTGGGCCCCTGCATAGGGATTAACCGGAGCAGCCAACACCGACAGACCTTGATCGGTCGTGGAGCCCGGCAAAATGCGCTGGGATCCGGTGGCGTAAACACGCTCGAACTGCGTCGAGAAGGGCGGGTTCAAGTTTTCCCGGTCGTTTTCTCCGCTGCCTTCGAGGAAGGAAGAAATAGTATAGGCGCCGCGGATAACCGTGTTCTTGCCCAGAAAACCCGGCGTATAAGCAAAGCCGATGCGCGGTTCCCAATCTCGCCAGTAGGCGTTATAGAGTGCGCGACTCTTGAGCACAATGCAATTCGAACTGCCAAGAACCGCTGCGCAATTCCCTACGACGCTCGCCGAGGGGAATTCGGCAGCGCCGGTATAAAGCCCGAAGTTATCCTGCCGATTGAAGACCTCGTACCAAGGCTGGTTATATTCCCAGCGCAGGCCCAGGTTCACAGTTAGATTGTCGGTTATCCGCCAATCGTCCTGGGCATAAGTGCCAAGAACCGAACTGCGTTGGCCCGTGGTTCCATGGGCAATGCCCAAGGTGACGGTCTGGGGGAGACCCAGAAAAAAATCTGCTTCCGGGAATCCAATCGATGTGGGAGAGAGTGCGAGGGGGCCGGCGGTGTACTGGCCATCATAGGTGAAAGATCCCAATTTACCATTGTTCCCGGCAAAATATGCATTAATCTGATGGCGCATCAGCGAAAAGCCGAACCGGAGGGTATGCCGGCCTTTGGTGACGATCAAGTCCTCCATGGGTTCAATCGTGGTGTTGTAAAACAGTATCTGTCTATCCGCTTGGCCAAGCTGGGAGGCTAGTCCACCGGAGAAAATGAGTGCCGACAGTCCGGGCCCGTGGATGTTGCCATCCCCGATCCCGAGATTTTGACCTAAATTGCCCACGCCCGGCACATCGTCGCCATAATTTAAAGAGACACGGTTGAACCCAATCCGGGCGTCGCTGACTACGGTGGGACTGATGCTGTGCGTCCAGTCAATGACGGCCCCGCGGAACGGTGAAGTATTGAACCCCTGCCCAAGCAGCAGGACTGAGTTGAAGCTCGGGTTGTTTTGGAAGCCTTGCGAATAGCGCCCAAAAATACTGTCCTTATCCCCTATCTTGTAGTCTATGCGGGCGTCCCCTTGATCATTATTCAGGTAGCTGTAAGCAGTGTTATAGGCATTAAATGTAAGGCTGCTATTGACCGGCGTGGGGTAAAGCCCGGAAGAGAACAGTTTGCTGGCAACTGGATCAATCAAGCTGGGTGGAATAATATCGTTTTGGAAAGGCGCGCGCAGGCCCGTGGTGGCGTCATACTTAAACGGGTTGTAGAGTTGAATGCCCTCCTGCGCCAGGATTTGGGAGAAATCGCCCGTCCGCTCCGCGGGAGTCATCACTGTGTAGGTACTGGTAGCAGGCGGGAAGTGATAGCGCTGGCCCTGGTAGTCCACAAAGAAAAACAGCTTATCCTTCTTAATCGGGCCTCCGAGAGTTCCGCCAAACATGTTCCAGCGCATTCCGGGTTTCGGCAAACCTTGCCAGTCATTGGCCCAGTTATTGGCGTTCAACGCGTCGTTCCGCAAAAACTCAAAGGCATCGCCGTGATAATGGTTGGTTCCGGTCTTAATCGTGGTGCTGATGGTGCCGCCCTGAAACTGCCCGTACTGAGCCGGAGCGTTGTTGGTAATAACATCGAATTCCTGGATAGCATCCACACTCGGCTGGTAGGCCACTAGGTTATCCAGAAACTCATTGTTCTCAATGCCGTCGAGGAGAAAGTTGTTCCCCTCTTCCCGGTTGCCGTTGATGTAAGTGCGTCCGCTGAACCACGTCCGCTGGCCGCTTTCCATCGTCGCGGGGTTCGGAGATGTCACTCCGGGTGTGAGCAGCGTCAACTCCACAAAGTTGCGCGTGGGCAGCGGCAGGTTCACATTGAAATTGGAACTGGTCACGAGACCCACCTGCATGGTGTCGGTCTGAAGGAGAGGAGGAGCAGCATTCACGTTAACCGTCTCCGTGACTGCGCCCACCTTCAACTCAAAATCCACCCGATAAATCTGGTTCATTTGAAGTTCGAAGTCTGGTTGGACGACAGTTTCAAATCCTGTGGCTACAACTTTCACGGTGTAATGACCCACGGGCAGCCGGGGCATGTTATAAACACCCGCCCCGTTTGTCTGCGTTGGCCAGACGGTCCCCCGCAACACATCCGTCGCTGTGACCTGGACTCCCGGAATAGCGGCGCCAGAAGGGTCTGTTACCGTGCCAGTGATCGCGCCGGTCACTTCCTGCGCCCAAGTTGGTTGAGAAAACCCTAATAGGAGTGTGCTAACCATGGTCAACGCGAGAACCAATAGAGGGAGAAATCTCTTGTCGTCAAAACACCTTTGGCACATTTTGGAATCTCCTCTTAGCCCCTTAGAAATTCTTGATCGTTCCTCTGGGCAGGACGCCTGCCTCCTATACTACCAAGTCCAGTGCGGCCTGAGCGTCTAGACGCGAATTTTGTCGGCCACGTCCAGACATTTTGCGAGTATTTGAAACAGGACAGCAAGATCAGTTATGGGTTTTGTATGGGCAACCCTGCCTCCGGCCGCTTGCGCCAAATCGCCCATTCCTTGCGGTCCCTAAAGCGAATCGTCACACGCTCGCTGCGCCGGTTACAAAACACCCTCAGATGCCGCGAGAAGGAATTGCACCCCCCTCACGTGCGCGGCCATCATCGACACCCCATTGAACAACCCCCGCATATCATTCCTCGTATGGAAGGGGCTGTCAAGCGATATGTCACGAGTTCACGAGTTTCCCCAAAGTCTTGCGTCCATTTGATGTAGCTGGTGAAAGCAAAGAAGACATGGTTTTCAAAATGTCAGCGATTCCTCACACTTGAATTTCAACCCCAAAAGCAAGGTGTGGCCAGCGGCGATATCCAGCACGCGCATCGGGCCGGCGTGTCCCTCCAGCACAACCTTGCCTAGTGGACCGACCATGGGGGCCATCATCGGCGCCATGGTTTCCGCGAACTGAACCCAGATCGGATTCTCCGGCTCCACACTGCCATCGCCCGGCAGGACGGTGCGGCCAGTGCGCACGATTTCCGCCAGATGGTCGAAAGGATCTCGCATGGCCGGGTTGCTGAGGAATTGTGCGATGGAGGCCAAGGACGAAGGCGAGCGCGGGTCAAGGAACGCGGCGCTCGTCGGGGTGTGCCGATAGCACCCGTCCTCTTTAACCAGGACGCCGTAGATCGTGAGGAAATCGCACAGGATGCGGATGCCGCGTACCGAAGCCGAGCAGTGGCGAGCAAGGGAGGCCACGTCTCCCGGCCCCTGACCCACGGCCCGGAAGACATCGAGATCGATCGCCGCCTTTAAAGCTGCCGTGCGCTGATGCGCTAGCAGCATTTCGAAAACCAGAGAGGGAGTCAACGGACCTTCGGCACTATTCCCAGGGTACATGACTACCCTCCTCTTCAATCACGCATGATAGGGGCCGTTACCTTCCATCACGCCGTGAGCGAGCACTGCTTTACCTGACATCTTTTCCATCTCGCCCATATAGGCGAGAAACTGGCGTAAAAGTACTAACCGGGTGTCAACCAGAATTTCCGTTTTCAGTTTTCGCCCGAACGGCAGTATACGCCCGAGCGCGCTCTGAATTCAATCTCCAGTTGAGTTTTCAGTGCTAGGGGCTTGCACGAGCCATGGAAACGGCCAGTATTGCCTCTCCGCAGAATCCCAAAACTCGAAACTGACCCTCTTTCGACCCGTGCCCCAGACACTTTCCCGCCTGCGCCTCTCTCGTCTCTGAAACCCGATCCGGCCGTCAGTTCGGGCCTTCTGCGGAACTCACCGACGTGAGGTTCTTCCCATCGAGCGTAGTGTCGCCGAGCAGGACTGGTTTGGAAACAGAGAAACGTGCAGCGTTATAACAATGCGAACGTAGCTATGGCTGCTTCCTTTCTTGCTATTTAGGGGTGCGCGACATAGAAGTTGGAATTAGGCGGCAATAGCCGCCCGACGGCTCTCCCAGTAATCCTCAAAGCCGCCATTGAGATAAGCGCAGCGCAGGGCCAGGATGGCGTTGGCTCCGCGG
>JBELAJ010000173.1:0-20177 GCA_049508935.1 Terriglobia bacterium | reverse complement strand
GAGGAAGGCTCTCTTTATCCCGCGCTCCAGCGCATGTTGATTAAAGGTTGGGTCACGGCAAAATGGGGCGTCACGGCGGGGAATCGCCGGGCGCGCTACTACCGCCTCACGGCGCTGGGCCGCAAGCAGCTCGAGGTTGAGGTCTCGCAGTTCGAGCGAGTCATGCAAGCCATCAGGCGGGCGATTCAAACGGCGTGAGTAGGAGCGCCCCTTGTGGGTGCCCGGCGGGCGGCCACGAGGGCCGCTCCTTGAAGGAGACCATGTTCGGTGACATTGGCAGACGGCTCTTGATGCTGTTTCGTGGCTGGCAGTTCGATGCTGACCTTCAGGAGGAGATGAGTCTGCACCGCGAGCTGCGCGTACAGCAGGATGTCGAGTGCGGCCTGACGCCAACGGAGGCTCGCTACGCTGCGCAAAGGCGATTTGGCAACGACCTGGTTCTACGAGAGGAGAGTCGCGACATGTGGGGATGGAACTGGCTTGAAACGCTACAACAGGATGTTCGCTTCGCTCTGCGCCAGCTTGGGCGCAATCTGGGCTTCACGGCCGCAGCCGTATTAACTCTGGCCATGGGCATTGGTACTACTACGGCGCTCTTCACCGTGGTGCATTCCGTGCTGCTCGAACCGTTGCCGTTCAAAGACCCGGGCCGCCTGCTGCGGCTCTACGAGCACAGCGCGGATGACAAGTTCCCATATAACAGCAATGCCGCGGGGGTTTTTGCCGAGTGGAAAAAGCAAAGCCACAGCTTCTCCGATCTGGCCCTCGTAGGCGCTCAGAGTTACAACCTCTCATCGTCGGGCGGGCAGCTTCCGGAAAAGGTGTACGCTGCCGACTGCTCGTGGAATCTATTTCCTACGTTGGGCGTCGAGCCTGCGCTGGGCCGGAATTTCACCTCCGCGGACGACCAGCCATCTGCCCCCGCAACCGTGGTGCTCAGTTGGGGACTGTGGAAGCGCCGTTTAGGCGGCGATCCCTCCATCCTCGGCCAGAGCATCCATCTCGATGGAAAATCCTACGTGGTGCTGGGAGTGATGCCCGCGTGGTTCGCGTATCCGGACCATACCGCGCAATTGTGGACGCCGCTTTATCACGAGGAGTCGCCTAAGGACATGGCGGCGCTCGATTCACATGACTTCAACGGGATAGGGCGGCTGAAGCCCGGGGTGGGCGCCGCGGAGGCCACGGCGGAGCTTACGGTCATCACGCGCCGCCTGCACGATGCGCACCCGGACGATGCCTTCGTCAGCAAAGGCGCGGAGAGCCGCCCGCTGCTCGAGTACATGGTGGGAGATATCAAGACGCCTCTCTACGTCCTGCTGGGCGCCACCGCGTGCCTGCTCCTGATTGCGTGTTTGAACGTCGCGGGCCTGCTGGTTGCCCGCGGAGTCGCCCGGCGAAGGGAGTCCGCGGTGCGCGCGGCCCTGGGGGGCAGTCGCTGGCGATTGCTGCGGGGACACCTCACCGAGACTTCGCTTCTCTCGGCCGCCGGCGCCGGCGGAGGTCTGCTGCTGGCGTATGCCATGATCAAATGGTTCGTCGCGGCGCGCCCGGACGTGAGCCGCGTCGAAGCCATCCACATGGACGGTGCGGTCGTGGCCTTCGTGGCGGTCCTTATCTTCGCCTGCGCGCTTTTCTCCGGCGTAGCTTCCTCAATATCGGTTAGGGGCGAGCAGATTCTAGTTTCTCTCCAACAATCGTCGCGTTCGCACAGCGCCGGAGAAGCACCCGTGCGCCTGCGCAAATGGCTGCTTGCCACGGAAGTGGGCCTCACCGTTGTGCTGCTGGTCGGGGCGGGTCTACTGCTGAAGAGCTACACGCGCCTTCGTTTTGTGAATCTCGGCTGCGCCACGGACGGCGTGCTCACCATGCAATTCAGCCTTCCCGAAGCGAAGTACCAGCATCCCGTCGAACGTACGAGTTTCTATGACTCGCTGCTGGAGCGCGTGCGGGCGCTACCCGGCGTGCGGAGTGCGGGACTGGTCCGTTCCGTACCGGGTGGAGGATACCCCGGGGACAACGGCTTCGCGATCGCGGAGCATGCCCCGATTCCAGCGGGACAGGCGCAGTACTGCATTGATCAGTGGGCCGACCCGGGTTATTTTGCGGCGCTTGGAATTCCCCTCGTGCGAGGAGAGAGGTTCGACGAAAAGCAGCGGGCAGACAGACCGCGCGAGGTGATTATCAACGAGTCGTTCGTCCGAAAGTCCTTTCCTGGAGAGGACCCGATCGGCAAACATCTTGTCACGATGGGCCATCAACTCTTTGAGATTATCGGCGTGGTCGGCGATACGCGCTCCGAACTCGCCCAGCCTCCCCTGCCCGTTATGTACTTTCCCATTTACGCATCCCTTTATGAGAGTAATGTTCCAAACTATGCCACGCTCGCCGTGCGCTCGAACCACGATGTTGTTAAGTTAGCCTTGCCCATCCAGCGTATCTTCGCGCAACTCGATCCACAGTTGGCCGTGGCGGACATCCTCACCATGGACCAGCTTATTGGGAAGACTACTTTGGATGCCAGCTTCAACACCACTTTACTGCTGGCCTTCGCCGGGTTGTCGCTGGCGCTCGCAGCGGTGGGCTTGTTCGGGGTCCTTTCCTACATCGTCGCCCAGCGTACGCACGAGATCGCCATTCGCATGGCACTCGGCGCGCAGCGGGGCGACGTGCTTCGCATGGTGGTGCGGCAAGGCATGGTTCCTGCCGTGATCGGGATGGGCTTGGGAATTGCCGGCGCCTTGGGCCTGACCCGAGTGTTGTCCAGCCTCCTCTACGGAGTGCGGCCGGACGACCCGCTGACATTCGCGCTGGTGTTGCTGATCCTGGCTGGCGTTGCCTTGGTAGCGACTTACGTCCCGGCAAGGCGCGCCACGAAAGTAGACCCGACGGTAGCGCTGAGATATGAATGAAGCTGTCAGCCGTCAGCTCTCAGCCTTCAGCGAACGATTAACCACGCCTGAATCCCCTGCTTGGTGTGAGGAAGTCCGAAGCTCGGGGTGGTCTTAGGCTGAAAGCTGAGAGCTGATGGCTGACAGCTTTGAAGGAACTCATGTTTGGCGAATTCGGCAGACGCCTTCTGATGCTGCTTCGTCGCCGGCACTTCGACGCTGAGATTGATGAAGAGCTGCGCCTGCACCGGGAGCTTCGCCAGCACGAGCAGATTGAGCGCGGCATTTCGGCGGCGGAAGCCCGATATGCCGCGCAAAGACACTTCGGGAACGACTTGCTTCTTCGAGAGGAGAGTCGCGACATGTGGGGATGGGGATGGTTGGATGACCTGGGGAAGGATATTCGCTACGGCCTGCGCATGCTGAGAAAGAATCCTGGTTTCACGGCGGTTGCTGTGATTACTCTCGCGCTGGGCATCGGGGCAAACACTGCCATCTTCACACTGGTTGACGCCGTGATGATCAAGACGCTTCCTGTAGCAGATCCCGGCCAACTCTACCGCCTGGGCGACAACAACAATTGCTGTGAGATGACCGGGACGCAAAACGGCGGCAGCTTCGTTCTCTATCCATACCCGCTTTACCAGGAGCTTCGCGATCACACCCCGGAATTCAGCGAACTGGTCGCCTTCACGCCCTCCTTGGCCGACCTGAGCGTCCGCCGCAGCCACGCATCCAGCCCCGCTGAACCCTACACCGGAGAGTTTGTTTCCGGAAATTACTTCCGCATGTTCGGGGTTGGTGCGATTGCGGGACGAACTCTCATGCCAAGTGATGACAAGCCTGGCGCGCCGCCCGCGGCGGTAATGAATTACCACACATGGGAACGGCAATTCGGCAACGATCCTTCCGTCATCGGCGGCACCTTCACGATCGACACTGTGCCATACACAGTAGTAGGTGTGGCTCCGCCCGCTTTCTACGGTGACACGCTCCGCAGCGATCCGCCCGATTTCTGGCTTCCCCTCGCCACTGATCCGCTCCTCAACCGGCTTCATAACCGATTGATCAGAACCGATATGGAGTGGCTTTATGCGATGGGCAGCCTGAAGCCAGGCGCCCAGGCCTTGCAGGCGCAGTCTCATCTGACGGGTGAGCTTCAGCAGTGGCTCTGGTCTACGGGTTACGCTCAAGCCACTCCTGAGCAGCGCGCTAATAAGGCTTTGGTAGATCAATATCGGCAGGAAATAGCGCAGCAGCATATTCACCTCACGCCCGCAGGCAGCGGCGTGAATAAGATGCAAGAGGACTACGCCGTTGGTTTACGCTTGCTTGTGACGCTTTCCGGCTTAGTTTTGCTGATTGCCTGCGCCAACCTCGCCAACCTATTGTTGGCGCGCGGCGCAGCCAATCGCTTGCAGGCTGCTGTCCGCCTTGCCCTGGGCGCAGCGCCGCACCGGCTGATCCGGCAGATGCTCACCGAATCCCTTTTGCTGGCACTAGCGGGTGGGGCAGCGGGCCTCTACCTGGCTTACGCCGGAACGCAGGCCATTCTGCTGCTCGCCTTTCATGGCGCCCAATACGTACCGATTAGCGCGCGGCCTTCCCTGCCCGTGCTCGGCTTTGCTCTTGCTCTATCGCTCGCGACCGGTATCGTCTTCGGGGTAGCGCCTGCCCTGATCACCTCACGTTCTAACCCTGCCGATACCCTGCGCGGCGCTGGCCACGCCACGCGCGAGCGCGCTTCGTTGGCTCAGAAGCCCCTAGTGATTCTTCAGGTCGCTCTTTCGGCCGTTCTGTTGATCGGAGCAGGATTGCTTACCCAAAGCCTGCGCAACCTCGAGGACCAGCACTTTGGCTTCGCCACTCGAGGCCGCTTGATCGTGCAAATTGATAATTACCTGGCGTGCTCAGCGCCAGCCTATCGGGCTACAGCCCGCTGAGCGGCGACAATTGGAGCGAGTATGTCTACATCGAGGGTCATCCCCCGGACCTTCAGGGCGTAGCGCCCTCCTGGGACCGCGTAGGCCCTCACTATTTTGAGACTATCGGGTCGCGCCTGCTCCGCGGCCGAGTGATCGATGAGCGGGATACGCCTGCTGCGCCGCTCGTCGCCGTCATCAATCAGGCTTTCGCCCGCCGGTTCTTCCCCAAGGAAGATCCCATAGGGCAGCACTTCGGAATGGCTTACGCCAGCCATAGCGGCGACTATGAAATCGTCGGCATCGTCGAGGATGCCAAATACCAGGACACGCGGGGCCCTGCCTACCCAACGTTTTTTCTTCCCTTGCTTCAAAACCCGACCTGGTTCCCGGTCCCGGATGGCTCCACTTACATTCACAGCATCGAGCTGCGTACCGCGGGGAAACCGGAGAACCTGGAGGCCGCCGTCCGAAAAACCCTGGCGGGAATCGACCCGAACCTGACGATTCTCGGCATGACAAGCTTGGCCGAGCAGGTCCGCTTGAATTTCAATCAGGACCGCCTGATCGCTCGCCTCACTGAACTCTTTGGCCTGCTGGCGCTCACCCTTGCTTGCGTTGGACTCTACGGGGTAACGGCGTTCTCTGTGGCGCGGCGCACGAATGAGATCGGCATCCGCATGGCGCTCGGCGCTGAACGTGCCAAGGTCCTGGCGATGATCTTGCGAGGCGCGTCGCTTCAGGTGGCGCTCGGGCTTGTGATAGGAATCCCCGCGGCCCTTGCAGGATCACGGCTGCTCTCTTCAATCCTGTATGGCGTCAAAAGCTATGACCCCGCGATCCTTTTATTGGCCGCCGGAGTGCTCGCGGCATGCTCCTTGATTGCGGCGTTCTTACCCGCGCGCCGCGCCGCGAAGGTGGATCCGATGGTGGCATTGAGATATGAGTAGGGCACTGCTTGTGGGTGCACAGGGCGGCCACAAGAGCCGCCCCTACAAGGCATAACATGTTTAGTGCAATTGGCAGACGGCTCCTGATGCTGCTCCGGCGCAGACGACTCGACGCTGACCTCGACGAAGAAATGCGGCTGCATCGCGATTTGCTCGAACAGGAACAGATCGAGCGCGGCCTTTCAGCAAAGGAAGCTCAGTACGCCGCGCAAAGACGCTTCGGAAATGACCTGGTTTTGAGAGAGGAGAGCCGAGATATGTGGGGATGGAGTTGGCTCGCGGAACTCGGGCAGGATCTTCGCTACGGGCTGCGGATGTTAAGGAAGAACCCTGCCTTCACCGCTACCGCACTCCTCTCGCTGGCTATTGGCATCGGGGCCAACACGGCTATTTTCAGCCTCATCGACGCGTTGCTGCTTCGAATGTTGCCGGTCCGGGACCCACAACAGCTTGTGCAGGTGATCTGCATACTGAATGGGCACAGAATCGATAGCTTGTCGTATCCCGCCATTCGTGGCCTTCAGGAACGTGCGAATCAGTTTTCCGGGATTAGCGGCTTCAGCGGTGCGGCATTCAATGCCGGTCTACCGGGAGCGGTCGAAAAAACGCCGGGAGCCTGGGTATCCGGCAATTTCTATCAAACCCTCGGAGTTGCCGCCGCGCTTGGACGTACCCTGACACCGTCGGATGACAACCCGGGCGCAACGCCTGTGGCCGTTATCAGCTATCGCTACTGGGAGCGGAGATTTGGCCGCGACCCCGGAATTCTGGGAAAAACTTTGCTGATCGAGGGAACGCCCATAGCCATCGTTGGAGTCAGCGCGAGAGGGTTCAGTGGAGCGAACGTCGGCGAGGCGGCCGATATTACACTGCCCTTGGCTGCTGCCTCAATGGTTTTTCCTGAGCGCAACATGCTGACTGTAAATTCACAATGGCTTCGGGTCTTGGCTCGACCCTTGCCCGGCGTTTCCACGGCTCAAGCCAAAGCCCAACTGTTCGCAATTTGGCCATCGATCACTCAAGATATCGCCGGTCCGATCCGAATTCCGGAGCGCCGTGAGGTATTGCTGAAGTCCGGCCTTGACTTAGAACGGGGAGGGACCGGTTGGTCCTATCTGCGGAATACTTTCTCTGAGCCCCTTCTTTTATTGCAGGCAGCCGTAGCGCTACTCCTTTTGGTGGCGTGCGCGAACGTAGCGAACCTGCTGCTGAGCCGCGGCACCTCGCGCAGCCGAGAGATCGCAGTACGGTCGGCGATTGGGGCCGGCCGGTCAAGGCTTCTCCGGCAGTTGCTAACCGAGGGCGTGATGCTCGCACTTCTCGGCGCTGCGTTGGGGGTGCTCTTGGCCTATGCCGGCGACCGAATATTGCTCAAGGTCTTTGCAACAGGGGCAACCGGCCCCGTCATGCTGGAGCTGAACCCGGACGCCCGAATCCTCGGCTTTACCGTTACGGCTGCGCTTCTCACGGGTGTGTTATCTGGCCTGCTGCCGGCTTTGCGAACTACCGCCGTGCAACCCGGTTCCGTCCTGAAAGGCGGCATGCAGAATCTGTCGAGTCGGCATAAGTGGTTGGCCTCATCCCTGGTGATTGGCCAGGTCAGCCTTTCGCTGCTGCTGCTGATGGCAGCGGGCCTATTCGTGCGAACCTTGGAAAATCTGCGATACCTGGATACGGGTTTTCAAAGTGACGGCGTCCTGCTTGTAAATTTGGATGCCCGGCACGCCGGTTATCAGAACGCGAGGCTGTTGGACCTTTATCGCGACCTGTTGGACCAGGTGAGCGCGCTGCCGGGTGTTACATCAGCAAGCCTTTCCGCGAACACGCCACTGAGCGGCGGCATTTGGTCGGAATCGATACTCCTGGAGGGACAGGCGCCGCAAACCGGAGGAGGTCTAAGCGCCCACTTTAATAAAGTGGCTCCTGGCTATTTTGCCACGATGCGCACGCCCCTGTTGCTGGGACGGGACTTCACCATGCGTGATGACGCCGGTGCACCGCCCGTCGCCATCGTCAACGAGGCATTTGTCAAAGAGTATTTGCACGGACGAAATCCGTTGGGAGTTCATGTTTCGGTTCAGAACTCTCCGGATTCGCAGAATATGGAAGTGATCGGGGTAGTCGGAGATACGGTTTCCTTCGATCTTCGGGACCCTGCGCCACCTTTTGTTTACGTGCCTTATTTGCAAAACGTCAAATCTGCCGGCTTTGCAACGATCGAATTGCGCGCGCGCGGGTCCCTCCTCCCCACGGCGAACTTGGTGCGGGCGGCGATACGTCAGCGCCTTTCCAGCACGGCAGTGACGATCCTGCCGTACGGCGAACAGGTTGAAAGAACGCTGGTGCGGGAGAAATTGGTAGCCACGCTGGCGAGCTTTTTTGGAGCGATTTCCCTCGGACTGGCTGCCGTCGGCCTCTACGGCCTGGTTGCGTACACAGTCACACGCCAAACCCACGAAATCGGCGTGCGCATGGCGCTAGGCGCCAACCGAGTTCAGGTTTTGTGGATGGTACTGCGGGCTGCGCTCGCACTTGTCGCTATCGGCATCCTGATCGGGCTTCCCCTCTCATTTGCGGTCTCGGGTCTGGTATCTCAAATGTTGTTTGGCCTCAGGCCCACCGACCTTGCTAATGCAGCCGAAGTCGCGGGACTGCTTATTGCGGTCGCGTCGGTCGCGGCGTATTTGCCGGCGAGACGTGCCTCAAGCGTGGAGCCGATGGAAGCGCTGCGTTACGAATAACGGAGTTGGCAGTCGTGGAAGAGCCGCAGACCCTTAAGAGCAGGTCTGCGCTACACGGGGAAGGACGAGAACCTGGGCTATAGGGGCACCCCTTGTGGGTGCCCAGGGCGGCCTCAAGGGCCGCCCCTACAAGGCATACATGTTTAGTGCAATTGGCAGACGTCTCCTGATGCTGCTCCGGCGTAGACGATTTGACGCCGATCTCGACGACGAAATGTGGCTGCACCGGGAGTTGCGTGAACGCGAACAGATCGAGCGCGGCCTTCCACCGGCAGAAGCCCGCTACGCCGCGCAAAGACGCTTCGGAAATGCCCTGGTTCTAAGAGAGGAGAGCCACGATATGTGGGGATGGAACTGGCTGGAGAATACCTTGCAGGATGTCCGTTACGCGTGGCGGATCCTAATGAAGTATCCCGCGTTTACTATCTTGGCCGTAGTGACGCTCGGACTCGGCATCGGGGCCAACACTGCAGTTTTTACGTTTGTTGATGCCTCGTTTTTAAAGCCCCTTCCCTACCCTGACGCCGGCCACATTGCGTTCATTGCCGAGCTAACGCCAAAGCGCCAGGTGGTGCACGTTCATCCGTTCAACTTCCTCCAGTGGCGAGCGCGCTCGCAATCTTTTGAGGCGTTGGCCCTCATGCAGAGCATTCCGGTGAACACCATGGGCCCGGAAGGCGCCGAACAACTTTCCGGCTTGTGGGCGACCGCCGGGCTGTTTCGCGTCTTCGGGGTAAGCCCGGCGATGGGGCGGGCGTTCACTGAGGATGAAACCGTCGCGGTCGGGTCTCCCCCCACGGCTACCGGCCATGTCGCCATTCTCAGTCATGCCGTCTGGCAGCAACGATTCGGCTCCGACCCGCACATTATCGGAAAGCAAATCATGCTGTACGGGGAGGTGAATAGGATCATCGGCGTCATGCCCGCGGGGTTCCGCGCCGGAATGTTCGACCCGGATTTTTACCTGCCCATGCCCATTGACCGGGAGAAGCCCGACTCCATCGGTTCCCGCAGCTTCGATTGTTACGGGCGGCTGCGGCCAGGAGTGGATTTTGCTGCGGCGCGCGCCGAGATGAACTTGATCGCCAGCCGTCTGAGCAGGGAATACGAGATGGACAAGGATTGGACCGTGTCGGTCACGAGCTTGCGCGATCAGTTGACCATGGACACTCGCCCCGTCCTGTTCCTCTTGCAAGGTGTGGTGGCTGTCATCCTATTGATCGTCTGCTCGAATGTGGCCGGGCTGCTTTTGACGCGCAGCATCGGGCGGCGAAGCGAGCTGGCGGTTCGGATGTCTGTGGGCGCCAGCCGCCTGCGCCTGGTTCAGCTCCTCGGCATCGAAAGCCTGTTGCTTTCCGCTGCGGGCGGCGCGGCCGGCCTCCTGCTCGGAATGTGGGCCAGCCGGTTGCTTTACGGCTTGGCACGCGGAGCGGGTTCGCTGGGAAACGTCCCGGAGGCGCATCTTGACCTTCGCGTCCTCGCTTTCACGGTTGGAGTTTCCTTGTTAGCAACACTCTTATGCGGCTTGGTGCCTGCATGGCAGGTTGCGCGTTTCGATATCCAAAAGACCTTGCGCGATAACAACAGCAGAACTTCTGAGGGCCCTCAGCATGGACGCTTGAGCGGAACCCTGGTTGTCTCGCAAGTCGCCCTGGCAGTGGTTCTTCTGATCGGAGCGGGGTTGCTGCTGCGCACTTTCTCACATCTTCTCGAGGTTCGCTTGGGGTTCCAGCCTGAACGCGTGCTGACCATGCAAATGCTCGTCGAGGGAGATGACTCTCAGCGGGCCGCCAAGGTCGAGGCCATACTCGACCGTGTCCAGGCCTTACCAGAGGTACGCGCCGCCGCCACCATCCAATTCCTGCCGCTCGGCCACACCAGCGGGACGGGATTCTATATCGAGGGAGAGCCGGAACCAGCGCCGACGAAGCAGCATCGTGCGGGCGTCGAGGTTTCCCTCGTCAGCCGGGGCTACTTTGCCGCAATGAGCATCCCCGTTCTCGAAGGGCGTCCGTTTGATGAGCGCGACCGCATGGGCAGCCCGCGGGCCTGCCTCGTCAACAGCTCATTTGCAAAGCAATATTTCCCCGGCCGGGACCCCATTGGCCACCGGCTCGTGGTGGAGTGGAGCGACGAAGTCCCTGCAGAGATTGTGGGCGTGGTCGGGGACATTCGCCAGAACGGACTTACCGAAAACCCTCGGCCCACCGTCTTCCTGGGACAGGGCCAGCTTCCGGGGTACATCACGCACCTGGTGGTGCGCACAACCGTTGACCCGTGGACGGTGGTTCGAGCTATCAAGAACTCCTTGCACGAAGCAGACAAGGCACAGCCAGTGTCAGACATCAAGACCATGGACGATTACGTGGCGGAATCACTCTCGAGACCCCGTGCGTTCAGCGCCATCGTAGCTGCGTTCAGCGCGCTGGCTCTAATGCTGGCCGCCATAGGGGTGTACGGAGTGATTTCGTATTCGGTCAGCAAACGCACTCATGAGATTGGCATCCGAGTCGCCCTTGGTGCGCGCCGAAATGCTGTGCTGACCATGGTCATGAAGCAGGGCCTGCGGCTCACGCTGATTGGAACTGCCTTCGGGATCATCGGTTCGCTCGTGGTCACGCGGTTCTTATCGAGCTTTCTTTTTGATGTGAAGCCGATGGACCCTCTGACGTTTATCGCCGTCTGTGTGATGCTGATGGTTGTATCGATCTCGGCCACCTATGTTCCGGCCCGCCGGGCAACCAAAGTCGATCCCATGGTCGCGCTGCGATACGAGTAAAACGTAGGGGCAGCCCTTGCGGGTGCCGGGCGGGCGGCCACTAGGGCCGCCCCTACAACGAAAACATGTTGGGTGAAATCGGCAGACGGCTCGTAATGCTACTGCGTCGAAGGCGCTTCGACTTTGACCTTAACGAAGAGCTGCGCCTACATCGTGAGTTGCGCGAACAGGAACATATCGAGCGCGGCATTTCGCCGGGGGAAGCTCACTACGCCGCGCTCAGGCGCTTTGGAAACGACTTGGTTCTGAGAGAGGAGAGTCGCGACATGTGGGGTTGGAACTGGCTAGAGACATTTCTTCAGGACATTCGCTATGGGTTGCGAACACTTGCGAAGTCGCCCGGCTTCGCTGCCGTCGCGCTCCTTACGCTGGCCCTAGGCATCGGCGCGAATGCCTCCATTTTCCAGCTCGTAGACGCGGTCCGGCTGCGAACTTTGCCCGTGAAAGACCCTCAAAGCCTGGCCATCGTCAACCTGAAGAGAGATCTTTGGGTGAGCGGGAACTTCAACGGTCCGTATGCCGAATTCACTTATCCCCTCTGGCAGCAGGTTCGGCAGCAGCAGCAGGCGTTTTCGTCCATCGCCGTCTGGAGTAGTGACCAAACAAATCTGGCTACCGGCGGCGAAATGGATATTGCACAGACCATCTGGGTCAGCGGTGACTTCTTCACCGTCCTTGGCGTGAACCCATTTCTCGGCAGGCTGATTTCGCCAAGTGACGACCAGCCAGGCTGCGCGGGCGGCGTGGACCTGAGCTATGCCTTCTGGCAGCGGAGATACGGCGGCGCCGCTTCGGCGATCGGGAAGACGCTCACTCTCGATGGGCACACGTTCCCCATCGTGGGCGTCACGCCGCCCGGGTTTTACGGCGTCTCGGTCGGCGACCAGTTCGACCTTGCAGTTCCGGTCTGCGCGGATGCCATCGTCTATGGCGAGTACAGCCGGATCACGAGCCCGGATACCCGCCGCGACTGGTGGCTAGCGATGATAGGACGGCTCGAGCCCGGCTGGTCGCTGGCGCGCGCGACGGCGCAGCTTGCGGCGATCGCTCCCGCTGCGCTCCATGAAACGATTCCGCCGCAATATGACGCCGACCATGTTAAACATTACCTTTCGTACAAACTCGAAGCGCTGCCCACCGCCAACGGCTTTTCAAACTTGCGGCAGAGGAGTTCGACCTCGCTCTGGGTGCTCCTGGGCCTTTCCGGGCTGGTGCTTTTGATTGCCTGCGCCAATCTCGCTAACTTGCTGCTGGCGCGGGCGAGTACGCGCGGGCGCGAAATCGCGGTGCGGCTTGCCCTGGGCGCCTCGCGCGGGCGACTGATCCGGCAATTGCTTTCTGAGAGCGCATTGCTCGCCGTTGCCGGCGCGGTGTGCGGAGGGGTACTGGCCGCCATTCTCAGCCGGTCTCTCGTCGCGTTTATCAGCACGCCTAATAACCCGGTTTTTCTCGATATGTCCACAGATTGGCGCGTCCTCGGATTTGTGGCGGGACTGGCTATTCTGACGACCATTCTCTTTGGCCTGGCGCCTGCCTTGCGCTCCGGAAGCGCGCCGCCCGGATTGGTCCTGAAAACCGCGGGGCGCGGAATGACTTCCGGGCGCGAGCGGTTCCGGCTGCAGCGCCTTCTGGTGGCGGCGCAAGTGGCGCTTTCGCTGGTGCTGCTCGCCGGAGCCTTGCTCTTCGCCCACAGCCTCCATAATTTGATGACGCGCCCTCTGGGATTACAGCAGAACGGGGTGCTAGTCGCGAATGTCGATTTTCCGCGCATGAATTTGCCTGAGGCACGCCGGAACGCATTCGTTCGCGAGTTGCTCGATCGCGTCCGCGCTGTTCCGGGAGTAGCCGCAGCCGCGGCTTCGAACCGTTCTCCGGTGAATGGAAACTCGTCAAATAACGAAATCCTCGCCGAAAACGATATCACCGGAGGCCAGTCATGGGAGGAGCGCATCAGCCCCGGGTACTTCCAAACCATGGAAATTCCCATTCTTGCCGGCCGGGATTTCGATGCGAACGACTCGGTTGAATCGCCCAAGGTAGCGATCGTCAACCAGGTGTTCGTGAAGAAGTTCCTCTCCGGGTCGAAGAATGCCATTGGCCAACAGTTTCGTCTGGAAGCGCCCCCGGGGAAGCCGAAACCCTACTATAACGTCGTCGGAGTAGTCGAGAACTCGGTGTACAACGACATGCACGAGCCGTTTGTGCCTGTCGTGTATTTTCCGCGCGCCCAGGACGAACACCCGAACATCTTCGGCACATTTCTGATTCGCTCGCGGGTGAGCACGGCGAGCCTGGCCAACAGCGTCAAGCAGGCGATTGCCGGTGTGAACCCGGAAATTGATGTCCAGTTTGAAGTGCTGCGAACCCAGATTCGCGATTCCCTGATTCAGGATGAATTGATGGCGACGCTTTGTGGATTCTTCGGCGGGCTCGCCGTGCTGCTGGCCGCGATTGGACTCTACGGCGTAATTTCGTACACCGTTGCACAGCGCACCAACGAAATCGGAATCCGCATGGCGCTAGGCGCGCAGCGCTCCGGAATTGTCGGACTGATCCTGGGCGAAGTCGCAGTGCTGATCGGGATCGGGATAGCGATTGGCGCAGGTTTGGCGCTCGCCGGTGGCAGAGCTGCCAGCTCGCTGCTTTACGGCCTCAAAGCAAACGACCCGTTGACCCTTGCCCTGGCAGTCATTCTGCTCGCGGTCGTTGGCCTTGCCGCAATTTTCGTGCCGGCGCGCCGCGCCTCGCGCCTCGACCCGATGGTTACCCTCAGATACGAGTAGGGGCGCCCCTTGTGGGTGCCCAGGGCTGCCACAAGGGGCGCCCCTACATTGCAGCGCAAGTTTTTTTCTGTACCGCGTAGCGAAGTTGTGCTATACCGCAGCGATGGTGAGCGCGCGCTGGAATAAATACGCCTCTCTCGCCTGTGCTTTATGCCTCGTCTGGGCTGCCCGGCCGCTGTTGGCCCAACGCGATATTCCTTCGGGGCCGGATGTGCTCTACTTCGCGGCCTACCGCCAAGGCGAACCTATCACCCAGTGGCCCCTCAAGAAAACGCTTCACCAGATCCCGGAACTCAAGGGACTTAAGCCCGTTGCAGACCAGCGTCAGCTTTCCCAGATCCTGGACCGCATCAGTGGGAATCTGCAAGAGTTCGTCGAGAACTTGGTCAGCACCACCTCGCTTGAAACTATCGAGGAGACTGCAAAGGGGGGAAAGCCTCGGAAGGCGCAGCGGGTCGAGAAGTTTCGCTATTTGATGCTGGCTCGGCCGCAGGCCAACACTTCCGCACTCACCGAGTACCGCACCGATCTACAGGGCCGCGAGATACCCTCTGGAAAGTTCGCCACGAACTTCATGAAGACGGCCGGTTTTGCTGCCATTCCGCTCTTATTCGGGCCTCTGCAACAGCCCTGGTCTGATTTTCGTCATTTAGGTGAGCAAATGGTTGATGGCCGTAGCACTCAGGTGGTAGCTTTCGCTGAGCACGTTTGGCCAGTGGCGGTTACCGGTCGTTGGGTCGACGGTGGGGCATCCATCCCGCTCCTTCTCCAAGGTGTGGCCTGGATTCGCAGTGGCGATTACCAGATCCTGCAGATGCGCACGGACCTCCTGGCGCCTGTTCCGCCACTCATGCGATTGACAATGCACGTTCGATATGCGAATACCCAATTCGAAGGCGGCCCCGTAGTGTTCTGGCTTCCCCAGGAGGTGCAGGTTACAGCCTATTTGGGCCGCTCCGTATACACCAATCGTCACACCTACTCGGATTACCGCTTGTTCAGGGTCGAATCCGTCATCAAACCCTGACCACTGCCCATGCCAGCGAGTGGCAGCAGATGGCCTGTTACGAAGTGGAAGAACTCACCGCGCGCGGCGTGATTGGCGTCTGGACGCACGGCTTCTACGACGGCTGGGCGCCGAATTACATGTTTTGGGCCGCGGTGGGCCATAACGCGATCGGCCGTTTCTACGAGACCTTCAGCAACGTCGGCACGGACACCAGTGAGCACTCGCTTGAGCCCTCCGAACTCGGACCTTCTCCCCCTTGGGGGAGAGGGTGACCCGCGCGGGCGCTTTCGACAGCCGGAGCAGGCCGGGTGAGGGCGTTCGTCGCTGAATTTGCAGCAACAAAGCGACGTAGACTCGTCGCCACGACTTGGAGCGTTCCGAAAGGAGAGACCATAGTATGAAACTTCTCACTTACCTGAACTACGGAGGCAACTGCGAGGAGGCATTTCGTTTCTACGAAAAGCATCTGGGTGGAAAAATCACCTCGATGATGACCCACAGCCAAAATCCGGGTCCAAGCAACGTGCCTTCGGAGTTGAAGAACACAATTCTTCACGCCCGCCTGAGCATCGGGGGGACTGAGCTATTGGCCTCCGACGTTCCGCCGGACCGCTTTCAGCCCATGCGAAGTGCGTACCTTTCTCTCAGCCTTGATAGCACGAGCGAGGCAGAGCGGATTTATGGCTTGCTCTCTGAGGGTGGTCAGATCTTCATGCCTCTGCAGAAGACCTTTTTCGCCTTCCGGTTTGCCATGCTGCGGGATAAGTTCGGCACGTCCTGGATGCTTATCCACGAGCGCCCTGGCCCGCCGAGTGCGTAACGACAAGCACGGGTTAGGGCGGACCTGCGTTGTAGGTCCGCGGCGTTTCGCTCGCCGGGACGACCAAATCCGCAGCCTTGAAAAACAGGTCTGCAAAAAATAGGCCTGCGCTACCCGCGCTGTGTCATACTGAGATAGATTATGGCCAGGCTCTGAAGAGCGCCCTTACTCCCATGGCTCGAACCCTTGAAGCTCGACAAAAGTTACGCGAAATCTGCAGGGTCGCGGCGCGGGTGTTTTATGAAAAAGGCTACGACGGCGCCTCCATGCAGGACATTGCCGAGGCAGTCGGCCTGACCAAGGCAGGTTTGTACCATCATGTGAGCAGTAAGGATATGCTGCTCTTCGAAATAATGAACTATGGAATGGATATTCTGGAAGAAGCCGTGTTGGCGAAGGTCAAGGATATCCAGGACCCGCGTGAGAAGCTGCGCCAGACTATTCTTGGGCACATCGACCTGGTGGTGCGCGCCCGCGACATGGAGATTACGGTTATCCTCCACGAAAACCGCTCCTTAAAGGGGAATCTGCGCAAACAGATCAATACCCGGAAACGAGCTTACATCGAGTATCTCGAAGGGCTGATCGCCGGAGTGCAGGAGCAGTCCGGCATGCCGCCCAGGCTCTCTCCCCACATCGCTGCCTTCGCTGTGCTGGGGATGATCAACTGGCTTTACCAGTGGTACCATCTGGAAGGGCCTGTCAAGGAACAGGAAATTTCCACCGCTTACGTGGATTTCTTCTTCCGCGGATTGCTGGGCGCTGCATGAAACCCTCTCCCCCTTGGGGGAGAGGGTGGATCGCGCCGGCGATTTCGCCAGCCGTCGCGGGCCGGGTGAGGGGGTCTTGGGATGGCGAAGACAACAGTTGCGTTTCAAGGCGAGCGCGGCTCATTCAGCGAAGAAGCCGCGTACAAACTTCTGGGACGGCACATCACGGTAAAGCCGTGCGAGACTTTCGGAGCCATCTTTGAGAGCGTGGTAAGCGGGAAGACAAAATACTGTCTCGCACCGATTGAGAATACCTTAGCCGGATCGGTACACGAGAATTACGACCTTTTGCTATCAAACGACCTGCACATCGTCGGCGAAGTCAACCTCCGCGTTGTGCACAACCTCATCGCTCCACACGGTACAGCGCTTAAGGGCATCACCCAGGTTTACTCTCACCCCGTGGCACTGGCTCAATGCGAAGAGTTTTTCAAGCGTCATCCGAAGATTGAGAAAATCCCCTTCTACGACACCGCGGGAGCCGTGAAAATGCTGGCGGAGCGTCGCCTGCCCGGTGCCGCAGCTATCGCCAGCCGCATCGCCGCGGAGGTCTACCGGGCCCACATTCTGGCTACCCACGTCGAGGATCATCACGAGAACTACACGCGCTTTCTGCTGCTCTCCCGGCGGCCCCACGTTGCAGCGAAGGCCAACAAGGTTTCCATCGTGTTTTCCACTGCGAACGCTCCCGGCGCCCTCTACAAGTGCCTCAGCGTGTTCGCGCTGCGTGATATTGACCTTACCAAGCTCGAATCGCGCCCGTTGCGTGGCCGCCCCTTCGAGTACTTCTTCTACCTCGATTTCCTGGGCCACTTGAAGGAGGAGCGCTGCCGGAACGCGCTTTCGCATTTGGGCGAGGTCACGAATTTCTTGCGGGTGTTGGGATGTTACGAGAAGAGCGGGTAGAGTAGGGCAGCGCGGACCCCCTCACTCGGCCCGCCGCGCCTCGCGAAAGCGCCGGCTACGGGCCACCCTCTCCCCCAAGGGGGAGAGGGCTAGGCTTCTTGGGGTTTTCCCTAGCCCCTAGTCCCCAGACCCCAGCCCCCGTTTCTACCACGCCAGCGCATACCGATGCCCGCGCACGTCCGCGCCGGCCTTGATCACACCTGTGGCGGCATCATACTCGACCATGGTAGGGGCAGTGGGATTGCCCCACTCGCCCTGCGTCACCAGCTTATGCCCGCGCTCGCGTAGCGTTGCGAGGACCGGTTCGCTGATGCGGGTTTCGACATCCAGGACCAGAGGCTGTTCGCTGTGATCGTCGAAGGTGCTGTACATCGCCTCGGAATTGAAACGCGGCGCTTCGACGGCTTCCTCAGGGTTCATTCCAAATTCCACCACGTTCAGGAAGATCTGCAGCAGCGTCTGGTCCTGGCTGTCGCCGCCCGGGGTCGAGAATGCCAGCCAAGGTTGGCCATCGCGAAGGGCAATCGTTGGCGTAAGCGTGTAGCGCGGGTGTTTGTGAGGCGCCAATTGATTCGGGTGGCCGGGAGTCAGGACAAAAGCCTGCGCGCGCTGCGTCAGAGGAATGCCGGTATCACCGGCGATGACGGCAGGAATCCAGGCTCCGCTCGGCGTAGCCGAAAGCATGTTTCCGTCTTTGTCGATGACGTTCACGCAGGTTGTGTCCTGATCCTCGCCGTTGCGGTGTGCGTACCGCGATCGAGTAAATTCGGCAGAAGCGCGTGCCTGCATATGAACCGGGTCGCCGGGGACGTGATCCGCAGATGCCTTTTCGGGATCGATCAGCGGCCGGCGAAGGTTGGCATATTCCTTGGAGATGAGCTGGGCGGGAATCTGGCTGAATTCAGGATCGCCGTAGTAGGCGTCGCGGTCTGCATATCCCAGTTTCATCGTCTCGACCACGGTGTGTATGTAGTTTGTCGAGTTGTGGCCCATCGACTTGAGATCGAACCCTTCCAGCAGGTTGAGGTTTTGGAGGAAAACCGGCGACTGGCTCCAGTAGCCCACCTTGTAAACCTCAATGCCGCGGTAAGTTGTTTCAAGAGGTTTTTCAACCTGCGCGTGGTAGGCAGCGAAGTCTCCAGCGCGGAGCAAGCAACCGGCCGACTCGCAGAAATCGCTGATACGCTTTGCGATAGGCCCGCGATAGAAGTAGTCCCTGACGGCTTCGAGTGCGGCAGCGCGTCCCTTGGCCGCGTTCTCTTGTTCGACCTCTGCCAGACTCTGAAAGGTTCGTGCAAGATCGGTCTGAACGAAAAGCTCGCCTCCCTTTGGCAAATGACCGCCCGGCATATAAACTCGAATTGTGGCGGGCCACTTTTCCCAAACGGGCCTCGAGCGGGCGATCGCCGCAGCGAGATGTTCATTGAGCGGACAGCCTTGGGCCAGTTCGATGGCCGGCTGAATGACTTCACCGAGCTTCATGGTCCCGTATTTCTCGAACGCCAGAAGAATGGAATCCATGGCGCTGGGGACGATGGCGCTGAGGGGGCCGAAAGAAGGGATGATGCCGCCGTGAGCGTGGCCGATCGTTCCCACCGTTACCAGCCTGGGATCGTCGCGGCGGAGGCTTTCGTAGAACTCCACAGTGGCAAGCGCCGGTGCGATTCCGTCGCCGTTGATGGCTACTGCCGGGCCATCCTTCATCTTGATGAGAATCGGGCATTCCCCACCCGCGCCGAAACTGGCCATTTCCACTACCGAAGCGGCGAAAAGCGTGGCAACGCCTGCATCCACGGCGTTCCCGCCCTTTTCGAGAATCCTCAGGCCGGCTTCGGCCACCAGCGGATGGCCTGCGGCCACCACTCCGCGCTTGCCCATTACAAGTGGCTTGAGCGTTGCCGCCGAACCAACGACCCCCGGCAGGTAAACTCCCACCACAAACAGAAAGGCGCAGGCTTTCGTCAACGCTCCCGCAGCAACCATGGTTGGACCTCCGCTTGAATTTCGACGCCCTTTAGGGATGTGGCCATCGTGGCTCTAAAGGCAGTAGGCTGTCAAGCACCTGAGGGGTAGTGCGATGCGCGCAAGTTCTGGCTGTCATCCTGAGGAGCCGCAGGCGACGAAGGATCTCTGTAGTTCGTTGAACCTAGAACTGCCGAGATTCTTCGCTTCGCTCAGAATGACAGTTTTCAAGGGTTTTTTCGCCACCTATTCAGGCCAGCACCTGCCGACCTAAAGTTCGGTATTACGTTCTAATTAAGATGGCACCGCGAGATGACCCGTCTTGCCGTCTTGCCTGACGGGGCATACACTTGTCTAAGGATGTGGCGCGAAACGCGGTTTCAAGCCACGGCCGGAGATCGTGGAATGAATAAGAACCATGCTGCGTGGTCAATCGCCATTCTCCTGCTCGTCGTAGCGGCGACCCCTGTTGTGGCCCATTCGAGTTACGCCTTCCCGCAGGGCACACCTAACATGGACGATATCACCGGCGATTACCATTTCCTTTCCCCTGATGACAAGTTGGGAATCCTCGAAGAAGAAGGCAAGCTGAAAGGCTACATTGAAGTTGCGCAGGGCGCCGAGGAATCCGATGACGTGTTGAG
>JBELAJ010000172.1:0-15410 GCA_049508935.1 Terriglobia bacterium | reverse complement strand
TGCCGCACCGGAAGATTGTTGTAGTCACGCGCAAAAAACTGCCCGAGCGTCGCAAACCTCGTTAGCTTGCAGCAACTTGCACGTAAAGCGTCACTCCAACTCAATGGTGAACACCCGTTTCAGACCCTGGCTGAATCCGGGGACGCGGTTTCGCGCAATCCTGCCACGTAAAGTTACCCGACGTGGTGGACCCGCTCCTGGCTCACGTTTCTTCCATCGCCGCTTCTAAGCCGGCGAAAGATGATCGTAGACAGGACAGTGAATGCGCCTAGCGACAGCAAGGCGAGATGAATGCCATGAATCATGGCCCGCGGGTTGGAACTAGCGTGTGCGGGGATGAAGAGTGTCGTCGCCAGCCCCGCCGTAGCCACGCCAAAGCTAATCGACATTTGCTGCATAGTGCTGGCAATTGAACTCGCATTGCTCGTTTCTGCTTCCGTAATATCGGCGTAGACGAGAGTATTCATGCTGGTATATTGCAACGAGGTGAAGGCTCCATAACAGAAGGCCAGCAGCACAATTACCTTGACCGGGGTTCCGATTCCGATGGTCGCAAACAGAGCGAGGAGCAAACCGAGTATCACTGTGTTGGAAATCAGCACTCCACGGTAGCCGATGCGACCCAGTACGCGCGGTAACATGAACTTGGTGCTGATAGCAGCGATTGCCTGGGGCATGATGAGCAGTCCTGACTGAATCGGCGTGAATCCCAAACCCACCTGGTAGAGAAGCGGCAACAGGAACGGCACTCCACCGATGCCGAGACGAGTAAAGAAGCTGCCGCTGACGGCCGCGCTGAAGGTGCGGATGCGAAACAATTTCAAGTGCAACAGCGGAAATCGGCTTCGCGTGGCATGAAGTCCGTAAGCCGCGATGAGAGAAAGTGAGATCGTCAAGAGGCCGCAAATTTCGAGTGAACTTAGCGTGTGCTCACCAAAAATCTCCAGCACGTAGGAAAGCAACGCGATGCCGGACCCGAACAAAATGAGCCCGACCATATCCAGCGGATCGGTTCGTTCTTCACGGTAGTCCGGTAAATGCAAGTAGACCATCAGCAATCCCACGAGGCCGATCGGGATGTTCACGAAGAAGATGATGCGCCAGTGCAGGTATCCCACGATAAGTCCGCCGGCTATGGGGCCAAGCATGGGGCCAACCAAAGCGGGAATGGCAACAAAGCTCATGGCGCGAATGAGCTCGTTTTTGGCAAACGTTCGGACCAGGGTTAACCTGCCCACCGGGACCATCATGGCGCCACCGCAGCCTTGCAGCACTCGGCATGCCACCAGCAAGTGGATAGACGTGGAGATACCACAGAGGAAGGATCCGAGAGTGAAAAGCCCAATAGCCGATGCAAACACTCGTCGTGTTCCGAATCGATCGGCCATCCAACCGCTGATCGGAATGAATACGGCAAGGCTCAGCGTGTAGCTCGCCAGCACCGACTTCATGCTCAGCGGAGCCACCTTGAGGGCCTCAGAGATGGCTGGAACGGCTGTATTCAGGATAGTGGTGTCGAGCGACTCCATGAAAAACGCGACAGCCACTAACCAAGGCAGAAGCTTTTTGCTGGAAGCTGAGGGTAAGGCAGCCGTACTGACGGAGTCAGCGGTACTCATCGGGTCACACACAAGTGAAGCACACCTGCGACGCAACGTGTACCCAGCCTCACGATTGCGGGGCTACCGTGGCATCACTTCCCTGCACACCAACATACAAGCAGAGGTGCGCCTTCGAGGGCGGTAAATCGCTCAGTTCTTTGAGAGCCGAAGCAACGCCCGGGGCTGCGGGCGGCAGCAGCGAAGAGAAGGTATTCCACGCTCCCGCATCGCTTACCACAATGGGTGCTCGAAGCTCGCGGCCGTCGCTGAGGTTGTCAAAGGCGGCGCGCAGCGGGGAGCCCGGGGTTTGCACTTGGCCGATGTAGTGGACCCCCACATCCCATTCGTAGCCAAGCCGGTGAAAGGCATGGGTAAAGCCTCCCGCTACGTAGTGGCGTTCCAGCACCAGAACCCGCTTGCGGCCGTAGCGCGCCAGGAGCGCGGCAGTGGCCAGCCCGCCCATGCCCGAGCCAATCACGATCGCGTCCCAGTCCTCCCGGAGCGCGGTCTGCTTGTAGGAAGAGCCGACGGCACTGTACGACTCAGCGACTTTTTGTACTTGTCCTTTGTTTTCATAAACATTCTCGCTTTGTTCCCTCGATTTTGCGATCGACAAGTGGAGGAACCCAGAACTCGAGGAGTCATCCGCCACCGTCCGGCCTGCGGCCCGAGGACGTGCGGTCGACGTTTGGTCTGGCCCTGTACGACTCAGCGACTTTTTGTACTTGTCCTTTGTTTTCATAGACATTCTCGCTTTGTTCCCTCGAATTCAAGTCGAGAAGTCGAGAGTCGAAGGGTGACAAGCAGTCGGCATCCTACCGCTTGACTTCCTGGTTCGGCTTCACAACTCCTCGACTTCTCGACTGTTTGTTTTCATAGACATTCTCGCTTTGTTCCCCCGATTTTGCAGTCGATAAGTTGAGGAGTGGAGACGCTGGGGTCCCTCCGCCACCTTCCGGACTGCGGCCCGCGCGCGACAGCCGCGGTCGGCTCAGGGGTGTCCCACTCATCAAGTCTTTGACTCCTCGACTTCTTGGCTGCACAAAAGGAAGGAACCACAGGCAGGAACTACGGAGGAAAACAAAAGAGGACTTTCTGGCATAACGTACCCGGCAGGGCCTGACCCACTGCCCAACCCCACGAAAGAACTCTAGCCTATGTCGCCCCGTTTGTCAAGAGAAAAATGCGCGGGGACAAGAAGTCCGGTAGGTCGACAGAACCGGCAGGCGGTTGCCCCCGGAGGATAAGGAATCCGCGCACCCTCTCGCATACAAGAGTTTGCGCACCTTCCTGCTCGTCCTCGCCTTTCCAAACCAGTTGCGGGTCAGGTGACGGGTCGCGGGGATAGAGCATTACCTTCGGGTGTTCCTCCTCCTCGGCCACGAAGTCCCGCAATTCTTCCGTGGGAATGTTGGCGCGCTTGTCCTTGTGGCGAAGTGCGGCAACTGCGGCTGCGGCTAGCTTGGCTTTTGTCGGCATGGCGGTCAACCTTTGCGGCCCTGGCGGGTTCGAAGTTCGCTCCGGGCGATGGAGAGGCTGCGGTCACGAAGTTTTTCCAGAAGCTTGAGTTTTTTGGCGAAGGGAAGCGCCTGGAGCCGCCGTCGCGTGGCGCGTTTGCTTTCCAAGACCCTGCGCATCCAATCGGTCATGGTCTCCCTCCTAGGAACTTAACTCCAAACTGCTCCCATTTTTCCAGCAGTCCATGCCGCTCGAGGATGGGGTCGAGCGTTTTCGCGTCCAGAACCCCGGCTTCCACGAATTCGAGGAGACGCGCAAAATCTTTGGCGCGGCCGGTCTTAAGGGCCATGGCCGCCAGGTGCTCGGCGGTGATCACCCAGGTGCGGGTTCCTTCCACCTCGGTTTCGACAGCCTGTTCGAGCGCCTCCTCTTCGAGAGCGTCGCCTGGGGGCAGAAACTGCACCGGCCATCCTTCGCTGACCAGGTATTCTTTCTCGCTTTGATGGCCGCGGGAAACGAGGTATTCATAAATGGGGGCCAGGGGGAGCCGAGAGGCGCCCGCAGGCCTTTTCAGGGCCACGAAAATATCAATATCCAGAGTCGCTGAGGGTTCAAGATAGTAGGTGGCTCCCACCGCGCCCCCAATGGCGTACTTGGCGATGATGCCGTCTTTCTGCATCGCGTTGATGACTTCAAGCGTCGCCTTCATTCCGCTGTCCGCTTCGCTTCCGTAGCTTGACTCATGAATCAATCCCTCTTTGGCCGCGCGCCTCGCACCACCGTTAATCACTCCTCGGCTTGGCGCGTCCTGCAACGGCGACGATAGCATCAAGCTTCTGCACGACCTCAGGGTCCAGTTTTTCCTTCGGCGTGAGGCTAGCGAGAATGTGGAACTCCGCCTTGCGCAGTTGCAGCGGCAGATTCAGCTTCTCGAAATACTTCTTGAACAGCGGGTTCAGAAACTCATCGGTCGCCTTGATATCGGCAGACCAAGGGTCCGGCTTGTTAAGAGTTTTGAGCGCCTGGGTCACTTCTCGGATGGCGTCGCGCATTGCCTGCTCGCGCTGCCGGCTCTCAGTCTCGCCAAACAGGTCATCGGTGGGCAAATCGTAACGCGCGTAGGCAAGCAGAACGTCCTCCATGCAGAAGTAATTCTCGATTTCCCGGCGACGCCACATCGTTTCCACAAGTGGCCCCCCGGTTTGTAGCTCCTTTTCGAGCGGATCGAAAATCGCGATTCCCACCAGGTCGCTCTTCCCCTCCTTCAGGCCGTTGAAGTGGTCGCGAGCTTTCTGGGGCAGATTGGTCTCGACGTAATGAACGAAGGGCCGTTCCAATGTTTCATAGGCGGGATGGCCAAGCGCCTTGGCAAAGGCTCGCAGGATGGAAAAGTCGCTGGAGCTTTCCAGGTAAAGCACCCACCCGGTCTGTTCGGCTTGATAGTATTGGTCAAATCCAATGCCCCGTAGTGACTTCAAGACCCGAGACCCTCTGTCGTCGATGCGATGGGGTTTTCCCACGAAGGCGATAACCACATCGCGCTCTGCGGCCTCATTGAGCACCACTTCCGAATGGCTGGCGGCGATGATCTGTGAGCCTTGCTCTTCGGCCACTTGGGTCAACAGATTGTAGGTCTCGCGCTGGCGCAGGATTTCCAGGTGCGCGTCGGGCTCGTCGAGGAGCAAAACAGTTTGCGGGTTGGCGTAGAGGTGGGCGAGGAGCAGGAGCGTTTGCTGGAGGCCCCGACCCGAGGAAGACAAATCGAACTCGACGCCACGCTCCTCGTACGCCATGGTAATCTCGCCGCGCTCTCTTATGTAACGCGGGGGAAGGAGTTTGGCGCCAAAGTACTTTTGGATGTGCCCGACTAATTTATTCCAATCGGCCTTTTGTTCATCCCGGTCATAGATCTCGTAGCAGAGATTACGCAAAACCTGCGCTGTTTGTCCTTCGCCAAGCAGGACGTTGATGCGGCCCGGTTCCCACTTGGGCTCCGTGGCGGCGAGTCCCGACATCGGGGGCAGGAAGGCGATCCGGACCTTCTCGCATTCCGGCGGCACAGTGGTGAACTTGGCGCTCTTTACCGGGACCGATTCGAGGCCAGGCTGGCGGCTCGGGCGACAGACGAAGGATTCCTCATTGCTGTAGTCGAACTCAAAACCCGAGGACCACGCCTTGTCATCAGTAATCCCTTTGACGGTCACGTCAATGCGGATATTTTGGGTAACAATCTTTTGCCCCACCCGTTCCCCATGGCGAACGTTCAAGTCGCGCCAGAGCAAATTTGCGTCGGGAATGGGAATCGAGATCAGATCTCGCCTGTTGATCGCGACGCCAGGGCGCTTTTCGGGTGACGCCCTCCCACCACGCTTGGCATTCCACTGTCGAAGACCGATCTCCCAAAGCGCCAAAGCCTGCAAGACGGTCGTCTTGCCGGAGTTATTAGGTCCGATCAGAACAACGGCCTTACCCAGCTCGATCTCCACATCGTCGAAGCGTTTGAAATTGCGGATTCTAATGCTCGTCAGCATGCGGGGATCGCCTTTCGAATGGTGTCCTGAGCATTCCATGGATCTGAGATTTCCAAGAAAGCCCACCGCCCGAAGCCGCCGTGGTTATTGACGGCCTCAACCCAGAGGTCTTGCGCGGTCGAAACCTTGGTGGCTTTCTTTTCGTCTCGCGCGCCGGTGACTTCCAAGATGAGGTTCAACGGGTCTTGTGTTCCCTGGCCGTCGTTCATTCGCGCAATGAAATCCGGCCGGTAGTTCTCTTCCTGCCCGTTGAATGTATAGCGGATGGTAAACCCCACGTGGTTTCCTTGTCGCCACTGGTCCACCTTGGCACGAATCCTGTTAATGTCGTCATTGGGCCTGATGCGCTCCTCAGTCCATCCCGTATCCAGCCGAAGTTGCTTCCCCTGCATTTTGGGTTTGGCAATCGGAATAAAGTAAGCGCTGTTGCGGCGGGATTCGACGACCTCGTTGGTGATGCCTTCATCGTCAAACTTGAAATGACGCTGCGGGACATCGAAAGGGGAATTTAGGACCGGGTTTTCGATGATGACTTGTTTCATTCGGCTTCCTTAATCCAGCCGCGTGCCGACAGAGGTTACCGAAGGGGGAGAGTGTATCACGCTTTTCCGATTCGTTGACACTGACGGCTTTTCTACCGTCGGCCTTTGTGCAGCTTGGCAATGCACTGCAGAGCCGGGGATGAATTCACCTCATGCAGCCGGCGCCAAGGAGTCCGCTCAGATGGACTTCTCCCACGCGGACGCTGCGGACGCGGAACTGCTCAATGCGATCTTCCGATGAGTATGCGATACAATTCGCTCCTGTCACAGCTTGCTGCCGCTACAGTTTTCGATTCGCCGCTGTGACCTTGACGCCCTGCATTCATCGAACGAATATGCAGGAAGAGGATTATCCTTCAGCCGGACGGTCGCTTCCAGCCCGTTACGAAGCACTTCTCCACGTCTCGCGGGCTATTGCCGCCTATCGCGACCCAAAGGAACTATTCCCGGTCCTTGCCAGTGAATTGCGTCGCGTCGTCGAGTTCGACTTTATCGGAGTATTCCTTTACGACGCAGCGACGAACACTCTCCGAAATCCGATTCGCCAAACCGACCAGTCTCCGGGCTTTGCGATCCCCCCGGACTTTCCAGCGGAAGAAACCATAACCTGGTGGGTGTATCACCATCAGGAACCGGCGGTTATTTCATCGTCGGAGACGGATGACCGCTTTCCTCGATTGATGGGGATACATCGGCAATACGGAATCAAATCGGCTTGCGTGCTTCCTTTGACCACTGCCCATAGCCGACTTGGCGGCCTGGGTTTTTGCGCCGCCCAAACGAGCGCCTACTGCGAACAAGAGGTTCGCTTTCTAACGCTGGTTGCCGATCAGGTGGCGCTGGCCATCGAGAACGCCATGAATAACCAGGAGCAAGAGCGCATCAAGGAGGAACTCAGCAAGCAAAAGGCGCATTTTGAGAAGTTATTTGAGCTGGCGCCGGAGGCGATTGTCCTCCGCGACATTCACAACCGCGTGTTGCGTGCGAACCGGGAATTCACCAGGCTGTTTGGATTTACTCTGGAGGAATCCCTTGGCCGGAACATCAATGATCTGATTTTGCCTGACGGGTTCTGGGGAGAATCCGAGAAATTGCGGGAAGCCCTGGCGCGAGGCGAACGGGTGAATGCTGAACTCATCCGTCGCCGCAAGGATGGGCGCCGCCTGACCGTGTCTTTTGTTGCAGCGCCGGTCGCCTTAGAGGGAGAAGCACCGGAGATCTACGGAATTTATCGAGACATCACGGATCGAAAGAAGGCCGAGGAAGCGCTCAAGCGCAGCGAGGCCTACCTGGCCGAAGCACAAAGATTGACTCACACGGGAAGCTGGGCCCGTTGCGTGACGACCGGGGAGATCTCTTACAGCCAAGAGGCCTTTCGCATCTTTGGACTGGATCCCTCGAAGACTCGTCCTACGATCGAAATATTCCTTAGCTTGAGTCCGCGGCGAAGCAACACCTTCGTGAAACTGAATTGTGCAGCGATTCCAACGGGGCTGCTCGAAAGCGAGCTCTTCGGGCACGAAAAAGGGGCATTTACCGGCGCGATCGCACAGCGCATCGGGCGTTTCGAGCTGGCGAATCGCGGAACGGTCTTCCTCGACGAAATTGGCGAAATTCCGCTCGAGCTGCAACCGAAGCTTCTGCGGGTACTGCAGGAGCGCGAATTCGAACGGCTGGGCAGCACGCGCACGTTGCGCACCGATGCACGATTGATCGCCGCCACGAACCGTGATCTGGAAACCATGGTGAGTGACCAGAAGTTCCGATCCGACCTTTTTTTACCGGTTGAATGTCTTTCCCATCCATATTCCTCCTCTCCGCGAGCGTCCCGAGGACATTCCCTTGCTCGTACGCCACTTTGCTGAACTGTTTAGCCGGCGTATGCGCAGTATCTCATGGAATCTGTGCAATCCAATCGATTACCTGCTCCTGCCGATCCACCATGAAGCGATTGAAATCGAGAGGCGTTTCGAGCCGGAGCGCTTCGCTTTGCCCCAGGAGCTGATAGACCCTTTGTGCACTCTCGACTTCACTTCGCGCCGCCTCCACGTGAACGTAGCGGTCGAGCTGAGGAGCTACAATCAGCGCGGGGCGGGGCGCCACGAGCGCCAGAACGCGATCAAAATCGAAGGGCAGCCGCGATTCCTCTCCTACAAAGAAACCGAGACGCGGAAGCAATCCGTGCAGGTGCGAGTAGTGGCGGACTCCCTCCGTTCCATCGCCCGGCGCAGTATGCTGCAAAGGATCGAAGCCGCAGATCGAGGCCACCGCTTTCACCCGTTCGTCGAGCGCGGCGGTCAGCAAGCCCACCTTGCCGCCCAGCGCGTAGCCGATCATAAAGGTCCGGGAGTGGTTGATATAGTCCAGGGCGGAAAGGGCGTCGAGGACGCCACGCGTATCGCACACCATCTTACCCAGCAGCGACCAGTGGGGATAATCCTGATAGAAATCGTCGAAATCCGGACAGCGCGTGCCAAACGCCAATTGGTCAAACGCCAGGACGGCGAAGCCCTTCTGGGTGAGGGAATCGAATGCCGCATTCACCCAGTTGGAATAACCCGTCGCATAAGCATAAGCGTGGAGCCACACGACCACGGGCAGAGGGCCGGGCTTCGGTTTGCCGTCCGGGCCGAGCGGGTAGTAGAGATCGGCCCGCTGGCCATCGCCGTAAGGGACGACGGTGGATTCCGCGTTGGGGAGCTTTAAAGGGCGGCGGAACAGCAGGATCAGAGGGTTATCCCGGGGATTAATCCAATAGGGCGTCACGGGGACGGGCAACTTGTGCGCGGCGGGAAAGGGCAGACCCGGGGGTTCTTCCCCCATCGCCCAGAGGATTTCTTTCCGGATTTCTTCCTTTCGAAGGGGCCACCGAGAGGCATCCGCCGCAACGTAATCCGCCAGGGTCCGGCGCGGATGCTCGAAGGGGTCGATGCGCTCTCCCGACGCGTCGCGCCAGCCTTCGAAGGTGTATCCATTGATCCAGGTCTCGGACTTGGGGAACTGGCGCCGCCCGAAGACCGAATCAAAGAAGTCGACAAATTCCTCGGTTCGATCGGGAACAATGTTGTGCTCGCCGAGCCGCAAACGAAGCTGGACGTTTTCCTCCCGGCCCAAAAATCCATAGACGCTGCGCACGGAGCGGTAAGCCTGCTCGTACCCGAAGCAGTTGCCCTCATGCTCGCTGTAAGCAGCATACATCATGAGGCCGCGCGGGGCGATCAGCGCCATGAGCTGATGCTGGTCGACGGGCAGCTTATCTTCTCTCCCCGCGAAGAAGCGCAAGCGGGGATGAAACCAGTGGGTATTGTGGGGGCCACCGGTGATGGACTCGATGCTTCCCGTCCCCCAAAAATCCATGCTGCAATATCGCCAGGGAAGACACTCGCCCGATGTCCCGCTCGAGCCTACCGCCGCGCCGATACGTTCGTCGAAGGCCGCTGCCAGCACTGCCTGCTTCCCGTTGCGGGAATGGCCGGTGATTCCGATCTTTTGTTTATCCACTTCCGGCAGGGTGTAGAGGTAATCTACTGCCCGCATCCCTGCCCACGACCAGCGGGCGATACAGGCGAAATCATAGTCCGGGTAGACATCAATGAACTTGTCGGAGTCATCCGTGGCGCCGAAGATGGGATCCGTGGCGTCATAGATACAACCTATATAGCCCCGCCGAATCGGGGCGAGAATCCAACCGGAGGTCAGGGGCTGATTGGTCAAGAAAACCGGAAAGGGGCCTTTGCCATCGGGAATGAACAGATGCAAATGGAGAATGCCGCGGTGGTCGGGGCCGAATTCCAACCGTACCTCGCGTACCGTCACGCCGCCCTCACGGTGTGTTCCCGTCTCGACTGCCCGGAGGTTATCCGGGGGCGGAGGCATCTTTCCGTAGACCCAATGCTCAAACTGCGAACGGATCCACTGCCGCTGCCGGGCCCAATCCTCCAAGGTGGTAATGCGTGTACTGGTGGCTCCCTCGACTCGCACCAGGGGATCAGGCAGGAGGTTGTTAGACGGCATCGACTCAAAATCCGGAGGGAGTTCTCCCGTGCGTGTGACCCAGGCCTCCCAGTTCCTGTCGCCCCCGTTCATGCGCCCCGTCAGCTCGTTCGTGGTCGTTCGCGGAAGGATCTTTTGAAGAGTCTCGAGATAGCCCTTCCGCCTCTCCAAAATGGTGTCGGACCCTTCCTGTGTGTCGGCCCTGTGGCCTGTCGCATTCAGCGGACTCGCCGCCTTTCCGATTCCTGCGAGCGCCGCGATGCCTACGGCGCCGCCCTGGATGAATTCACGTCGGTTCGGGTTTTTTCCTTCAGTCATAGCCTTGGATCCCTACACACTAGGCCGTTGATGGGGAGTGATCGCTCTGCGGCAATCAACGGCGTGAAGACCAAACGATTAGGGAGCTCCAGCAAGCGTCGCTTAGGGCAACTTGAGCTTTACCCTTCGTTCGAACAACAATTTCTCGATGTGGCCCAGCAGATCGCTTTCCTCGAGTCCGGCGTCGCGCACTGCCTGAGCTAGGGCGCCGTCAAGCCTCGGGTCATTCAATGCCACGAGTGAATCGAGTGCCGCGGCGCGCGCCTCTTGCGGCGCTCCTCGATCGGCCAGAAGCGCGGCGAGCTCATCGCGCACGTCATCAGCTTTTGCGCTGGGTAACCCGGCAAGACTGCCCGCCGCGCGAGCGCTGGCCGTTAACATCTCAGTGCTTCGTGACTTGAGCCCCGCTCGCACCATCGTGATGGCCTGGGCTTCATGAAGGTCACCGAGGGCGATGATCGCCGAAGGCGCGAGCGGACTCTCCGAATCATGCGCCATTTCCAGGAATTGCGATGCAAGATCGCGTGCACCGAGTCTCCCCAAGCTGCGCATGGCCGCGCTTTTCCACTCCACATCATTGCTGGTCGCAAGGATTTCGCGCAGCTTCCCGATCGCAGCGGGCTCGCGAATCGCGGCCAACGCCGAGATGGCCTGCTCGCGAAGGTAGGGTTCAGACATGTGCTCGATGGCATAGGGATAACCGTCGCGCATCCCATGGCGGCCCAGCAGCTCGGCGATCTGCAATTTCCGCAAGAGGTCTGTTTCCGCGGGGAGCTGGGGCTGCAGCGTCTTCGCAGCGTCGTCGGTGTTGATCGTGAGCAACGCTTCGACGGCCAGCCACCTGACGTCCGGCTCGTTCGAGTCCAGCATGCCTGCCAGAGGGGCAACCAGCCTGTTGTCAGCTTTCTGCTTGGCGGCTTTCTCGCAGGCTGAGACAAACGCATTGCGCTCCGCGTGGTCCAAACCGAGCTTCGAAATCTCGATCAGAGCCGGCGTGGCGTCGGCTGGCGGCAAGTCACCTAGCACACTTATTTCGGTTACGATGGGGAGGGCCGAGTCGTACTTGTTTTTGGCCCTGCGAGTTACTTCTTTTGACCCTCCAATCGGGTCCGATCGTGCCAAGGCCCACTCCGCCCCGTACTGAAGGGCGGGTGGGGCGTCCGGCGGCAGTTGTTCCAACAGCGGCAGAACCGCGCCCCGTTGGCCGGGCACTTCGAGATCGCCCAGAGCGCGAAGCCGGGCGCCCTGCTCGGCAAAAGTAGCGCGTGGTTCTAATTCGAGCAACGCTTGGGCGGACTTGTTATCGAGCACTTTGGGGCCCAATGCGCCGAGCGCTTCAAACAGGGCAACGCGAGAGTGAAAGTTCAAATCCGGCTTCTTCACGGCTACCGTAAGCGCGTTCGCGGCGGCCTCACGCAGCGCGAGTTGACTGAGGTAGTCCGCTTTGAGCAGAGAAGCAATACTTATCGCCGTCTGCTCGCGCCCGGTGGGCGAAGAGTCGCTTAAGTGGGGTAGCACGGCCCCCATTGCGCCCGGGGTCTGCGCAGCAAGCAAGGAGCGACGCGCAAGGGAGGCAAGGAGCGGAATGGCCGCCGGGCCTTTTTGAGCCCGCAGTCCGTCCAGCAGTAGCACAACCTTTCTAGGGCGTTCGGGCGTCGCGTTGACCGCAAGCAGAACCCTGACGGTCCCGATCAAATCGTCGTTCGTTCCATGCAACTGCGGTACGGCCTGCTCGAGACTGGGAGAAGAGCGGAGGATCGCGTATCCCTGGCTCGACCGTCCCAACATCAGCAATCGCAACTGGCCGGTCTCGATGGGCGCCGAGTCAGCGTAATTCTGGATGCCCAGGTCTTGGCTGGTGAGTGACAGCGATTCCCGCGAAAACACGCCCTTCAGCACTTGCACCGGCGCGAATTTGAATTGGAGCAGGGTGGTTTCGGCCTTGCCCCCTAAGATGATTTTTGTTTCGCTTACATCCACCACACGTGCCACCATCACCAGGCTTGCTTCGCCCAAAGCAGGTTCCAGGTCCAGCCCGCGAAACCATTCCTCATGTGCGGGAGAACTCACAACGCTGGTGAGGAGCAGGAAAAGTAAGATAGAAACTCGAAGTACGTGTCGCCCACATTGCCTGGTGAGGCGAAGCTTGACTCCCATGGTTTGGCCCTCTCGGCTGGTATACGCCTCCTCCCAATATAGACGCTGCAGGGGGCCGGCGTGTTAACCGCACGGTTTCGCATGTTCCCTCACCGCGAAAGCAAAGTCGGTTGACCTTGCTGCAATCAATGCCGGCTGCTTGGCCGGGTGCCTTGTGGCGGCCTGTCCCCCTTTCGAAATGAAGCGGCTAGACCCGCTGGCGCAGCAGACCCGCGTACTTTCGGGTCTTCGCGCTTCGACTCGAATCACCTGGCCCTCGCTTGTGCGGGAACCGCCGGCGGCCGAAATCCTAAAGTAACTTGGTGCCGTACCGGTCGAGAGTTTTTGAGTCGAACTCGACGCCCAAGCCCGGCGTGTCGTCCAGGTAAAGGACGCTTTTCTCGATCTTCGGCCTGCGAGTGTAGAGCTCGAACCATAACGGATCGCGCTCAGGGTTGGCGAATGACTCCAGGATATAGCCATTCGGGACCGAGGCCAGCAGATGCCCGTGGATATGGGGTTCGTGGTGGGGAGCCATCCAAACGTGCATCATCGACGCCATGCCTGCCAATTTGCGCCATTCGGTGATCCCTCCGTTGGCGTTCGCATCGAATTGCAGAAAGTCAATCGCCTCTGTCTCGAGTAAGCGGCGCGCTCCCCAGCGGGTGATCTCACTCTCGCCCGAGGCAAGCGGGATGCGGGTGTTCAGCTTCAGTCTTTTAAGCGGTTCCACGTCGTCGTACCAGTGAAGCGGTTCCTCCAGCCAGGTGATATCCAGATCGTACATCCTATTAGAAGCCTGGATTGCGGTGCTCACATCCCAGCCCTGGTTCGCGTCAAGCATTAACTTGACCTTGGGACCGACTGCGTCGCGCACGGCCTTTACCCGCTCGTAATCGTCTTCGATCGTGTAACCAGCGCTAACACCGCCGACCTTCAGCTTGATTGCGTTGTAGCCTTGCTCGACGTAGCCTTGAACCTCTTCAACCAGGTTCGGGATGCCTTTGCCTTCCCGGTAATAGCCTCCCGTCACGTAGGCAGGCACGCTAGTTCGATAGCCGCCCAGGAATTTGTAGAGCGGCTGACCGGCGCACTTGGACATGATGTCGTAGAGGGCAGCGTCGATCGCCGCCATAGCCTCAATGAGGTCGGTTCTGGACCAATTTCGTTTGGCCAGTTCCCGGCTGTATGTTATGGCAAACAACTTCTCCCACACCTTCCCCACCATAAAGGGGTCTTCGCCGATGACCAGATCAGCAAGACCCTGCCGGAATAACTGCGCGCCACCACCGGCACCCTCCCCATAGCCCACCACTCCGGCATTTGTGTAGAGCTTGAGAATCAGGCGCCTGGCGGCCGGCTTCATGCCACCTATTGGGAAGATTGACATCCAGAAACGGTCTGATAGCGGTCTTTCGATAAGGATTGCCTCTATCCGAGTTACTCTCGTAGCGCTCACGGGAGGCTGGGCGCTGCCGGTTAGGGAGGCGTTCGCAAGCATACTTGCGGGTAGAGCCAAAGCTGCTGAGCCTAAGAATCTCCTGCGGTGAGTTGTAGCCATCAGGCCTCCTTGGGTGCGTATCGATGTATTGCACGAGGTCTCAGTATATAGGAAGTTCCGAATGAACCGTGCTTGACGGACGCCAAAATAACATGTATATACATGTAGAGGGACCGCGAGATGCATCACGGAGCTTCGAACACGCCACGAGCCCAGCAACTGCCTTGTGCGTGTGCCAATTTGCGCCGGGCGGCGCGCGCCGTAACACAACTCTACGAAGAGCAGATGCGAGACTCGGGACTGCGGGCGACCCAATTTACCCTCCTCCAGGCTCTGGGCACCACGGGGGCCATCACTCAGGGACGCTTGGGGGAACTGCTTTCGCTTGACAGCACAACCCTTACCCGCACCCTCCGGCCGCTCGTCAAGAGGGGATGGGTGAGAAGCCTTCCCGGAAGGGATCGGAGGGAGCGGCACTTTCAACTTACAGCGGCGGGGCAGCGTGAACTCGACCGAGCCGGGGCGCTGTGGGAGCGCGCCCAGCAGCGGCT
This sequence comes from Terriglobia bacterium, assembly GCA_049508935.1. Taxonomy (GTDB): domain Bacteria; phylum Acidobacteriota; class Terriglobia; order UBA7540; family UBA7540; genus CAVROP01. The sequence goes on along the minus strand of JBELAJ010000172.1, from coordinate 779 downwards.
GAGGAAGGTGCTCGGCGACACTGCTTGGGAGCGCTTGCAGGCCGATCTGCTGCGTGTAACAGAGGCAGCGCAGAGTGCCTGATTTTTTTGAGCCCCAACAGATGTATATACATCTAATGTAAAAGGAACCGACGATGGAGGGAAGAGTGGCGCCAGTTGGTGGTGGCGCCGCTCGAGGAGGCGATTTATGGATGTCCGTCTAATATTTGCGTTGAGTGCGCTGATGAGCTTTGTGAGTTGTTCGGTCATTGCCAAGCTCTACGTATGGCCATGGCTTGGGGCCAGGGCTCGAGATCAGGCGCTGGTTTCGTTGGTAGCTCCTCACATGTTTATTCGGTCCCTCGGACTGAGTTTTCTGGTTCCTGGCGTGGTCTCGCCCCTGTTGCCGGCGGCGTTCGCGGTTCCCGCCGCGTACGGCGATTTGGTTGCTGGGATTTTAGCCATCGCAGCGACCATAGCTTTGGCGAAACGTGCATCCTGGGCCATTGCGGCCGTATGGGCGTTCAACGTTTGGGGCGCGGCTGATTTGTTATTTGCGTTTTACTCGGGGCCCCATGCCCAGCTTCAGCCTGGGACTCTCGGAGCTGCGTTCTACCTCCTGACGGCAATTGTGCCGCCCCTGCTCGTTACTCATTTTCTTGTCTTCCGGCTTCTCCTTCGTGTTAGCGGCGCCGAGGATGGGTCCATTATGGCGGGGCCAGAGGGGGCCAGGCCGCCAAGCCTAGACGGCGGCGAGCCAGGGGACCATGCTGGGCCGTTGATCTCCGAGTTCAGTTTTG
>JBELAJ010000171.1:0-16186 GCA_049508935.1 Terriglobia bacterium | reverse complement strand
CATTCGAAACTCCCCTCCCCGATCCGGCACTCGAAGTGTTTGCCCACCTTGTAGCGCCCCAGAACTTTGCCTACCTTGAGCCCGATCTCGGACGCCTTCAGCAGCTTCTTCTTGCGGCGCGCTACTTCCTTGGCGATCTTCGTCAAACTCTTCTCCGTCGCTTCCAGCAAAGCCTGCCGCTTGTGCCCGCGCTCCTCTTCCAGCAGCGGATTGTGACAGACGACGAGCCTCTCACCCGGGTAATCCGGGGAGGTGATTTCAGCCAGGTTCTGTTCGTCCAGCAAGGAGAGTTGCAAGGCCCCTTTCTGCACCAATTCTCGAATCGCAGCGCTGGTCAGCGCCGTGATCCAGCCCATGCCAGGATGCTGGCGAAGTTTGTTTGATCTGCGGCGGGGTCAGCATGCCGCGGTCCCCCACCAGCACCACCCGCCCGAGCCCAAAGCGCTGGCGCAACTTCTCCACCTGATCGCCCACGGTGCTGGGGTCGCCGGTGTTGCCCGCATAAACCTGTACGGCCACCGGACGCCCCGCCTCGTCCGTCATCACCCCGTAGACGATGATCGGTAGCTTGTCTTCATCCCGATTGTGACCAAACTGCACCAGCGGGCAGGTGCGGCCCTCATAGGAACTGCTGGTTACATCGTAAAGCACCAAGCTGCCTTCCCCAAGATGACGTGCGGCCAACTTCTTCTCGATGCGTTCCTGCCTCTTCGCTGGCCTCCTGCACCCCCAACTCTTCCGCCAAGGTGGTGGTACACCACTCCCGGGAGGTGGTGGTACTCCACTCCCGGGTGGTCGCCAATTTGGAGGAGGGCGAGATCAGCCGCTGGACGATCATGGCCACCACCAAGTCTCGCTCGCGGCAGCGCTTGGAAAAGATCAGAGTGTCGAGGTCAAGTTGCCGGATCATCGCTAGGATGGCCTCGACGTGGCCGTGAGGAGAGGTGTGAACGGTGGTCAACAGATCCTTGGGGGAGACCAGCGTCTCGCCGCGCAGCACGCGGCGCAAGGTTTCGATCTGGGGTTGCGGCCAATCGGAGAGATTGGCCAAGGTCCGTTTGCGGGTCTTCCGGCCCTCCCGCCAGCCTTCGCGGAGGAGGATGGCGGGCGGGGAGTTGCGGTTGGGAACGGTTTCGATGTACATGGGATCTATTATTCACGAATAGCAGCCATTGTCAAGCATAATATTTGCATTTACATGGGAACATAATAAAAACCACGATCCTGCCAAGCGCTGCGTAATCAAGGGTTGACCCGGAGGTTCGGCCTAATTGTCAGGGGAACTTCGGCTTAATACGCATCTACCCGATTGTTGATCTATTCATTCGGACCTGTTCCAGGGACCGAATTTGCATCGATATTCTACCCCGGCCGCCCGCGGATGGGATTGACTCAAGGATTCCGATCAGGGGAAATAGACGGTGATTCAATCCTGGAGAACGTTGATTCAGCCACAATTCCTGACGTATCAAAGACACAGAGCGACAACCCTCAGCTTTCAGCCCCCTTTGGTTGCGCTTGACGTTCCTGCAGGGCCGTCCATTGCGCATTCTCTTGTGAGACCAGGGACTCGACCCGTTCCGCGAGTTTAGCATGAGCGTGCGCGCGATCGTCCGTTGCGTACGGACCCGCCGCAGCCAAGTAGAGGTACTTCTCGTGTTTCAGGGCCTCACACGTCGAACGATAACTGGTGCCATTCTGGAGATATCGGTTGAGCTGCAGCACACCCTCCAGCACCGCAATCAAGACTCCCAGGCTGCCGGTAACCGCCGCGGGAAGGCGGAGGCCTGAAGTCAAGGGCACAAGGGCCGCCGCGACGATTTCAACGCCTTTCAGCCATTTATACATCCGGCGATTGTAGCTGCTCCGGCGACCGTACCAGTTGATTTGATCTTCCAGTCTGTCCAGGGTTGGGTCGGTCTCGCTCATGTGCGCACCTCGTGTCTCGCGCGCTACCCGCCGCCTTGCGCAGTGGTAAGCACCGAGAGGATCTTGCTCAAGGTCTCAGGAAACTGCGCGCCCAGCAAAGCCAGGAGCGGGGCGCCGATGTAGAGAAAGGCCCGCAGCACCAACTCGGAGCTGATATTAATCTGGCCGGGCGTGCCACCGTTCAGGAGGCTCAAGACGGTGTCGCGGTCCATCTGCACAAAAATCCAGAATATGGTCCCGATAAAGGACAGGATTACGACCCAATTGAAGAAAAGGAATTCATTCCTGGGCTCAAAAGGATAAGAGGTGACAGCCAGGAGCATCAGCAACAAACCGACCAGAACGAAGTAACCAAGATTCTGAAACGACGGAAATACGACGGCCAGAAAGTTGACCATCCTCGAAACGATAAACTCCTCCGCTTGTTCGAAGAAGGTCGTCGCCGCGGCGGCAGTGGAGGGCATCTGGCCGGAGAACCATTGCCGCTCCATGGGCCGGACGAGTGATTGCATGAGCCGGAATAGAGCTTGGTGGGCGCGGTGCTGGGCACGGAGTGACATCCGCCAATCTCCTCTCAGCCGGCTGACGTGTTTTCTATGGCTGCGCCCCCGAGCCGGGTGACCTTCGATTTGTGACAGGTCAATCCATTCGAGTCTCAGTGCCTCGCAAAGCTCGCCCTCGGCTGTCTGGACCTGGGCTTCCCATTCGGGAAGTGACTGTCGCAGGAGTTCGCGCAGCTCGGCGTCTGCTTCGGCCGTCTGCTCCAGAGTCCTCGCGGTCCGCAGAACGCATCCGGCCTGTTCAATCGAGGATTCGAGCGCCGCAAATCTGTAGGGTGGATGGGTTAGATTGATTCTTGCGCGGCTCGGAAAGCGTTCCTGATAACGCTTGAAGGCGGCATGCAGGGGGTGCCAGGAGAACCGTTGCAGGAGCAGGTGCAGGCCCCGCCAGGCAAGAACCAGGCGTATGAACTCCATGAATAAAGCCCAATAAACGATGAAGAAAGCGGTTGCAAAGATCCAGTAGAAAGCCGGCGCGTCGATCGGGCGGACCATGCGCTCAGCAAAGAAGTAAAATGCCCCCAGCAGCGCGAGAGCCAGCAAACCCAGGTAACCCCCGAGGGAAACGACCGAGGCGCTTTCCAGATGGTGCTTGATGTTGTTCTCGAGGTCGCAGACTCCGTTAAACGAGCGTCCCTCCAGGGATAAAAAGTTCAGCCAGGCATCGTTCTTTTCGGCGGTTCCCGAGGCTCGCAGGACGTCGATTAATCGGAGCCGGCGGAAGGAGCAAAAAGCCCATAGACAGGCCGCAGCGGTCACACAGGAAAGCGGCAGGAGAGGAGAAAGCCCGCCTCGCAGGTCGAAAGAACGCAGGAAACTGAAGAGACCGCTGGCCGGCAACTTCCTCACGCTCTCATACCAGGAGTGCAGCAGGGAAACCTCGAGAACGAAAACAAGAATCAAGGCTAGAATCGCAAACAGCGTGACGCTGAGGGCAGAGCCCTTTTGGCCTGCGGGGGAAGCGTGGTAAGCTGCCGCGAGCGCTACGGTGGCCCAGAGCAGCAGGAGAAACGTGATCGCGATCGCCGCGACAGCCATCGCGACTTCAGGCGTCCGGCTCATTTCCACGCTGGGGCCTAACTCTCTCCCGGCAATAAAGGGCAAGCAGAAGTCCGCCGCCACCACAAGGTAGAAGGCAAGGAGGCTCGCACAACAACAAAGCAGGAACAGTCGCCCTTCCGACCAATAAGCATGAGCGGCGGTGTCCCCAAGCAGAGCAGAAAAACGGCTCGTTGCTTTTTTCTTCCCGGATCGCCGGTATTGGGCGAGCACCATCACGCAAAACGTCGAGACCAACAGGCTGAGCACAGTAACCACAACCATGGCGTTTTCATTGTAGAGTCCGCGGCCCACGTCGGGCTTCGGAGCTTTTGGATCGCTCGTCTCCGCTGGAAAAACCAGGGAGTAGGTATATCCGGCGTCATCGTCACTGGCGTAATCGTCCGGCCGCAATAAGCTGATGGGCAGGGTCTCTCCGTTCCCGATGGCCGTCACCCAGAGTGACGGTTTGTATGGCGGCTGCTGCCCGGCGCCTGCGAAACTCGCCAGCGGACTGCCGTAGTCAATCATCTTGCTTTCTTGATGAAGCAGGGCCAGCGTAGCGTTGTAGACGCCTTCCGCCGCCTGGACCGAGAATTGGTGACGCGTTTCTCCGCCGCCGTAAGGGTACGTCCAGAACTGCTCGAGGTTGAAGAGCGGATAGGGAGTAAAGACCAGCATGCCCCGCGTGAATCGGTTGACCTCGGAAGCAGCGTAAAGAAGATTTGCGTTGAGTGTGAAGAGCACCGTGGCGGGACAGTGCAGCCGGACTTCCCGAGCCAGGAACATCGCGTCACGCACGTCCGTGGCGACAATTCCGACGTAACGGTATCGTTCGCGAGCGATCGTGGAGAAGAGGTTCGAGAGCGTCAACTCCGCAGAGCGCACCGTCAAATCCGAAAAGGGAGGAACGACCTCCCGAGGCTCACCCGTATCTTCCGTCGCCAGGGGAGCCGACACCGGATTGGCGCTTTCACTTCCAGAGCCCGTTTGCTGCTGCGCTCTGGCTTCTTGGATTGCCGCATTGCGCAAGTTTGAAATATGGAGCGGAAAGGGTAGATCCAGGATTTCGATTTTCGGAACCTTGGACGTACCCGGGCAGAGGCTCTGAGCTTGATTGCTTCCCTTCCCGCTCGCGGCGATATCATGCGCCAGATTCTGCCCATACGCGGTGTTTCTTTCAGTAAGAATCGCGATGCGGGGATAGCCAAGACTCCCAATATAGCATTCGGCTGCTGTGAGCGTCTCACGGTCCGGCGGCACGGTGGCCTGGAAGCTCGCTCGACCGTGCCCGACCTGCGAGAGCAGACTGGCACCGACGCCCGTGGCGCTACCCGAGATCATTCGAATTCGCAACTGGGGGAGATCGGCGTGAGAAGTGAGCCAACTGTCAAGCACCAGGCGCAAGGAAACGGCGGAGCCCGAAAATGCCGGCCCCATCACGCGCAACGGTTCGGAGCAACTCTCTGCTTTGAGCTGGGGGTACCCCTGCAGACCTCCCTGCCGAGGACCCCACGGGTAGAACTGCGCTACCTGATCGAGCGCCGAGAACATGGCTTGCTTGTGAATCCCGGTTGTAGGCGTTTCTCCCACCAGCAAAACCAGCAAGAGTTCCTGGGCATCGCGCTTGCGAAAAAGAACCAGGCCCGGCACTGAATCGTATAAGGTTTGGCGCCAAGGCAGAGGTCTCTTCTCGCCTGAGTCAATTTCCTCCATCCAGGGCAAGGCAAAACGGTCCAGAGTGTAGCCGGTTGCTTCGGTCGCGCTGCCGATGGATTCTACAAAGCTGTCGAACAAATTGGGCAGGCGGGAATCGATGGGGTCGGGCACGGTGGCGATAAGAAACTCGATACGGTATGCGGCGCTGGCTGACATTTCGGCGGGAGTTGCCCGCTCGCCCACGCGGCTGGAAAGAAAGTGAGCGATGAGGTCCTTAACACTGGGGAATTCCCGGTTCGCGGACTCTCCCGCCGGAGTTTCGGACTTGCCTCGCAGGGCTTTCGTTTCGACGGGAGGGTGTTCAGGAGTTCGGGCCCCCAGCACGGGAAACAGAACTGCAAGTGCGGCGAACACGGTGACGAGAAGTGATACGCGACCTCGGTTCTCCATGGTTCACATTATACGCCCAGCAAATCTCGGAAGAAGCCGTTCAGCAGACGGTTTTGAGGGTCATAGGATTTGCGAGTCTTGGCGAAGAGCTTCAGCCGGTCTCCCAGGCCCTTCTGACCTTGCGCCGCCGTAACTCGGGCGGTCTGATTGAATAGAGGAATCCCGCCTTGATTGCTGCTCAGCTCGTTGTAAGCATCGAGAAAAGCTTCCCGTCCCGGATTCGCCGTGGAAACCGGGTCCACCGTCATGGCGTTGCCGTCGTAGGAATAGGAGAAAAGGGTGTCAGGTACCCTTTCCAGGGCGCCATGGGTTCCTCACCGTGTTTTCCAACCCGAACTGCGCCACCGCCTTGCTTACCCATCCCTCCGACCCATACGGCTTGCTTCTTTTTATGGCATGTCGGATCTTCTCAACGTCTTCCTTGGGCTGCGATCGGTTAAGCCACTCGAGATACTTGCCCGGCTCTGGCACCGGCCACGGACTGAGCAGCCCCTTTGGGCCGTCGTTTGCGTGCAGGCGGGCGTAAACGCTGCACCATAGCCACTCCTCGGCACTTTTCACCAAGCCCGCTCGCTGGGCGTTTCTTTCCACGTAGCGAACCAAGGTCAGGAAATGGCCGTCCTGTTCAACGGGCAGCGACTTATACCTGCCTTGGTAAATGTGACCGTATCCGACGGTCCGCGTTTTGGCGTGATAACGTTGCGTGTGGGTTAGGGTGACCCTCTGCAGGAATCTCGACAGGTCGCCGTCGGCGCGCGGATAAAGCACCATATGCCAATGGTTCGGCATCAGACAGTAAGCCAAAACACGCATCGGCACGAAATCCAAGCTCTCTCCCATCAGGCCCAGAAAATCCTGATAATGCGCGTCCTTCTTGAAAAGACGTGAACGAAAATTCGCCCGGTTCAGGGCGTGGTAAACCATCCCGCCCACATCCACCCGCCTGCCTCTTCCCATGAACGAATACTACACGAAAGCTTCTTCCCCTGACACCCTCTCCTCCCTGAAAAGGGTACCTGACACCCTTTCCTCCGGGCTGTGAATGCCAGAAATCGCATCCGAGCCTGAAGCTGCAGCAGCGGATCGTTGGTGCCTGTCACCTGGAACGAGGCCAGGAAGCCGACCAGGTTCCCCATTGCGGCGAGATCTTCGAAGGTCCGAAACTTCAGGTAGCCCAGACCCACTTGCGTATCCGCCTGGCCATCCTTGCGCTCATAGATATGCGCATAGAGCGTGGTGTAGTCCTGAAGCACATCCGCCACACCGCGCAACTTCCCGGTGGGATCTCTCTGCATGTACTTTATTCCGTCGAGGTAAAAATGCCGCCCCGCGGGAGTGGAAAACTCCAGGTGGTACCTCATCTCGGCCTCGCCCGTCGCGGGATTGACTTCGAGATAATTGAACCGGCTGTTTTGTGCATCCACCGGATAGGTCACCTGGCTTGCGCCCAGGAACTGGCCGAAGGTGATAATGCCCTGCAAGTCGGCCTCATGCTCAAGCCCGTCAATGAACTCGTAGCGCGCTTCGAACCTGCCATCGGGTTTTGAGGCAAAGCTCAGGTAGGCCACGCCGGTCGCATGGTTGGCGTTCGAGATGCAGTCCATTCTCCACTCGCCTTGAACGTCCTGAGCCGTCGGCACGGAGCCGCCGGCATAAAGCGCCGCATGATCGTCCACCGTCATCTGGTCGAAGCTGTGGACGCGCGTCATGGGAAAGGTGATTTGCCGGACGCCGTTCGGGTACTCGCCTAAGTAGACGCGGCCAATAATAAGGTCCTCGTTGATGATCTTGAAGATGTCGTAGAAACCCTGCCAGGGCGGGTCGAGGTATTTGAGCAGAATGTACTTCCCTGCCTCGAGTGTTCCTTTGGGCTTGTCGAGGTTGATTTCCTCCAGGCTGTTTCGCGCCTGAATGCGATCATCCGTATCACTGGTGATGCCGGTGTAGTGGCCGTCCTGCTTGTGGAACTCTTTTTTGAAACCCGTGAATAGCGCGGAGGACATCGTATTCAGGATGTTGTCGCGCGGGAAAAACCCTTTCCAGTATTGGTCGTTGCGAATGGTGCGGGTTGTTACGTCGAGCTGAGGCGCGCCGCCTTGGTTGACCAGCGTGTCGATGCCCATCGATCCGCAACGACGGAAGAGAGGCTCCAACTGGTCCTCGCTGTAGGTTGAGACCGTAATCGGGTTGATCGTTGACAGGCTAACGGATTTGTTCGGTTGAGGATAGCTATCTCCCTGCGCCACTTTGATTCTCTTTTCGACAATTCGCTCCGTCAGGGCGGAGATGGTCAGGGAGGGATTCACATTGAGCGCCGAAGGAATCAGCGAGCCATCGCAAACGAAGAGACCATCGTGAACGCTGCCGTCCCCGGCAAAGAGCCTTCCGTATTCATCCACCGCGCCGTGGAGGTAATCTTCTCCCAACGTGCACCCACCCAAGGGATGAGCAGTAATCAGATGCCGGGTCTTGAAGATATCCCAGAGAGGATTGGAGATGAAGTTGGCCTGTTGTGCGCGCGCGTGGCGGCGCAGTTCTTCATTGATGCGCGTGAAAATAATCTCGCGCCCCGCACCGTCCCATTGAATGGACATACGGCCGTCAGACTCGTACCAGGGGGCATCGAAAACCATTGTGCCGCGCGCGTCGTCGTGAGCCATGACCAGGTAGAACATGGTGTGATTCAGAGCGCCGTCGATTCGGTAGGGGTGCGAGAGGTCGCCATCGTCGAGCGTGCGCTGCCTCTGCGCGTCCACGTTCCCGGAGTAAGTCGGGTCGCCATGCAACAACGCAAACCCGGCCTTGGCGCCCATGACGTAAGCGCTGGGGAAGGATAGGTCTTCCACCGTGATGCGATCTTCGACCGGCCTCGTTCCGTCGTAGGAAATCGCGCTCACGATGGTAGGGCCGGGCGGCACAGCCCCTCCGGGCACGGCGGGCTTCGGACCATAACCCAGGACGTTTGTGACGTAGGACCCGTCGTAAGCGAGTCCGAAGAAATCTCCGTTGCCGCTGAACCCCGTCCCAAGAACCGGCGACACGGAGAGCCCATGCATTTCAGAGCGCAAAAGGATCTCTGGCGAATTAATGGCCCCGGCGGAGAGCACCACGTTTCGGGCGTCCAATGTAAACGATTTGCTCGATTTGTCGTCGGCAACATGAGACCCATGAATTCTCCAGCCGCCGCTCGGGAGCTTTTCCACCCATTCGACCTTGGTCTGGGTATAGATCTCCGCTCAAGACGCGGCCAGGCTGGTGCTGCGGCAGATTGCTGACAAGAAGCCGGACGTGGTCATCCACCTCGGCGACATCTACTATGCCGGGACCCAGTTCGAGATCACCAACTACTTTTTGAAGATCTGGCAGCAGGTTCTGAACCTCGGCGACAAGCTCGACCGGATTCCCACTTACACGCTTGCCGGCAATCACGACATGTATTCCGGCGGCGGCCCGTATTACCAGCTCATTCAGCAACTCGGCCAGCCCGCCAGCTATTTTGCCTTCGCAACGCTAACTGGCAATTCATCGCCATCGACACGGGCTACCACGACCACAACCCGGCGGGCGGCGGTGCCGGGGCGACGTACTTGCAGGACACCGAGGTCACGTGGCTCACCGACAAAGTGAATAATGCCGGCGTCCGGAAGACCGTCCTGCTCTCACATCATCAGCTCTTTACGGCCTTCGACAGCATCGACGGGCAAGAAGTGAACATGCGCCTCGCGTCTCAAATCGGTCCCCTGCTGCCGAAGCTGACGCACTGGATCTGGGGCCACGAGCACAACTTCGTACTTTACGACTCTTACATGAACCTGGCGCGAAGCTGCTGCCTCGGCCACGGAGCATTCCCGGTAGGAATCGACGAGGTCGTCAAGGTGCCGAAGCACCCTGACGTTCCGGTGATCAAGGGCGACGACGGCAATCCCATCCGCGCGGACACGACCGGCGGACTGTGCAACCACGGTTACGCCATCATCGATCTTGACGGCGCATCGGGCAAGGTCTCGTATTACCGGGACAGCGACGAAGATACGCCGATGTACGAGCAGGTGATGAACTAAGGGGTAGCTGATCTCGTCGTGCCCAGCAAGTGACCCCTCACCCGGCCCGCCCCGGCTGATGGAAACGCCGGCTGCGGGCCACCCTCTCCCCAGGAAGAGGGCCATTAGCTCGAATTTGACTCCTCGACTTTCGACTCGTGACTCTCGACTCTTGACTCTTCGGAGGCCTGCATGGCACGGATGGCATCACCCATTGAAACCCTCAAAGAGCACTACGCCGTGGTTGTGATCGGGTCCGGATGCGGGGCGGCAATCGCCGCCTCGCGGCTGGCGCGGGCGGGAAAGCAGGTCTGCGTGCTGGAGCGCGGGCGGGACTTCGTTGGTGAATGCCAATGTGGCGCTGCGGGCGGAGCCGCGCGTTTTCGACGATCCGCGATGGCCGCCGGAACTTCGCAACCCGAAGCCTGTGGACCAAACGCTCGAGATCGATCACGCGACACCGCTCGAGGAAGGTTACTCGCGGGCCGAAGAAATGCTCAAGCCCAATCCCTACCCTATGGACGGCCCCGAGCTTCCCAAGCTGCATGCGCTCGAGGAGTCGGCGTGGCACCTGGGCCAGAAGTTCTACCGGCCACCCATCAACGTCAACTTCACGATCGAGGGCCCAAACCATGTGGGCGTGGAGCAACACAAATGCGCGAATTGCGGAGATTGCGTAACGGGGTGCAACTACGCGGCCAAGAACACGCTCATCATGAACTACCCGCCCGACGCAGTGAATCACGGCGCGGAGATCTTTACCGAAGTTTCCGTTCGTCGGCTCGAGCGGAAAGATAACAAGTGGGTAGTGCAGTGCGAGTTGCTGGGTGTGGGGCGCGAGAAGTTCAAGGCCCCGAATGTCGCTGTCAGCGCAGACGTGGTGGCCAACATGAAGTCGTTTATCCACCTTGCCCGCCTGGCCAACACCGGCCACCTGGTGGACTTCGACGGCAAGAATGTTTATCTGCCTCACCTTGACCGGTTGGCCATTCCCATCACCTTTATTCATGGGGCCGAGAACGAATGTTTTTTGCCGGAAAGCACCGAGATCACCCTGCATGACCTGGCCGCGGCAAACGGCAGCAGCCTCTACAAGCGGCAGGTGATTCCGGGCTACGGGCATATCGACTGCATCTTTGGCAAGAACGCGGTGAACGATGTTTTTCCGTACGTCGTATAGCATTTGGAGGCGACGCAGTAGTACAGTCAGTAGGGGCATTGCCCCGGGCGGCCATGAGGACCGCCACTACAACAAACCTATGAGCGCACGAGTCGCAGTCTTGGGTGGTGGCGTGGGCGGCCTCAGCGCGGCGCAGGAACTTGCCGAGCGAGGCTTTGAGGTTACGGTCTACGAGCGCCGGCTCGATTTCGGCGGGAAGGCGCGAAGCATCCCAGTCCCGAATTCGGCCACGCCCGGTCGAAGTCCTCTGCCGGGCGAGCATGGGTTCCGTTTCTTTCCGAGCTTCTACAAGCACCTGCCGGACTCGATGAAGCGCATTCCTTCTGCCGGCAAATCGGTTTTTGACAACTTGGTATATTCGACACGCGTGCAGATCGAACGCACGGGTCAGACGGCGTTTCTCGAGCCCACGCGGTACCCCGTGACCCTCGACGACTGGTCGATCGTTTTCAAATCCCTCTTCGCCAACCTTGGGATACCGGATGACGAACTGCTGTTCTTTATCGACCGCCTGCTGGTGCTGCTTACCAGTTGCCAGGAGCGCCGGCTCGCAGAATATGAAAACATCGCCTGGTGGGATTTCATCGCTGCCAACAGCAAGTCTGTGAGTTATCAGAAGTATCTTGGCGAGGGCACGACCCGCTCGCTGGTCGCGATGAAGGCGGAAATCAGCAGCACTCGGACCGTGGGCTACATCGACCTGCAACTGATGCTGGGACTGATGTGCAGTCCGGGCGGATTCGACCGTGTCCTGAACGGTCCCACAAACCAGGCCTGGATCGACCCTTGGATTGCTTATCTCAAGTCGATGGGAGTCGCTTTGCAGGGTAATTCGACCGTTCGCTCGTTTCAGCTTGAGGGCCGCCGCATCACCGGCATCACGATCGATCAAGGCGGTATCACCGTTCCCGTCACTGCTGACTTCTACGTCAGCGCGCTGCCCGTGGAAATTATGACGGGGTTGGTGAGCGACGAAATCAAAAGCGCCGCGCCCTCTCTCGCGCATCTGGCGAAGCTCGAGACGCGATGGATGAACGGAATACAATTTTATTTGAAAGACGACGTTCCTCTGGTGCATGGCCATTCCAATTATCTCGATTCTCCGTGGGCGCTGACCTCGATTTCGCAAAGGCAGTTTTGGCCGGGAGTTGATTTCGCAGGACTGGGCGACGGCAGGGTGGGAGGCATTCTCTCCGTCGACATTTCAGATTGGGACACGCCTGGGATTGTTTACAGCAAGGCCGCCACAAACTGCACCGCCGAGGAGATCAAAACCGAGGCTTGGGCGCAGCTCAAGGCGCATTTGAATACTGGGGGTATTGAGACGCTCAGCGACAGCAACTTGCTTTCGTGGTTTCTCGACCCTGACATTCAGTTTCCAAATCCCAGCGCCGCCACCAACGCGGAGCCGCTGCTGATCAATCCCGCGGGCTCGCTTCAGTATCGCCCCGAGGCTTCGACGGAGATGCCGAACCTTTTCCTCGCGTCGGACTACGTGCGCACCTATACGGACCTGGCAACCATGGAAGGAGCTAACGAGGCGGCTCGGCGGGCCGTGAACGCCATACTCGACGCTTCCGGATCGAACGCACCTAAGGCTCAACTCTGGCCATTTCAGGAGCCGGAAATCTTCAAGCCGATGCGAGAGTATGACCTGTTTCGATTCAAACTGGGTTTGCCGCATGGCAAAGGGGTGTAGCGCGGGCTAGACGCCTGCGCTGTGCCGCCGCAAATGACATTCGGAGCATCTAAGTTGATACAGCATTAACTATTCTGAGAGACGGGAAAAGGGGGAAGGATGCCAAATAACGAATATGTTGCAGTACCCGGCAGCGAACGCCAGCCGATGCCCGGCGCGAGCAAATCCGGTTCGTGTGATCCCAATGAAGAAGTGCAGGTGACGGTGGTAATCCGCCCGCGGGCGTTAGGCAAGAACGTGAAGCCTTTGGCGGAGGTGATCGCCAGCGGCGAGCGCCTGACTCGAGCCCAGTACGAAGAACGGTACGGAGCAGACTCAAAGGACGTCGAGGAGGTCCGGAAGTTTGCGCGCGCCCACGACCTCACCGTTGACGGTGTGAGCCTGGGGGCGAGGACTTTGAAGCTTAAGGGAACCGCCGCCGCTTGCTCGAAAGCCTTTCAGGTCGATTTGAATATGTATGAGGGATCGCAGGCAACCTATCGCGGACGCGTCGGCTCGGTGTACATACCGGCAAATCTCAAAGACATTATCGTCAGCGTCCACGGCCTCGACAACCGGCCTCAAGCGCAGGCGCACTTCCGCGTCGCTTCAAAGGCAGCCTCCACCCACGTGCGCGCCAACCAATCTTCATCGGTTTCCTACACCGCTCCTCAGGTGGGCGAGCTTTACGATTTCCCTTCCAGCGCAACAGGCCAGGGCCAGACCATTGGCATCATCGAGTTGGGCGGTGGCTACACGCAATCCGACCTGAACACGTATTTCAGCAGCGTGGGAATCTCCCCGGCCCCTACCGTCACGGCGGTGTCTGTCGACGGCGCACAAAACTCACCCACCGGCGACTCCGGGGGCCCCGATGCCGAAGTCATGCTTGACATCGAGGTATCAGGTTCGGTGGCGCCGGCAGCGAATATCGCGGTCTACTTCGCTCCCAACACCGATTCCGGCTTCTTGGACGCCATCAACCAGGCGGTGGACGATAAGACGAACAACCCTTCGGTAATCTCCATCAGTTGGGGCGGGCCGGAATCCACCTGGACCTCGCAGTCGCTGCAGTCTTACAACAGCGCGCTCGAGGCCGCCTCGGCGGTGGGCGTCACGGTTTGTATCGCCGCTGGGGATAACGGCGCCACGGACGGAGTCGACGACGGCCTGGACCACGTCGACTTCCCCGCTTCCAGTCCCTACGCCTTGGCGTGTGGCGGGACGCACCTGGTGGGCAGCGGAACTACCATCACCAGCGAAGTGGTGTGGAACGACCTTCCCAACAATGGCGCCACCGGGGGAGGCGTGAGCGCAACTTTCCCGCTTCCCACTTTTCAGGCCAACGCGAACGTGCCTCCTTCCGTGAACCCCGGGAACTTCGTCGGCCGAGGCGTTCCGGATGTAGCCGGGGATGCCGATCCGTTTACCGGCTACCAGATCGATGTGGACGGCAGCAACATCGTGGTGGGAGGAACCAGCGCCGTCGCGCCCCTTTGGGCCGGCTTGATCGCCTGCTTCAATTCCAGTTTGAAAACTCCGGTGGGATACCTGAATCCCACACTTTACCAAACCGTCGCCGCAGTGGCCGGCACGTTCCATGACATCACTTCCGGCAATAACGACGGCTATTCGGCGGGTCCGGGATGGGATGCCTGCAGCGGTTGGGGCAGCCCCAACGGCGCGGCGATCCTGCAGTCGCTGGCCGGAACGCCGGCGAGCACACCACCGACGAGCACGCCACCTGTGGGTACAACACCCCCACCGCAACCCACGCCCCCGCCGAAGAAGCGGAAGAGGAAGAAAAGCAACGGCTAGTCGTTAGCGGTTGCGGACTCAACCCTCTCCCCTTTCGGGGAGAGGGTGATTCGCGACTGTGGTCTCTTGAGCGGACACGCCGGGCTAGGCGGACCCGCGGTTGGAGTTCCCTCACGTCCCAGGCTTTTCCTTGATCAGATTCAAATGAGCGGGTAGAATGCCGCGGCATGGGTCGCGCGGCCGGACAATCGCAAGTGGGTGAGAAACAAGCCCACCTCCAGACTCTTGTCTATGCGGCAAGGATCGTCGCGGGCTTCTTCATTATCGCTCTGTGCCTCATGGCCGCCAGTCGAACCACGCGCGACTGCACGGTTGGCCTGTATATTTACGATATCTGCGCGTGGGTTTGGGTGCGCGAGCAACTGGGCCTTCCCGCCAGCAAGTTCCTGCGCGCGGCGTTCCTTGAGCTGATCGGGTTGACGCTGACCCTGGGGATTTTCCTGGCCATCCGGTTCGTGCTTCCGTTTTGGGGAACGACCAAGAATCCGAAGACGCAGGCAAAGAATCGCCACACGGGGCAAGCTTGATGTCGCAGCAGAGAGCTCTTCTCCTGACTTCTGACTCCTTCATTTAAAGATTTCCAGGAGGGGCGGCTCGTCACCGAATTTCGGGTCGTCGATGCCCATCGCTTTCAGGATGGTGGGAGCGATTTCCGTCATCCGAATGGTGTGCAGGTTCACTCCGGCTTTGATATCCGCTCCCCAGGCGACGAATGAGGATTCAAGCTCACGGCGAAAAGGCAGGTAGCCGTGGGTTCCGGTGATGCTTTTTCCGGACGAGATCAGGTCGCCGGCCGCGCCGCTGCTGAATTCGTAGCCTGTCGAAGCTTCAAGCGCCATCTGCGCGGCGGGCTCTGCACGCAAGTCTTTCAGCGCCGCGCGGTCCAGAACGCCCCAGAGAGCGCCCGAATCGCGCAGAGGCTTGAGGGCCTCGTTAACCTCGGCGCGAAGGTCCTGCGACTGCGGCCAATAGATGAAGAACGATCCTCCGTTGGCGACGGTGGCGATGCGCCCTCCCGTAAGATTTCCCTCTTCGTCCGCCGTCAGTAGACCCGCCTTCGCCAGCAGCACGTTGGGCCTGATCTCCGCGCCCACGGGCAGAAAGCCGTGGTCAGAAACGATGAACACGTCAGTGGAATCGGCAAGCCCGGCAGACTCATCGGCAGCTAGTAGTTCGCCGATGTGGCCATCGATCTTCTCGAGCGTCGCGGCGGCCTGGGAGCTATTAGGGCCGAATTGGTGCTCGACTCCATCCAGATCGCACAAGTGAATCAAAAGCAGGTCGGGCTTATATTTCTTCAGAATGAAGGCCGCCAAGCGAGCCCGCGTCACATCAAGCTCCTGTCCCGCTTTCGGCGGCCCGAGCTCCAAAAGCGCCTCAAACAGAAGTCCCGGTGTGGCGTACTTTGCGACGTAAACGGGATCAACCTGTAATGGCTTCTGGGGATCCCAGATTTCGGGAATATCCCAGTAAATCGGCGCGCCTGCGGTAGCCGGCCAGAACACCGCGCCGCTGCTCAACCGGTGGGCGTTCGCCTCATCCCAGAGTGTAGGCGCCTTAATCGCCTTGGCGAACCAGAACCAGTCCGCGGGATTCTTGCCCGCCTCGCGCGAGGATAGGTTGGAATAGATGCCGTGCTCAGCCGGCATTCTCCCGGTAACGATGGTCGTGTGCGAGGGGTAGGTCACCGTGGGGTAAACTCCCAGTACACCCTCCGCGTAACTTCCTTCTCTGCGCAGCCGCGTCAGGTTGGGGACGTGAACTTTCGCGGCAAGAAGCTGATAGAGGCTGGCCCCCATCCCATCCACGGAAATGACCAGAACATGCCGTTCGC
>JBELAJ010000170.1:0-15466 GCA_049508935.1 Terriglobia bacterium | reverse complement strand
TGCGCGTCGCCGCTGATTGGAAAGTACGCGTTCGAGGATGGGGTGATGCCGTAAGGCAAGCCGAGGGTTGGGGAACTGGTGATGTGGTAGCGCACGTCGATTCGTACGCCCCATTTTTCCGTTAGATTATAATCAAGGCCCCCTCCGATGTTGGCGCCCCCGTCGCCTTGGGAGGAGAATTTAGCGACTGCCGCATGGGCAAACCCGACGGTGTTCCCCAACGCCACTGCGGCGCTGGTGGGAGAGAAGAGGTCGTATTCGGCGCCCGCGACGAAGTAAGGGCGGATGCCCCGAAAAGTCGATGGCGAGTGCACCACCAGGTCGCCGCTAAACCTGTTGTCCCGGAGGCCGTAGGATTTTGTGACGGGCAGGGTGGGGCTGTTCTCATAAGTCAACTCAAGATTATTCTGGCTGTAGCCGTATGAAAGCTCGAGACCGAAGATCTTGCTTCTCTTCAGCGGCAGTTCGAATCCCAGGTTCGCTCCTCCGCCGGCAGCATAGGTCGTTTGATAGGGAATAAAAGCCTCGTCGAAGGACCGGGCATCGCTGAGCCTGTTGCCTCCGCCCGTAACAAAAACCGAACTAGTCTGTGCCTTGCCCACAGCGGCAATGAGGCTGAGCGCCGCTGTGACGATCAACCCTTGCAGAAGTCTCTTCACGGTCATATCAGGTCAAACCTCCCGGATGTCTGAAACTCAAACTGCTTCGATGCGCTGTGTTTGTCGGAAGTTGGTTCAGTTGTGCAAAGTATCCCGAAAAACCACAAACAAGATGAGGTCTTAGGGGTGCCCCCGAAGCGGCGGAGCATAACTAGCCTAACAGTATGCCGCTGAGAATGCAAGAAACCAGCACATGTTGAGAGTCGTGTCACTACTGCCCCGAGGGCAGCGAAAGGTAGTGGGGCCCACACTCCCCTCCTCAGTGGGAGGAGGGGCAGGGGTGGTGGGTCGTCTCATCGGCAACGCGCAACCACCCCTAACCCCGCCTTACCAAGGAGGGGAATCATCTTCATGTCAAGCGGTGAGCGAAGGATCATGAATTCTTCGCTCAGAATGACGCTGTTCGAGGGTTTTTCCGCAGCCTGCATAGCCCGGCATTTGCCGACCCTTCGCTTCGCTCCGGGCAGGCTCTGAAGGTCGGCGCTGCCTACAAGTCAGGACACTGCTTGAAGGGTGTTGACATTCTACAGCCTTGGGTGTAGGATGTCTACATGGTGAAATCTAAGAAAGAACTCTATCAAAATCGCATCGAGTTATTGCAAGGCACTCTTGACATGCTCATCCTCCAGACCCTGCAGTGGGGACCGCAGCACGGCTACGCCATCAGCCAGTCGATTCGCGGGCAATCGGGCGAGGTTTTGCAGGTTGAGACCGGCTCGCTCTATCCCGCGCTGCATCGCCTGGAAAAACAGGGCTGGGTGACGTCGCAGTGGAAACAGACGGAGAGCAACCAGCGCGCCAAATTCTATCGCCTGACCTCGGCCGGCAAGAGGCAGTTACTCTCGGAGCAGGCCCGCTGGAGCCGGATCGTCAGTGCCATTGCCGGGATTATGAATCCTGCGGCCACTGGGAGTGGTTAGTGGCTGGGCGCGCGAAGGAACTGTTGTCATTCCGAGCGCAGCGAGGAATCGCACTTTGCATTTGGGCAGACCGCAGGAACTGATCAGAGCGAGATTCCTCGCGGAGTTTACCCTGAGCACCCAGAGCGAGATCCTTCGCTTCGCTCAGGATGACAGCGAAGGGCTCGGAAGGACAGGATTTTCTTTAGGCTCCAATGAATCGGGAGGTGCTTATGATAAGCAGCCTTGTATTTCGCCTGCGCAGCTTGTTTCGGCGTAAGTCAATGGAGTCGGCACTGGACGAGGAAGTTCAGATTCATCTCCGGATGGCGACGCAGGATCGCATCAATGAAGGCGAGACCAGCGAGGAGGCTCGGCTGTCAGCAGTTCGCGAATTCGGCAACGTCGGACTTGTGAAGGAAGTCACGCGCGACATGTGGGGCTGGCGCATTCGGGAAACTCTGCTTAAGGACATGCTGATTGGCGCGCGCTCACTTCGCCGGCGACCGGGTTTCGCTATTACTGCAGTTCTTTCGCTGGCGTTGGGAATTGGCGTCACAACCGCCATTTTCACAGTCCTAAACGCCGTCGCTTTGCGGCCCTTGCCATACCCGGATGCTGAGAAGCTAATCTGGATGACGACAATCCTCAAAAAGAACAGCACGGACGAGGTGACATTGACGGGGCACTTTCTGGAGTGGCGCCGCCAAAACCGGTCGTTTACAGACTTGGCCGGCTACAACTACCAAACCCGCAACCTCACGGGACTCGCCGAGCCAACGCAGTTGCCCTCCGCAAAGGCATCGGCTTCCCTGCTCCCCCTGCTTGGGATTCAGCCCATCCTGGGCCGTAATTTTCTCAAGCAAGAAGACTATAAGGGACGCGACCAAGTGGTGCTGCTTGCAAACGGACTTTGGCAACAGCGCTTCGGAGGAGATCCGAAGATCGTCGGTGAGACGATCACTCTTGACGGAAGCCCCTTCACCGTCGTCGGCATACTGCCGCCGGACTTCGTGTTTCCCGGGCCCGATCAAGTGCAATTGATCACGCCTTTGGGAAAAGACGAGGCTGCCGAGTTGCAGCATAAAGTTGGATCCATAGTTGTCAACGTAATCGGCCGCCTCAAGCCTGGAGTAACCTTCGAGCAGGCAAGGGCCGACCTTACCGTGATTCAGTCGCGATTGCCGGTTCCGCCTTTCCGCCCCACGATCACATTAAAGATGATGCCACTGCGCGCTTTTCTGTTCGGGGATGTGAAGACCGCCGGCCTGATACTGTGGGCTGCGGCCGGGTTCCTGCTGCTCGTCGCGTGTGCCAACGTCAGCAATCTGCTCATGGCCAGATGGATGCAGCGCGATCGGGAGTTAGCGGTCCGCTCGGCGCTGGGCGGTTCGCGCGGGCGTCTGGTTTGCCAGTTGCTCACCGAGAGTGCGCTGCTGGGCGCGCTGGCCTGTGCCATCGGCGTTGCCTTGGCATTTGCGGCACGCCGCGCACTTCTGGTGCTGAGCCCATACCGCCCTTCCGCCCTTCGCAATCTGCCCTTTGATGCTCGGGTGCTCGGGTTTGGGGTGGCGCTTGGAATGTTGACCACCCTGTTTTTCGGACTCATGCCGGCCTTTCGCGTCACCAAAGTCCACCTTGCGCAAGCTATGAAAGTCGGAGAAGCAGCCGCGGCTGGCGGCCAGGGCTCCCGGCGCATACTTTCCGCGCTCGCAACCGCAGAGATCGCGGTTACTTTGATCCTCTCGACCGCTGCGGGCCTGATGCTCCAGAGCTTTTGGAAACTGCGGTACACGAATCTCGGGTTTCAGCCGGGCCGCCTGGTGGTTGCGACGCTGAACATTTCAGGCTCCGCATATCGTGAGCCCGCGCGGCGCTCTGGGTTCCTCACCGAACTCCTGGCGCGTGCTCAGAGCCTTCCGGGCGTTGAACTGGCAGCTTTCGCGGCAGCCGGTGACATCCCGCCGGGAGGTGGTCATGCCACCAACACCTTCGCGATTGAGGGACGCGACCAACCGCTCGGCGGGCCCCGGCCCATTGCCAGATATCCGGCGGTCAGCCCCGGTTATTTCGCCATCCTGGGAATCCCTCTTCTCGAAGGTCGGTCGCTGCAAGACTCCGATGGGCTGGAAGCGCCGCCCGTGACGGTCGTGAATCGTGCGCTCGTGCGCCGCTATTTCGAGCGGGAGAATCCGATCGGCAAGCGGATTCGTACGGGGTCGAATGACCAACCGTGGCGGACTATCGTGGGCGTGGTGGGAGACGTCAAGGGCTCCGGGCTGGCCGCTCCCGCTGAACCAACCATCTACCTTCCCTATCGCCAGGCGGATGCCGGTCAGGAGATCGGCTTGGTCATGCGCTCTCCCTTGAAGGCCGGAACCGTCGCGGTGGAAGTTCGCAAAGTGATCGCAGGCTTGGACCCGAACCAGCCTGTCGCCGACGTGCAAGGGATGAGCGAGCGCCTCAGTGAATCCGTATCCGGGCCTCGCTACACAGCGGGGCTGCTGCTCGCCTTTGCCGGCCTCGCGATAGCGCTCGGCTTGGTCGGCGTCTATGGAGTGATGGATTGCCGCATTCGCTGGCAACTGCGGGAACTCGCCGTGCGGCAGGCCCTGGGCGCGCAGCAGCGCGACGTGATCTGGCACGTGGTTCGACAAGGGCTCGCCATTGTTCTGCTGGGATTGATTGCCGGCGTATCTGGCGCGCTGGGACTGAGCCGGCTGCTGTCCGGCCTGCTGTACCAGGTTTCCGTGCACGACCCGCTCACCTTCACCCTCGTGCCCGCAGGCTTGGTGAGCGTGGCCATGCTGGCATGTTGGATTCCGGCCATGCGTGCCGCCAAGTCAGATCCGGCGCAATTGCTTCGTCACGAGTGAGCGGTCACTGAACTGGAGATGCGGATGATAAGCAGCCTTTTGTTTCGCGTGCGTGCGTGGTTCCGACGCCGGTCCAGGGAAGAGGAGCTGGAGGAGGAAGTCCAAAGTCACCTGCGCATGGCTGCCAAGGAGCACGTCGAATACGGTGAATCTGCCGAGCAAGCGCGAACCGCCGCTCTGCGCGAATTCGGCAACGTCGGGCTTGTGAAGGACGCGGCGCGCGACATGTGGGGCTGGCGCTGGCTTGAGACTTTGCGGCAAGACGTTCGCTTTGCCGCGCGCATGTTACGTCGCAGTCCCGGCTTCACCGCCGTCGCCGTGCTCTCGTTAGCGCTGGGAATCGGCGCCAACACAGGCGTCTTCAGCCTGATCAATACCCTCATGCTGCGCCTGCTTCCCGTTCGAGACCCCGCGAGCCTCGTAGAACTGCTGCACCAATATCCGGGGGAGCCTCGCATGAATGGCTACTCGTGGCAGAGCTACGAGCATTTTCGTGATCACAATCACGTTTTCTCCGGCCTCATTGGCTTCAGCCCCTCCCGTTTCGATTTGCGGGGCGAAGGCCTGGGCGGCCAGACCGTGGATGGCGAATACGTGGTGGGTGACTTCTTTCCGGTCCTGGGGGTAAAGCCCGCGATTGGACGGCTGATCGGGCCGGAGGACGACCGCCTCGGTGGTGCGCACTCGGCGGTGGCCGTGGTGAGTTGGTCCTTCTGGAAAAGCCGCTTCAATCTGGATCCGGGGATTCTAGGTAAGCGGATTATTCTGCAGGGTGCGCCCGTAACGGTCATCGGGGTGACACCGCGCGAGTTTTTTGGACTGGAAATCTGGTCGAGGCCGGAAGTCTGGGTGCCTACGGGGCTTGAGCCCGTGATTGACCACTCCAACCGCCCGATCTTCGGCGCGCCGCTGGCCTTGATCGGGCGCTTGAAGCCAGGAGTTTCCATCGAGCAGGCGCGCGCGGAAATGAACGTGCTGTTTCAGTTCACTCTCGATGAAATGAGCAAGGGGAGCAAGAATCCCCTCATGCGCAAAATCACATTGGATATCGTGCCCGCGGGCGCCGGGCTGGCGTTCCTGCGCGACCAATTCGAACAGCCACTGCTGGTTCTGATGGCACTTGTGGGTCTGCTGCTTCTGATTGCTTGCACCAGCATCGCCACTCTGCTGCTGGCGCGTGGGGCAGCACGCGAGCGCGAAATGGCGTTGCGGATTTCCCTGGGCGCCGGCAAGATGCGCCTTTTGCGGCAGGTGATGACCGAATCGCTGTTGGTTTCCGGCGCGGGCAGCCTGCTCGGAATCCTGGTGGCCTATTTCGGCGCGCGCTCGCTGGTTCGAATTCTCCTTTCCGGGCGGCCTATTGTGGGATTGCCGCCCCATTTCATCTTCGAGATTCAGCCGGATGCCCACGTGCTGCTCTTCAGCCTCGGAGCGGCGTTACTGACGGGCGTGCTCTTCGGACTGGTTCCTACGCTGCGGGCAATGGCTTCAGCGCCGGCGTCGATGTTGCAAGGCGCTGTTAGGCCCACGCAGGCAAGGGCGACGCGCTTTTTCGGGAAGAGTCTCGTCGCAGTTCAGGTGGCCCTGTCCGTCGTCGTGTTGAGCCTCGCCGGCGTGTTCACCCGCCACTTGTCCGACTTGCGGAATCAGCTCGGCTTTGAGCGTGACCACCTTCTGCTCGTGAGCCTTGATACCGCCCACAGCGGGTATTCCGCAGAACAGCTTGCCTTCTTGTATCAGGAGTTGCTGGGGCGCCTGGATGCTCTTCCTGGCGTGCGCTCGGCCACCATCGGTTCGCCCACTCCGATCTCAGGCGCAGGAGCGGCGAGCTTCGTAGACGTGGAAGGCCACCAGCAGAAGCCTGAGGACCGCCGCTACGTTGCTTTATCATTCATCGCGCCGAAGTATTTCCAAACGCTCAGCACGCCTTTGCTGGCAGGCCGCGATTTTACCTTCCAGGACGAAGGTGGCCCGCGCGTGGCCATCATCGACCAGGCCATGGCGCGATACTACTTCGCCGACGCCAACCCCATAGGAAGGCACTTTACTATCGAGAAGGACTGGAAGAACATCGGCGGCCCGGACAAGCCGTATGAAATCGTCGGCGTTGTCGGGGATGCGAAATACGATGACGCGCACGGAGCGGCCCCGCGCACGATCTATATGCCCGCTTTCGGCGACGGCAGATTGTTTGCGAGCGATTTCATCCTTCGCACCCGTATTCCCCCGGACGCCGTGACCGGTGACGTGCGGCGGAGCATCGCCGAAATATTGAAAGGCGTTGAGGTGCTACACATCACAACCATGTCTGAGCAAGTGGATGCGGCCATCGTCCCGGAACGGCTCGTCGCCATGCTCTCCGGCTCTTTCGGCACCCTGGGGTTAATCCTCGCCGCGGTCGGCCTCTACGGGCTGCTGGCGTACACAGCGGCGCGGCGCACCAAAGAGATTGGCGTCCGCATGGCGCTCGGCGCATCACGCAAAGTTGTGACTTGGATGGTGCTGCGAGACGCGCTGGTGATGGTCTTAGCCGGGCTGGGGGCAGGAATTCCGGTGGCGCTTTGGTCCAGGAAATTCGCCGGCAGCCTGATCGAGGGCTTGCCTCCGTCAAGCGTCTTACCCATATCCGTGGCCGCCCTGGGAGTAATTGCCGTGGCGCTTCTGGCCAGCTACATCCCCGCGCGGCGGGCGACGAAAGTCGATCCGATGGAGGCGCTGAGGTATGAGTGATGGTCGATTGCCGATGGTCGATTGAAGAAGCTGTCAGCCTTCAGCCATCAGCTATCAGCAAAAGCTCTGGCTGGCTACTGCAACGCCTGATCAGAGTGTCATCCTGAGCGCAGCGAAGGATCGCTGCAGTTTGTGGTGGCCAGCAGAAATCAAGCAACTGCTGAGATCCTTCGCTGCGCTCAGGATGACAGATTATCAAGTTCTTTGGCGATCTGTTCGCTGAGAGCTGACGGCTGAGAGCTGAGAGCTAACGGAGGGCCTGATGATAAGCAAGCTTTTGTTTCGCCTGAGAGCGCTCTTCCGACGCAAGTCGATGGAGACGTCGCTGAACGAGGAAGTCCTGGGCCACTTGCGGATGGCCGCACAGGAGCGCATCGAACAAGGTGAGTCCCCCGCGCGAGCCCGAACCGCCGCTCTGCGCGAATTTGGCAATGTGGGGCTCGTGACCGAAACCACGCGCGACATGTGGGGCTGGGCTTGGCTTGAAACCCTGCTGCAAGACTTACGCTACGGACTGCGCATGCTGGGGAAGAATCCCGGCTTCACCGCCGTGGCCGTACTCACTCTTGCCCTCGGCATCGGCGCTAACACCGCCGTATTCAGCCTGGTAAACACAATTCTTTTGCGGCCGCTGCCGTATCGCAACCCCTCGGAGCTCGTTGTTCTGTCAGAGACCGTGCCGCAGATGGGAGGCGGCCTCGAGGTCGGAATGGCGGCCGGGGAATATCTGGACTATCGCGACCGCAACCGTTCCTTCGTCGAGACCGGAGCTTATGAAGACGCGGGATTCAATCTTACAGGGGAAGGAAATCCGCTGCGCATAAATGCTGCGGCGGTTACAGCTTCGGTATTTCAGCTCCTGGGTGTTCCGCCCCGGCTGGGGCATGTCTTCACGGCGGAGGAGGAACGGAACGGAGGCGCAGCGGTGGCCGTCCTCTCCTATTCACTCTGGCAGCGCCACTACGGCGGCGATGCCGGAATTCTGGGCAGGACTATCAAGCTGGATGAAAAACCTTATCTGGTGGTGGGCGTCATGCCGCCGTCCTTTCACTTTCCCTCTGACGGAGCTCCACTTTCTGAGCGACCGGACCTGTGGGTTCCGGAAGTGTTTGCCCCAGACCGCTTGAAGGATCGCCTGATGGAATTTGGCGTCAATTTCATCGGACGGCTGAAGCCGGGTGTTAACGAACAGCAGGCTCTTGCAGATGCCAGCTCCGTAGCTGCCGGATTCATGCAGCAGCTTCCGGAATTCTACTCCGGCAACATCCGGGTGGTTCCGCATGTGCACAAGTTCGCCGCCTATGCAATGCAAAAGGCCCGGCCGTTGATGATTCTTCTGATGGCCGCTGTCGCCAGCGTTCTCTTGATCGCTTGCGCCAATGTCGCGAATCTTCTGCTCGCGCGCGGCAGTTATCGTACCCACGAAATGGCGGTTCGGAGTGCGATCGGCGCTGTGCGATCGCGTTTGGTTCGGCAGTGTCTGGTCGAAAGCCTCCTGCTCTCGCTTCTAGGAGCCGGCGGCGGGTTTGCTCTGGCTTTCATGCTGGTGAAAGGAGTACGCGCCTTTGGCCCTGCGGACGTGCCTCGCCTCGAGGAAGTTGCCATCGAGCCCATGGCCTTGGTCTTTACGGTTGTGCTCTTGCTGCTCACGACTGTGCTGTTTGGATTTGTACCTGCGTGGCGGCTCTCTCACGTCGCGCCGCACGACTGCCTCAAGGAAGCATCCCAGGCGCGTGGCGCCCGCGGGACAGAGCGCCTTCAGAATTTCGTGGTGGTGGGCGAAATCGCCGCCACCCTGGTTCTCCTAATCGGCGGCGGCCTGCTGGTTCGCAGTTTCCTGCGAGTCTTGAATGTTCCTCTGGGCTTTCGTCCCCAGGGCGTATACATCGTGCGTACCCTGTTTGACGAGGCTCGCTATCCCAACGCCATCAAGCGGGAAACGGTCCAAAAGGAATTGATCGATCGCCTCGCGCATCTTCCCGGTGTACAGAGCGTGGCGGCCGCGAGCCACTTGCCCCTGAGCGACAGCCGCCAGATTGGGTTCCGCCTCGAACATGCCGCGCCCGACGATTTTCACTGGGCGGAAAACTCGCTGGTGACCCCGGGATATTTCCCTGCTATGGGGATTTCGATTCTGCGCGGCCGGAACTTCATGGACCAGCAGGATCGCCCCAACACACCTTTGGTCGCCATCATTAATGAAACGATGGCGCGCCAATATTTTCCAGGGCAGGAGCCCATCGGCCAACGGTTCCACTGGGGAGACCGTGACCTGTTCACGATTATCGGTATCGCGCGGGATGTGCGTATCTCAGCCCTCGACGCCGATCCGCCGCCCATGATCTACCACTCGATGTTCCAATTGCAGACCCATACCAGCGACCGGACTGCCTTGATTCTCCGGACCGACGGCAGCGCACTGGGCAAGGACCTCTTCGCGGGCCTCCAGCAAGAGATCTGGTCGCTCGACCGTGACCTTCCCATTTACAGTTTCTCGTCGCTTGACGCACTAATTTCCGAATCGCTTGCCCAGCGCCGCTTCACTACGGCCCTGACGTTGTCATTCGGATTGATCGCCTTGGCCCTGGCGCTCATCGGACTGTTTGGTGTGATGTCGTATCTCGTGGCCCAACAGCAGCGGGAATTAGCCATACGGATGGCGCTGGGCGCAAACGAAACGGGACTTTGGTGGATGGTCATGAAACGCGGCGCCGCGCTCGCCATCTTAGGCTGTGGAGTCGGATTGCCCTTGCTTCCCCTTATCGGACGTCTGATCCGGGCCACGCTTTTCGAGACCAGCGTGTACGATCCGCTGACGCTACTCCTCGTCCCTCTGCTCCTGTTAGCCGTCGCCCTGGTTGCGAGCTACCTGCCCGCGCGCCACGCCACGAAAGTCGATCCCATGGCGGCGCTAAGGTACGAATAAAGCAGCGGCTAGTCGTTGGCAATTTGTGATTTGCGATTGGCCCCGAAGCTGTTCCCGGAGAGTCCCCTTCCGCTCTACCTCAACCGACAATCACCAATCACAAATCGCAAATCACCAATGACATGTTGTCCTCTTGACAATCTAGAGGAAGAGTGTATCCTCATCTTGACTGTCGAGAGGAGCGACCATGAAATCCAGCGAGCTGGTCCAGGGAACTCTGGATATGCTCATTTTGAAAACCCTGGCGCTCGAGCCCCTGCATGGCTATGGCATTGCCTTGCGCATCGAGCAGATCAGCAAGGGAGTATTTCGCGTCAACCCAGGTTCGTTATTTCCGGCCTTCCGCCGCCTCGAGCGATCGGGCTGGATCAAGCCGGAATGGCGGCCCACGGAGAACAATCGTCGGGCGAAATTCTACGAACTCACAAATCTCGGCCGGAAGCAACTGAAAGCCGAGACCCTGGAATGGGAGAGGCAACTCGCGGCGATCACACGCATTTTGCAAGCCGGGGCCATGGGGGGCTTGTGACCGGCGGTTTACGCTTGACCGGGCTGGGTAGCGCGGACCCCCGGGTTTGGGGTCCGCGGCTTGCGCTCAGATCTGGGGGAGAAGCCGCAGACCCCAAACCCGGGGGTCTGCGCTACCCATCAGCCGAAGGAGAATTGCCATGTTTCGCATACTCAGCTTCATCGCTGGCGTGCGGGCGTTGTTCCGAAAGAAGCAAGTGGAACAGGAAATGGACGAAGAGCTGCGTGGTTACCTTGACGATACAGCGAACGCGAAGATGCGCCTCGGGATGAATCAGGAGGAGGCACTGCGCGCCGCACGCGTCGAAATGGGCAGCGTGGATGCGGTCAAGGAAGAAATCCGCAGTGCCGGCTGGGAATCAACCCTCGAGACCATCTGGCGAGATTTGCGCTTCGGCTTGCGCGTGCTGCGCCGGAGTCCCGGGTTCACAGCCGTGGCCGTGATCACGCTGGCGCTCGGCATCGGGGGGACTGCCGTTGTCTTCAGCCTGCTCGATGCGGTCCTGCTGCGCCCCCTGCCTTACCCCCATTCGGAGCGGCTATTCAGGCTGTTTCCCCTCGAGGGCAAGAGAAAACGCGGCGTCGAGCAGGCGTCATACGCCGACTTCCATGATTGGCAGCGTCAAACCCGCACGTTCGAATCCCTGGCGGCCTATCAAGGCGAATCTCTGAACCTGACTGGTACGGCGGAACCCGAGAGCCTCGAGGGTACGACCGTCACACTCGGATTTTTTGCGACCTTGGGCGTCATTCCTGTTCTCGGGCGCGAGTTCAGGAGCGATGACACAGAGAACGTGGCCATCTTGAGT
Organism: Terriglobia bacterium; assembly: GCA_049508935.1. Taxonomy (GTDB): domain Bacteria; phylum Acidobacteriota; class Terriglobia; order UBA7540; family UBA7540; genus CAVROP01. The sequence goes on along the minus strand of JBELAJ010000170.1, from coordinate 4,039 downwards.
TACGCTCTGTGGCAAAGGCGATTCGGCAGCGATCGAGGAATCATCGGCAAACCCATCCACCTCGAGGGGCAAGTGTACACGGTCGTCGGTGTGCTGCCACCCCAGGTCCGCTTTCGTTCGCACCCTTGGGCGACACCGGTCTCCGAGATTTTTGTACCTGTTGTTCCGAACCCGGCGCGTGATTGGCATAGCGTGCGCGTCGTGGGACGCCTTGCCCTGGGTGTAAGCAAGGAGCAGGCGCTGGCGGAGATGAACGGCATCGCCGCCCGTCTCGCGCAAGCCTATCCTGATTCCGAACAAGCGCAAGGAGTCGCTTTCGAACCCCTTGCGCAATACGTCGTTTCGGACGCCGACCAGACTGTGTGGCTTCTGCTCGGCGCGGTCGGCTTCGTGCTTCTCATCGCCTGCGCCAACGTTGCGAACCTTTTGCTGTCCCAGGGTGCGGCGCGCGAGCGCGAGATGGCAATCCGCACCGCGGTGGGCGCCAGCCGCGGGCGCATCCTGCGCCAACTGCTAACCGAAAGCCTGCTGCTGGCGGGCTCCGGCGGCGCGATCGGCGTCGCACTCGCATATTGGGCGATACCACTGGTGGTGCGCATTGCGCCGCCGTTCAGTTCACTCTTCTCGCGCCTCGAAGATGCCCATCTCCATCTCAATTGGACAGTGCTGGGCTTCAGCGCGCTCTTGTCGGTGGTCTCGAGCGTTATGTTCGGCGCTTTGCCTGCTTGGAAAGCTACCCGACCTGCGCAAAGCTCTCTCGCAACCTGCCGTGTCAGCCGCCTGCGCGGGGGGCTGATAGCACTCGAAGTGGCCCTGTCCTTGGTCCTGCTGGTGGGCGCCGGTCTGATGCTGAAGAGCATTGTTCGGCTGCTTGAAGAGGGCGTGGGATTCCGTACCGAGCATCTCTTGACGATGGCCGTTAGCCTTTCTGAAGCAAAGTATTCCACTCCCGAGAAACAGGCCGCCTATTTCGACGAGTTACTGCGACGTCTTTCTCCTATGGCGGAAGTCGTCTCCGCGGGCGCGACCGTAGATTTGCCCCTGACTCGCTCCGAAACGAGCAACACGGTCGAGATCCCCGGAACACACCCAGAGATGGGCACAGCAGGTTACCACGCGGTCAGCGCCGGTTATTTTCGCGCCATGGGGATACCATTATTGAATGGTCGAGAGCTGGGAATTGCCGATTCCGCAAGCTCACCCTTAGTCGGTGTCATTAACCGCAGCATGGCAATCAAATACTGGCCGAACGAGAATCCCATCGGGAAGACCGTCGTAGTTTATCGCTTATTTCGTGAGCGAACCCCGGCAGGAACCCACGTGCAGTTCAAAAGAGAGGTGCTCGGTATCGTCGGAGTGGTGGGGGATGTGCGGCAACTCGGGCTGGATGTGCCTCCTGATCCTGAGCTTTTCATGCCTTACGACCAATGGCCCGCGCAGGAGATGTCGCTGGTTCTGCGCATCGCCGCAGCGCCTTCATCGCTGATTCCTCGAGTCGAGAAAGAGATTTGGCGAGTGGACCCCGATCAGCCGGTCACCGATATCAAGACCATGGATGAATGGGTGGCCAGAGAAGCCGCGGGAAGGCGGTTCATTTTGCTATTGATTGGAGCATTCGCGTCGATTGCGGCCGTGCTGGCGGCAGTGGGCATCTACGGCGTGGCTTCTTATGGTATGCGGCAGCGCACGCACGAAATTGGTGTTCGCATGGCTCTCGGTGCCCGCAGGCAACAGATTGTCTGGCTGATTCTCCGCCAGAACCTCAGTTGGCTCGTGATCGGGATCGCCGCCGGCCTTGCGGGAGCTATCGTCTTGACGCGGCTTCTCACTTCGTACCTTTATTCGGTGCGGCCTACTGATCCCGCAACTTTCGCGCTCATCATGCTCGTGCAGTTAGCCATCGCGGGGTTGGCCAGCTATATCCCCGCGCGCCGCGCCACAAAAGTGGATCCCATGGTCGCGCTGCGATACGAATGATTGTCGATTTGCGATCGGCGATTGTCGATTGAGAATCGCGAAGGCGTCACGACATCTGCCGCGGGAAGAAACGGTCCATCTTCGACCTTCGATTTTCGAATTCCGATTTTCGGCCCTAGCGCGCGCGGAGCTTCTCGTAAAGCTGCAACTCTTCCTGCCCGCGCTCTTTGTCGCCCGTGCGGAGGTAGGCCTGCGCCAAGTGATAGTGGGCATCGGGGTCGTCAGGTTTCAAGCGAATGGCCGCGTCAAACTCCGAGATGGCGTCCTGCTCGCGACGCTGATCATGGTACAGAATTCCCAGTTGCAAATGTGCGTCCGCTGATCGCGGGTCGAGCGCCAGCGATTTCTTGAAGAGCGCTTCAACCCGAGCCTCGTCGACGCCTTCCTTATCGCCGTGAGCGCCTTTCCATAAGCAGAGAGCGCCATAGTAATAAGCAAGCGGGTTGTCTGGGTTTGTCTCCATGAACCTCTTGATGCGCTTCGCGACCTCATCAGCGTGGCCCTTGGAAGCGTTGTACATCTTGCCGAGAAACACATACGGCCGGGGATCGGAAGGGTCGAGGTCCGAAGCGTGGCATAGCGCCTCAATCGCCGCGTCATAGGAATTACGCGCGTAAAGGGCGATACCGAATCCAATGTACATCCTCACTGAATTTGGAAAGAGTGCGACGCCTCGCGTGAAAGCCTCGACGGCAGGTCCGCCGCTGTTGGTGACGAGGAGCAACTCGTTCGCCATGTCAAACGTGTTTTTCTCGCTCGGGTCCATCTGCGCCGCGAGCCTGAGTTCTTTGAGCGCAGAAGCGGGATCATTTAGAGCTTCATAGGCCTGACCGAGTAGATTGTGGTATTCGGCGGTGTCATTGCGGCGGATTAAGTCTCGCAGAAGTTGCTGCGCTTTCGCCGCGTTCTTGGTACCGAGATAAGCGCGCGCCAAGTCGAATTCATTTGCGGCGTATCCGGGCTTCAACTCCTGCGCCTTTTCGAGGTACGGCACACCAGCGGCGGGATTTGCTGCAGAAAGGTAGTACTCGCCAAGCTGATGATTGGCGTCGAAGTCCTCGGGATTCGTTCGAAGGGTTTCCCTGAGCCTTTGCTCTGTCTCCGTAGATTTGGGTGTTTCCGCCTCTCGGGAAGAAAGTGGGTTGGCGGAAAGGCTTGGACCCTCGCTCAACAAACGTCGCGGGCTTTGCGCTTGCGAGGAATACCCGGCCGCGTCAATGGTGGTCTGGAGCCCGCTGGCCTTCAATTGAGTATCGTCATAAAAACCGGACGGTTGTGCAAGCTGGGACTCCGGACTGGGCTGAGAAGGCGCGGCGACGGTTAGAAGCAAATCAACCGTGGTCGAGGTTCCGCCCCGAACCCGCACATCGGCTCGCGTGCCAGGCTGATAGCCGGCAGCCTCCACCACCAGCGTGTAACTGGCGGGTTCCACAGATCGGAACGAATAACGCCCGTTCTGATCCGCTGTAACGGTTTGCCGGCTCTCGTTTCCTGCGGTAATCGTGACCTTCGCGCCGGGAATCGGGAGCTTCGAAGGTCCAAGGATGGTCCCCGTCAAAGCGCCTTTCTCTGCTGCACCGAGCGTTGCCGCACTTATCAAAAATGCGAGCAGCCATCCTCGCAGGGCGGCGCGGGACTGCGCGCCCTCGATGAAAGGCCGGAATTTGCGATGACTTTCGGCTCCCTCATGACATGTAGATCCGCGCGAAAAGATTCGGATCCGGAAATCGTTTGCCCCGCACATAGGAATCCCTGACACCGTGCCTTGTCGAACTCAATTCTAACATCAAGAGTCGTCATGCGGGCGTCCCGCGGGCTTGTCGCGGACCGCGTCAAATTCTCGGGGGACATTCATCGACGAGGCCGGAGCCGGCTCCCATTTGCGGAGGGTTCCACCAGGGCAGCCACAAGCGCTGCCCCTACAACGTTGCTGAACACCAGCGGGTGCGCGACATAGAAGTTGGAATTAGGCGGCAATAGCCGCCCGACGGCTCTCCCAGTAATCCTCAAAGCCGCCATTGAGATAAGCGCAGCGCAGGGCCAGGATGGCGTTGGCTCCGCG
>JBELAJ010000017.1:0-30568 GCA_049508935.1 Terriglobia bacterium | reverse complement strand
CGCTTCGAGGCTTATTTCGGCTAACCATAATTCCCTTCCTCATGCGCGGTGTCGATGAGCGCATGAATATTTTCCGGCGGCGTTGTAGGCGGGATTGCGCACCCGGCGTTCAGCACAAACAGGCCGCCTGGTTTCCAGATTGACATCAGTTGGCGCGTTGCCGCTCGAACCTCCTGCGGGCTGCCTCGGGCGAGGACGCCGCTGGGATCGATGTTCCCGAAGAGAACGTGGCGTGCGCCCACGGTGTTCTTGGCGACGGCGGCTTCCGTCTTGTAGTCGAGTTCGAAGCCGCAGAAATCATATTGAGCCAGGAAGGGAAGAATTTTGGTGGTATCACCGCAGATGTGGACGACCGTAAAAATCCCCTCCGCCACGAGCGTTTTCACGAGCCGTTCTTCGTACGGCCGGGCGAACCGGTCGAACATTTTGGGCGAAATGACGTCGGGCCCGGCGAGGCTGTCTCCCAGCGAAGTGAGGTGAGCGCCCGCTTTGACGAGCGCGCGATGCACGGCGAGGTGGCTTTCAAAACAAATCTCGAAAAGCTCGCGGATGGCCGGGTTATCAGGCTCGGAAGCCAGCTCCATCAAGAACTCCTCCGTGCCGCGCACCATGCAGGCAAGGTCGAAAGCCATCTGGTCCGCGTTGCCGCGGATCGCAACTTCGCCGCCGACTTGCTTGGCCAGCAATCGTACGGCTTCGAGGAGGGCGGGGATGCGGCCATCGCACTCCGGGTTGATGACCTTCAGCCGGTCCACCTGCGCGAGACTCTCAATCGCTGGCCGCACAATCCGCCCGGGTTCGTCGGGAGCGCATTCGGGACGCGCGCCCATGGCCTCCGCCAGCAGCGTAGTGTCCGTGTCGATCAAGATGCAATCATGGCCGTATTTCTCCCAGGCTTCGAGATGGACCTGGGCGATCGCCTTGGGATCGACACGATACCTTTCCATGGGAATCCGCGCTTCTCGGGCGGCCATCATGAAATTGTGAAGGCACACGGAGAGGCGGTCCGGAATCTTGCCGGATATCACGGCTTGAACGCGCTCGAGTGAGTTCATAGTCATGTCAGACGCCCGCGAACGTGATGCTGGAGGAATCCCAGGGCGGGGCGGATTGGATGGCGGGCCATACCTCTTCCGGCTCATTTACAACCGACCAGATGGATTTGTGGCGCGGGTCCATGAAGCGCTCGGAGACGCAGCGCTCGAGCGCCAGGAGCAGGTGATCAAAATAAGACTGGGTGTTCAGAAGCACGATGGGTCCGAGGAAGACGGCGAGGCGCTTGAGGGAAATGGCCTCCAGCAGTTCGTCGAAGGTCCCTGAACCGCCCGGCAGGGCGACCACCGCGTGCGCGTCCCGGAGCATCAATCGCTTGCGCTCGTGCAGGTCGCTCACGATGTGAAGTTCGGTGATGCCCTTGTGCCCCCACTCGAGCTTATTCATGAAGCCGGGAATGATTCCGACCACTTTGCCGCCCTCCGCTAAGGCGCCGTCGGCGAGAGCTCCCATCAAACCTACGGCCCCGCCACCGTAAACGATGGTGGCGCCGTGGCGTGCCAGTTCACGGCCCAGGCGCGCCGCCGCCCGGAGATAGGCGGGGTCGCACCGGCGGCTGGAGCCGCAGTAAATGCAAATTCGCAAATTCGACATCGGTATGGAATTAACCACAGAGGCACGGAGGCACTGAGAACGCGAAGCCCGTAAGCACGTCGTGCCGACCTCGGTGTCTCTGTGTCTCAGTGGTGAAAGCCCTCTTCGTTTGCACTATCCCACTTTCAGGAAGATCTTTTGCCGGTAGAGGAAGTACAAGAAAAGCCACCCCACAGCCAGAACGCTCAGGTCGAAGACCAGAGGCTTATAGGGGCCGATATGATTGATGAATCCGCGGACGAAGATCATCGCCACGGTCCCGAAATCAAATTGGCTGCGAATCAGGTAAATCGTAATGGGGTTCAGTCCGATCACCGTGAAAAAGAAAGTCCACCGCCGGTAGCCGCGCACGTCGATGATCCAGTAGAAAAGAGCGAGCAGGAGCAGGCTCCAACCGCCCGCGAACAAGACGAACGAGCTGGACCAGACGTTCTTGATGATGGGAAACCAATGACCCCACGTCCATCCCACCAGCAGGCAGGCAACGCCCGCCAGCGCCAGTCCGGCCGCCTTGCGCGCCGCAGGGCGCGAGGTGCGCAGCCAGTGCCCGGCTAAGGCGCCCAGAAGACAAGTGGACACCGCCGGGATGGTGGAGAGAATCCCTTCGTTGTCACCGAAGATATAACAACAAAAGGGATGCGGCAGCAGGTGCTGGTCGACAAATGCCGAGAGGTTGCCGGCGGGAGTCAGCACGCCGGCGCCAATGCCCGGAACCGGCACCAGAATCATCACCAGCCAGTACACCACCAGCAGCCCGCCTGCGACAATCGCCTGCCCGCGCACGCCGGTGTTCATCATCACAATCGCGGCGAGGAAATAGCACACCGCGATACGTTGCAGAACTCCGGCGATGCGAAGCTGGTGAAAGTTAAAATTCAAAAGTCCGTTATAAACGAGACCCAGGCAAAACAGTATCACGAGCCTGCGCACCAGATGCACGTAAAGCTGAGCCCGGTTGGCGCCCGCTTCCAGCCGTTTGGTAATGGAAAAGGGCAGGACCACGCCGACGATGAACAGGAAAAGGGGAAAAATCAAATCATAGAAACGGAAGCCAGCCCAGGTCACGTGCTCGAATTGCGTGCTGAGCCCGAGCGTAAAGGAATTCGGATACAACTTGCAGAGACTGTGGATCACTTCCTCGCCGCCGGTGATCCAAAGCATGTCGAAGCCGCGAAGCGTGTCGATAGAAGCGATGCGATTGGAAATTGGTGCCTGAGCGGTTGATGCGCCTGCCATAGTCCTCCGTGTGCCCTCGAATGAGGCAGGGACGAGATTATCATAGTCGGGTGTCAGGTGTCAGTGAAAGGGTGAAGTCTAAAGGATAAAGTCTAAACTCCAGTATAACAGCCCTCTCCCTTGGGGAGAGGGTTGGTCTCTCCGACTTTAGACTTTACCCTTTAAACTTTACCCTTTGCCTGACGCCTATTCCCCTGGCTTCCTGAAGACGACGCAATAATCGGGTGCAGGCCAGTCCGTGGGTGAGGCCACGACTTGGAATCCGGCGACCGTGAGTTCCTCGATCAGCAGTTGCTTCGGCATGCCGTGTCCGCCGCGGTTTTCCGGAACGCCCTTGGGCAGCTTGCTGTCGCCGGGTCCTTCGCCCGGCTGAAAGTCTATGACCGCAAGAAGGCCGCCCGGCTTGAGCGATTGGAAAATGCTGGAATCCTCTTTCACGGGCTCAGTGAAGTGGTGGTACACACGCCGCATGAAGATAGAATCGCAGCACTGCGGCGGAAGGTTGGTCTCCGCTTGGCCTGCCTTGACCGCGATGATGTTTTTCTGCTCGGCGGCCAGGGACTGCAACTTGGCCAGCTTGTCCTTGTCCAATTCAGTCGTATAAACGCGGCCTGTCGGCCCCACGCGCTCGGCGGCGGCGAGCGTCATGCTGCCATCGCCCGCACCAATTTCAGCCACCACGCTCCCCGGTTGCCAGTTGAGGAGCGTGGCTAACCTGTCGGCGTCTTTCTTGCGCTCCTGCGCTTGCCCGTGGCAGGCCGCGAGGACCAGCACGCCGGAAAGCAGCGCGAAAACAAGATCACGACCCGACCTGCCGAGATAACGGTTACTTGTCATTTCGCCCCCTGCATTTCATCTTACCACCGCGTTACAAGTGGTGGTGCGGGCGTCCCGCCCGCTGTCGCGGGGGCGTCTCGCCCCCGCAAGAACTCGCGGGCAGGATGCCCGCGCCACAGCGGGCGGGACGCCCGCACCACATCTCTCCGTGGCCAGGCCATCTTCACGGAATCGGCGCGGCGTATCCGCGCCGCGCGCAGGCATTGCGAAATGATTTGTAGATCGCGTCGAAGGTGGGAACCCGTTGAGGCGAAGGAGGGTAAGTTTCCAAAATGGCGGACATGGATTGAATGGCCTGAACTATATTTCCAGCGAATACTGCCCCGGTAGCCGCCAGGATCGCTGCTCCGAAGGCGGCGGTGGGGTAGCGGGGCAAGACAACAGTCTTACCGAGAACATTGGCGCGCAATTGCGAAAGCACAGGGCTTTTGGCAGCCGCCCCGGTTGAAAAAATCCTTTCGCCGACTTTGACTCCGCAGCTCGCGAGGATTTCGTAACCCCAGCGCTCCACGAAGGCAATCGACTGCAACTGCGCCGCGTAGGACTCCGCCGCATCGCGCGGGCGGCCCTCCACAAATGACATTGCCTTCGGATGGGCGAATGGAAACCTCTCGCCTTCGCCGGGAAGCATGTAGCAGACGACCGGAGTCGGGAAGTAGCGAGCGGCCAGACGATCCAATTCCGCCGGAGAGTTTCCCGGCAGCGCTTCGGGCCGCCGGATGCTTCCTAACCCGGTGTTGCTGGCTGCGCCGGGAACCCACAAGCCTCCCGGATGAAGATGCAAGTAGACACCGCCATGCGCAGCAGGCTTTCCATCGTGGAGAACTTTCCATACCAGTGTCGTCCCCAGGGTAGTGTTGGCGTCGCCACACGCGCTGGCGCCGGAGGCAACCACACTGGCCATCCCGTCGGTGGCGCCCGCCAGGACTGGAGTGCGCGCCGGCAGGCTCGTTTCGTTGGCAGCCCGGCTGGACACGAGTCCGGCTATTTCTCCAGGACGGCGAACCAAAGGCAGGCGAAATTCGAGCATCCCCACGGCTCTAACGGTCTGAGTCCAGGAACCCGTCTCCGGGTCATAGCCGAGCTTCAAGGCATTTGTGAAATCAGAAATCCCGAAATCTCCGCTCAGCTTTCCGGAAAGCCAATCCGCCGGGCTGAGGACATAGCGAATGCGCTCCCACAACTTGGGCTCGTGCCGCTCGACCCAGGCGGCCTTCACCAGCGAAAACGATGGCCCCAGACGGACGCTCGGCGAGGCGGCGCGTTGGTTTAGTTCCTCCGCAATCTCCGCTCCGCGGGCGTCGTCGTAAAGAATCGCAGGGCGCAAGGGCTGGCCTTCGGCGTCCGTCACAACCAGAGTCCCGGAAGTGGAGGTCACCGCCACGCCGCGCAGTTCTGCTTCGCCCGATGCCTCTTTCAGTTTCTGTACAATCCTTTGTGCAAGCGAGCAGACAGCACGCCACCATTCATCGGGGTCCTGCTCGTGGATCCCTCCGGCGGCGCGGTGGTCTTGCCGAATCGGCGCCTCGGCCTCCGCCAGCAGTTTGCCGGTGGGGCTCGCGGCAACCGCACGCACTCCGCTGGTTCCCACGTCGATGCCAAGCAGGGCACACTCGATTTCGTCGGTCATGAGAACTATTCCAGGCTACTCATTCTGCCGTGTCAAGAGATATTGAATCCCAGCGCCGGTCTCGCTTGTGGTACCGTTCTTTTTCCCTGAGACGACCACAGCCATGCCGCGCCATCGCGGATTGCACCTCGACGCACCAAAGCACATTGTTGTGGTAGTCTGGTGGTGTGTTTTTCGAATGGGATGTGGACAAGGCGCGCAAAAATCTCGCTAAGCACGGGGCGTCGTTTGACGAGGCAATAACCGTGTTCGGAGATCCATTGGCCGTCACAATTCATGATCCGGATCACTCGGACGATGAGGAGCGATTAAGGATCATCAATGCACGGGAGGTCACGCCCGCGGAGAGTAAACAGTATGAGTCCGGAGAATAATGCTGGGCAGGAAGACGAAATGAGGCCTGAGTACGACCTGCGAGGGGGTGTTCGCGGCAAGTACTACAAGCAGTACATGGAGGGAAGCAACGTTGTGCTGCTTGATCCTGATGTGGCCGCCGTGCTCCACGACTCGGAGTCGGTGAATCAGGCCTTGCGAGTCTTGATAAACGCCGCACGGCAAGTGGGGGCCAGCGGCGAAGGCAGAGGAGAGGAATCCCCAGGGCCAGGGCGGGTTCGGTAACCAAGAGCCTGCGGCCAATCACAGGAGGAGTCCGTGACTTCACAGTACGGAAGTGGTCTCGATGTTACGATCGTGGGCGGGGGAATGATCACCAATGATCTGCTCCTTCCGTCCTTATACCATCTCGAAAGAACGGGCGTTGTCCGCAAGATCGACATCTGCGCGTTGGATAGCGCCCCCTTAAAGGCCTTGGCGGAAAGCGGGGAGTTCAAGGAAGCTTTTCCGGGCCAGGGTTTCACACCCCATCCAGCGTTGGGAGAACCGCCGGAGAAGAAGTTCCCCGAGCTTTACAAAGAGGTCGTCGCGGCGATGGCGCCGGGCAACATGGTCGTGGTGGCGATGCCCGACCATCTTCACAACGAGGTGGTGCGGCACGCCCTCAATTGCGACCAGAACGTGCTCTGTGTAAAGCCGCTGGTCCTCAAGCACGAACAGGCGGTCGAAATCGAGAAGTTGGCTGCCGCAAAGGGACGCCTGGTGGGCATCGAATATCACAAACGCTTTGACCGCCGATCGCTGGTGGCGAGGCGGAGCTATGGGCTGGGACAGTTTGGGGCGTTCGTTATGGGCGAAGCCAAGCTGATTGAGCCTTACTATTATCGCCACTCGAATTTTCAGAACTGGTTTACCTCGAATAACACGGACCCTTTCACTTATATCGGCTGTCATTACGTTGATCTTGTTTACTTCATTACCGGGCTGAAGCCGGTGGAAGTTTCCGTTCAGGGCGTCAAAGGGAAATTCCCCAACGGGAACGAAGCTTACCTGTGGTCGCACGGACGGGTGACCTGGGAAAACGGTGCGCTGCTCTCCGTGGTCAACGGCCTGGGCTACCCTGATGCCGCTGCGGGGAGCAACGACCAGGGATTGATCATGTACTGCGAGGGGAACGGCCAGACAGGACTCATCTTTCACGACGATCACAACCGGGGTGTGGCCTACTCCTATCTCGAAGGCATCGGCCCGGGAGGGTCGAAGTACAATTACGCCAGCCCGGATTTCTTTCGATTTGTCCCCTGGGAAGGCCCGGGCTATAAACCGATCGGATACGGGTACGAATCCGTGGCGGGGATTACCGCGAGCGTGCAGCGCATGGCTAAAGAGACGGCGGGGCTGGGGCCCGAGGCGGCCCTCGAGCGACGCAGGCAATTCCTGCGTGAGGTGGATGCGCGGGGCCTGATCGCCACGCCTGCCAATAGCTCCATTAACGAGTTGGTAGTGGAGGCCGCCCGAAGGTCCATCACTCGAGGCGCGGCGCCCGTGCGCATTGTTTACGGCGACAAACCTCACGTGGAATAGCAGGCAACGACATGTGGTTCCCGCGAAGGCGGGAATCCACGGCGGCTTGTGGTCGCTTTCAAATCTCAGATTCCAGATTTCAGATTTCAGACAAGAGAGCTGGTCGAAGGAGAAACATGGCTGTCTACGATCTAACACCTGTGGAAGTCCCCGCGGTGGAAACCAAATACCGCCGCATCAAAACCAAGCTGCCGGTTCCGGAGTCGCTGCCCATTTTCGAATCTCTGGCACAATCGGAGCCGCGCTCCATGGCCGGGCAGCCGCCCATCGTGTGGGACAAGGCGGAAGACTTCATCGTCAGTGACCCGTGGGGCAACCGTTGGATTGACTGGTCGTCGGGCGTGCTCATCACCAACGCGGGGCACGGACGCGCGGAGATCCGCGCGGCATTGAGGGAAGTGATCGACCGGGGGCTGCTGGCTTCTTACGTGTTCGTGCACGAGCGGCGCGCGCGGCTGACGGAAATGCTCCGCGCCCTCTCCCCCGATCCCGAGAAATACCGGGTTTTCCTGATGAGCACCGGCAGCGAGGCGACCGAGAACTGCATCAAGCTGTCGAAGACCTATGGCCTCGAAAAACACGGACCACATAAGAAGTATTTCGTGACTTTCGATTACGCGTTCCATGGACGCACCATGGGCGCCCAGCTTGCGGGTGGCATGCAGAAACAAAAGCAGTGGATGGTGGACCGCGACCCGAGTTTCGTGCAGGTACCGTTTCCCGATGGCTACAAGAATGAAAACACTTCGTTCGACCTTTTCCTCAAAACGCTGCGCGAGAAAGGCGTGGCGCCGCAAAACATTGCCGGCGTGATGACGGAGACCTATCAGGGCGGCGGGCCGGATTTCTTGCCGGTGGAATATGCGCAGAAGCTCGAGAAACTCTGCCGCGAACACGACATCGTGATGTGCTATGACGAGGTGCAGGCAGGATTCGGGCGCACGGGGAAGATGTTCGGGTACGAACATTATGGGGTGACGCCTGACCTGATCGCTTGCGGCAAAGGCATTTCATCCTCGCTGCCGATCTCCGCCGTCATCGGCCGTGAAGACGTCATGGGGCTGTATCCTCCCGGCTCGATGACCTCCACGCACTCCGGGTCGCCGCTGCCGGTGGCCGCGGCTATTGCCAGCCTCGAGATCATTCAGAAGGAAAGGCTGGTGGAGCGAGCGGCGCGATTGGGCGAGATTCTCATGCCGGAGTTGAGGCGCATTCAGCAGAAGCATCCGCAAGTCCTGGGGTGCGTGCAGGGCAAAGGGCTGGTAGCGGGAATTCAAGTGGTCAAGCCGGGCACGAAGACTCCCGACCCCGCGATGGCATTGAGGATCAACATCGCCTGCCTGCAAAAGGGCCTGCTGATGTTCGCGCCCGTGGGTGCATCAGGAGAGTGCGTCAAGATCGCTCCCCCGTTGAGCATCCCTGAGGACGCGCTGCGAGAGTCCATCGGGGTTTTGGAAGAAGCGGTGGATGAAATTCTGGGGAGAGCCTGACCCTCGTGTTATTATGGGTGATGTGGTGCGGGCGTCCCGCCCGCTGTCGCGTGGGCATTCCTTCACGGCGCTCAGGACAGGCTCTGTCCGCACGCGGGAGCGGGACGCTCCCGCGACAGCGGGCGAGACGCCCGCACCACTCGCGGTGACTTTCGTGAGGATCAGACCTTGGAGTGCGTGACGCGCACGGCAGGCATGCCGTCGGCTTCGGCGACGATCTCGACGTCGCGAAAAATGTTGGGGCTTTCCTGCTTGAGGAGGCGGCAAACCTCGACGGCCAGCAGGCGAATTTCACTATCGGCGTGCGGGCTGCCGCGAAGTTCCAGGAAGTGCCGCCAGGCGCGGCTGTTGCCGGTAACGAAGATCTTGGTCTCACATGCGTTGGGAAGGATAGACCTTGCCGCCTGGCGCGCCCACTTGCGGCGGTCGCGCGGGGCCATCTCCGGATGCTTCCGCTGAACGTATTCGACGGTCGCTTCGCCCAGTTCGAGGTAGGCTTTGCGGATGGCCTCGATGGTCTCCTGCCATTTCCGGCGCAACTCCTCGTTTTCCTGATAGAGCGGGGGAACCACATAGCTCGCTTCGCTCTCATCCACATACCGCTGTGAAAGTTGCGAGTAACTGAAACCTGCCCGGTGGCGAACCAGTTCGTGCGTAAGGGCGCGGCTCACACCGGTAATCAGCAGGCACCACACGGCGTGCTCGAGTACGCTGCCGTGTTTGGAATCGAGGATGTTCTCAACGTACTCCTGATTGGATTTTCGCCCTTTGCCGAACGACATGTAGCAGGTGCGCCCGGCGATTTCGGTGAGCATTTCGGCCGGGGCGGGCGCGTCGGTGGTGAACACCAGGCTTTCGTCTTGGAGAAAACGAGCCATTTCCTCAGGCACTACAGTCTGGCGGCCAACGACGTAGACTTTCGGCTTGGTGATGTAAGAATCAGGCATGGGGTGTCCGGTTTCAGACGTTCTAACCGGAGGGTGAAAAGCCCTTGGATCACGTCATTCTGAGCGGAGCGAAGCATCTCAGCAGTTCCAGAATCGGGAAACTGCGGCGATCCTGCGCTGCGCTCAGGATGACATAGTTTACTATTTGCTAGGGACCGCCGCTTTGGCCTCGGCGGCGGCCTTCCTGAAGTCCGCGTACTTGCGCTGGAAGCGTTCCACGCGGCCCGCACTGTCCATGATCTTCTGTTTCCCGGTGAAGAAGGGATGGCACTTGGAACAGATTTCCAGGTGCAACACATCGCCCTTGTAGGTGGAGCGCGTCTTAAAGGTATGCCCGCATGCGCATACTACGGTCACGGGGTGGTAATTGGGGTGAATAGCGTTTTTCATGAAGCTCCTTCGCAACAAGCGCAACCGTTCATTATACCTGCCCTGGGCGGAGTTTTCAATCCGAAATGAAGGCCCGAATTTGCCGACCCTTCGCTTCGCTCAGGGCAGGCTCCGAAGGTCGGCGCTACGTCGAGCCTAGCACCGGCACCACGACGGAGCGCACGGGCCGCGCATCGTCGCTCAAGAGAAAGCGGACAACGCGGGCCACCTCTTCCGTCCTCACCCACTTGGAGAAGTCCGCCTTGGGCATGGCAAGGCGGTTGGCCTCCGTATCCATGGTTCCCGGCAGGATGCAGTGCACGTGAATATCGTAGGCCTTCAGCTCATCGGCCAGGATTTCACTAAGCTGGCGAACCGCCCCTTTTGAGACGGCGTAGGCAGCAATGCCGGCCCCGCCGCCACGCAGGATCGACCCGCTTGAGACCGTCACGATCCTGCCGAAGTTCTGGCGAATCATGGCCGGGACGACGGAGCGCAAACAGGAGATGAGAGACCGCAGGTTCAGTTTCAGCATGTGATCCCAGGTCTCTTCATCGGTCTCGAAGCTCTTGCCGGCCGCAAAGCCACCCGCCACCGCCACCAGCCAATCGATGCGCTGCCAATTCGTCAAGAGGCTTGCGACCAGGCGTTCGACGTCCTTGGGTTGCTCCAGATCGATTTGCGCGCCGGTGAGATTCGAACGGTGTTCGCCTGCCCGGGCTTCGAGCGCAGCCCATTCCTTGTCAGATCGATAAGTGACCGCAACGCGCGCGCCGGACTTCAGCAAATCCAGCGCCACGGAACTGCCCAGTGCCCCTGTTCCACCCGTTACAAGGGCCACGCGATGTTGAAATTCCATGGCACCTCCCTGCGTGTATTGAATGCCCCAATGAAAGAGATGATAGCAGATTGCCGGAAAGGCGCAATCGTCGGCACAGGGGAACGGCTTTCGAAACGCGGGCGTCCAGCCTGTGAAAGTGGGGGGCGGAACTAGTTTTTGTGGTGAAGTTTGCGCTTGATATCAGGCCAGAATTCTTTGATCTCATAGGAGAGTGCATCTCCCCATAACTGGCTCACCCAAACGTTGGCCGCGTTGGCGGCACTGCGGTCCTGCGCCGGATGATAGGTGACGGAGATGGCTGCAGCCACTGCGCTGCCTGCCCACTCGGAGTAGTTGAACTGGGTTTTCCCTGAGTCGGTGCGCGTGAGAATCATTCGCGACGCAGCGTAACCGAAACGATGCCAGAATCCGCCTTTACCGGACTGGAAATACCTCGGGTCTTCGTGGAGTATCGACGGGATAACGGCGCCCACCATGAAGTTCTCGACCGTGGTGTCGGCGAAAGCGACGCCATAGCGTTTTGCGTAGCCTTTGAAGCCCTGTCCGTAGCTGGGGTCTTCATTCTCGGCCTGGTCGATGCCGGCGAGAATGCCCACGTACGGGAACTCGACCGGGTCAAACGTTCCCAGGGCCACCAACTTGAATTTCTGCCCCGTAGTAAGCGGCGGGATCTTTCCCGAATTCTCGACGGTCAGGTAGTTCGGCAAGAGAAAGAAAAGGCGGTCGTTCTGCGGGCTCTGTGCCTGGTTTGGCGACTTCTGCTCCTGGATCGGAGGGTCGTTCTTCGCCCCGTTCTTGTCTTCCGGTTTCGATTGGGCTGGCGAGGTCGTGTCTGAGGATGGAGGGTTCTGCTGCGCCGACAACGGCAAGGCGAGCAACAACGTGCCGATCAGCATCAAGTGGAGCACAAAGGCCCGGGCCCTCAATTTTCTCATGATCATAAGCGTTGTTCGTTCCAATTCGAGGACCCGTGCAAGAGTACACCTGTTCAGTTCCGCGTTTATCCCTCCTTTACTTGGACGCTTGCGGCGCGAAAAACGTTTCCTGGGCGGCCATCCGGTTGCAAACACAGCTCCCCGGCTGCCTTGCGGTGATGAAGAATCTGCCTCGACTTCGGGGGAGGTGGGGCAAGCCCATTACGACTCAGGGCGCCGGAACGCGGACCTTGGTTCGTGAAGGCGGGCTAGTGTTGAGTGAGGAAAATGGGTTTGCTTTTCGGATTCATCTCAAGTCGGTGTAGCGCCGACCTTCAGAGCCTGCCCTGAGCAGAGCGAAGGGTCGGCAAGTGCTGACCTGAAGGTCAGCGCTACCCGTAAACGCAATTCCCGCACGCAACACTAGTTGCTCTCGCCCTTGCCGACTGCTATTCGCACCAGTTTGATTACCGTCTTAGCTCCCTCGGTTTCAATCTCCACCACCTTTTCGAGGTCCTTGTCTTTGATCTCGAACGAGCTCTTTCCGGTTAACCCGTGGTCGGTGAATTTGGTGACTGCGCTGCCCAGGTGCTCCTTGTAAAACGACTTGACAGCTTCCGGAGAATCCGTGGTTTCGAATCTGGCTGCCATGATGCGCACGCCGGCCTCGCCACCAAAAGCAAAGTTCACAGTGGCTGAATCCTTGTCTTTTATTCGGATCGCGCCCGGATATATAGGCAAATCCAAGTTATCTGTGTTGACGTCCTTGTGAACTTCCATGGAACCGATCGGCGTGTTGATTGCGACATCCTTTTGGCTTCCTCCCTGCTCCTTGACCTGCACGCTGAGATTGTGGG
This sequence comes from Terriglobia bacterium, assembly GCA_049508935.1. Taxonomy (GTDB): domain Bacteria; phylum Acidobacteriota; class Terriglobia; order UBA7540; family UBA7540; genus CAVROP01. The sequence continues at coordinate 17,883 of JBELAJ010000017.1, read as the reverse complement.
AGAGAAACCTCAAGCCAGTCCAAACTGCGATGCCGCTAACTAAAACGATGAGTGCCAGAACCAACAGGGCAATCGCAACGACGTTGCTCCCAGACCGCGGAGGCTGGGGGGCCACCGGGGGAGGCGGAGCTTGTGGTGGAATGGGAGAGCGTGGGGGTTGGGGACTTGTACTCATAGGGCTATCCTCCATGTGTTTCTATGAAAGAATACGCAAACGCGCATTGGCGAGTTCCTGGCGTCGAGTCCGCGTTGCGCACCTGAAGGCGAACGACCCAAGTGAACGGAGGAGACTCCAGCGCGCAATGCTTGAGCAGAATCTACCCCAATGATACTTTAGTTTGGGTGTCTTGGTTTGAAAAGATGGAGGACAACTCAATGCGTTATCGAAATCTCGGGCACAGCTCCCTCACTGTTTCTGCTATCGGTCTGGGGTGCATGGGAATGTCGGAGTTCTACGGGCCAAGGAACGAAGAGGAATCCCTGGCAACGATTCATTTGGCGCTCGACCGCGGCGTGAATTTCCTGGATACCGCCGATATGTATGGCGCCGGCCACAACGAGGAGTTGGTGGGGAGAGCCATCAAAGGCCGCCGGAGCGATATCGTGCTCGCCACCAAGTTCGGAAACGTGCGCGGGCTTGACGGCAGCTTCCTGGGAATCAACGGCCGGCCCGAATACGTGCGCGCGGCCTGCGAAGCCAGCTTGCGGCGCCTGAACGTCGAGACGATTGACCTGTATTACCAGCACCGCGTGGACGCCAATGTCCCTATCGAAGAAACTGTGGGGGCCATGGAGCGCCTGGTGGAAGAGGGAAAGGTGCGGTTCTTGGGGTTGTCCGAGGCGGCCCCTACCACCCTCCGTCGCGCGCATCGCATTCACCCCATCACCGCTTTGCAAACGGAGTATTCACTCTGGAGCCGTGATCCGGAGGACGAAATCCTTCCTGCCTGCCGGGAGCTTGGCATCTCCTTTGTGGCCTACAGCCCGCTCGGCCGTGGTTTTCTAACCGGCCGTTTTACGAGCCCGGAAGAGCTGGCGCCCGAGGATTTTCGTCGCAATCATCCGCGCTTTCAAGGCGAGAATCTCACGCGCAACCTCGAACTTGTTCGCCGGATCGAGCAGCTCGCTTCGAAAAAGGGCTGCAAGGCTTCGCAGTTGGCTCTGGCCTGGGTGCTGGCGCAAGGCGAAGAGATCGTCCCGATTCCCGGCACCACGCGAAGCGCGCATCTGGAGGACAACATCGCGGCCGTGGAGGTGACGCTCACACCCGAAGACCTTGCGCGCCTGAACGAGGCTGCGCCCAAGGGAGCAACCGCCGGGGACCGGTATCCGGAACGAGCCATGAAGGTCGTTAACCTGTGATCGAGTGCTATCCGGTGTAAACCAGGGAAACCGGCCGTGTTTGCGCCGCCTATCCCGAGCCCGTCGCGGCCTGCACCACCCCTTGATCCCCTCCTCGAAGAGGAGGGGAACTTAACTCCCCTCCTGGGTTCAGGAGGGGCTGGGGGTGGTCGGCTCAACCGCCAGGTGACCGCTGCGTTTCCACCACCCCTTGATCCCCTCCTCAGAGAGGAGGGGAATTCAACTCTTCTGCCGGTTCACGCCCGGCAATACTGGGAAACGCGTGGGGCGCGATAGCGCACCGCAAGCTGCGGCGTTTCCAAGCGCTGATGACCCTGGAGGCGCGAGGTGAGGCAGGCCTCGAGTACCCCGCTCGTGAGCAGCGTGCGCTCCACTGGATAAGGCGCTTGGTTCGTTTCAAACATCTCCTCGATCTTGCTCACCAGGCAGGCGGAATAGGTGACGTTGGGAACCGGCGAGAGGAAGAACTGAGTGGAGACAATTTCCTTCGTGCCGCGCAGGCGGGCGGCGAAATTGAAATCCCGCAGCGCGCCCTCGAGCATCAGCAGCGTGCATTGTAGGCCATCATTATAGTCTATAAAATAGGCAGCGGGATTCTTCGCGAGCTTCTGCAGCTCGCCGCTCCCCACCAGGTCCTGAGTCCGCCCGTCCGCGAGGGTCAGTCCCAGCGGCGTATCGCTGCGCGAAAGCGCGGAGGAGAGCATCTCCTTCGACCAGCGCCCCTGCTCTCCCGCCTTCCAGACCGCGTCACCTTCGATCATCTGGACCGCCTTCACGCCGGTCTCGCCGCCTTTGCGCCGCTCGACCATGCACTCGAGGGCTTCGAGCGCGTGGAAGTCCATCGCGTCCGAGCCGCCTTCACCCACCATCAGGGCGCTCTCGATCTCGCAGTCGAGCGGCAGTTCGAGCTCCGGCAGGCGCCAGGTGACAGGGAGCGAAGAACCCGCCAGCATGGGGAACTTCAGGCGCTTCGAGGCCTCCACCATCCACTTTGCCTTCTCGAAGCTGTAGGAGAGGTGCTTGTCGTTATAGACCGGCACGGCCCGCCCGTCCTTCTCGAACACCTCCACGCACTGCTTGAAGAAATCGTAGCGCGGGTAAAGGATCTGCCCTTTCTCGTTGCGCGGATAGTCGCCGTGCTCGCCGATAATCAGAACCGCATCCACCGCCAGCCGGTCGCCGCCGCAGCGCAAGGCTTCCGCAATCGTCGGGTACACGCGGAAGCCGAATTCTTGACCCCGCTGCGCGCTCAGATCGTCGGGCGGCTTCTGATCGACGTACAACGAAACCACTTTCATGTCAGGCCGATGCCATTCGCCGTTGTGCGGATAACCCACCAGAAAACGGTCCGCCATGTGTTGCGCGTGCGAGAGGTAGCGATACACCGTGGTGATGACTGCAATCTGCTTCATAACGACTCCGACCGACTGTCATCCTGAGCGAAGCGAAGGATCTCCGCAGTCGTTCGCGTGTCACCGAACCGACAACCAACTGCAGAGATCCTTCGCTTCGCTCAGGATGACAATTTCCGACCGTTTCGCTCCTTCACTTAGTTGTCAGCTCTCAGCAAACAACTCGTTCTTGCTGAAAGCTGATAGCTGACGGCTGATAGCTTTTCCCTGACACCTGACACCCGGCACCTGGTACCTTTCTTCACGTTCTCCAGTACGTCGATTCCCGCGCTGGCTGATACCGAATGGCGAGGTGCGGCGTCTCGTAACGGGTCTGTTTGCGGTAGAGGCTCTCGACTCCGGCGGCTGTAAGCCCGGTGGTGAGCAGCGTGCGCTCGATGGGGTAAGTGGGCTTGCCCGTCAGGAACATCTTCTCCACATTATTGACCAGGGGGCTGAAGAAGTTCGCGAGCGTGGTGCGGTCCGGCGGCATGGGCAAGTACATCTGGGTGGAGAAAGGCTCGGGCCTCTCTTCGAGGCGCGCCGCGAAATTGAAATCCTGCACCAATCCGTTCATCAGCAGCAACGTGCACTTCAGACCGTCGGTGTGCTCGTAATGATAAGCGACGGGGTCCTTGACCAGCCGGCGCATATCGTCCAGGGTGGGGAAGATGTCGTTGAAACCTGCTCTGGCCGGCGTCAGCGTGTGGCTGCGGCAAAGCGCGGCCTCGCACAACTCGCGCGACCACACGCCGTCCTGATAGGCCTGCCAGAAGTTCTCGCCCCGGTAAGCCTGGAGCCACTTCACCCCGCTCTCGCCGCCCTGCCGCCGCTCCACCATGCACTGGATCGTTTCCAGGCCGTGGAAGTCGTAGCTGTCCACACCGCCATAGCCTACGCACATCGCCTCGCGGATGCGCGTGCCGAGCGGCATCTCGACCGAGGGGATTCGCCAGGTGACCGGCAGGCTTGACCCGGCCATGAAGGTAAAGCCCATGCTTCGCGAGGTGTCGTACATCTCCTTCGCCCAATCCCAATTCCAGGAGAGGTGCTTGTCGCTGAATAGCGGCACGGACCGCCCGCTCGAGCGATACACGGCAACGATCTGCTGGAAGAACTCGTAGCGGGGGTACTTTGTTTGCCCCTTTTCGTTTTGCGGATAATTGCCATGCTCGCCGATCAGAATTACGCCGTCCACCCCTAGCTTGCTGCCGCCCTGCGTCAACGCCTCGGCGATCGTGGGATAGATCTTCATCGAGGGGAAACGCGCCGCCCGTTCGCGGCTGAGGTCGCCCGGACCGACCTGGTCCACATAAAGTGATACCAGGTCCATGGGCGGTTTGTGCCACGCTCCGTTCCAACCGTAACCCTCCACAAAGCGATCCACAAAATGCTGCGAGTGCGCGAACTTGAACATGATCCCGGTGACCAGCGCAATCTTCAGGCGCCCGCTCGAAGCCTTACTCCCCTCCTCGGTTGAGGAGGGGGCAGGGGGTGGTGAGCCCGCCGCCAAGCTTGCAGCGAGCCTTTTCCCCGGAATTAGGGCAAGCGAACTTGCCGCTGCCGCTGCCAACCACTCTCTGCGTGTCATTTTCATGGCGTGCGACTCTAGCATCTCCGGGTCAAGCCGTCAACGGCAAGCGTAGCTATCAGCCGTCAGCTTTCAGCTCTCAGTAAGAGCGACTTGTCGGCTGAAAGCTCGTAGCTGGCGGCTTAGACTGCCGATTCCCTGCGCCGACGGGCTCCTTTGTACGGGCACGCCATGGCGTGCCCCTACGTGAGGGTGCCGAGGGGATTGGCGCGGGTGGGCAACAAGCCGTTGATAACTCCTCACCTGCTCAGCCCCCTAGACTTCTTGACCTTATCCTTTGTTTTCATAGACATTCTCGCTTTGTTCCCTCAGTTTTGCAGTCGAAGAGTCGAGAAGTCGAGGAGCCACCCTCAGGCCCTGGGGTGGGGTCGGGGCTTGGAGTCGGCTGTTGCTTTCCATCGTGCGGCTCTTCACCTTCTCTACTCCTCGACTTTTTGACATTGCCCTTTATTTTCATAGACATTCTCGCTTTGTTCCGCCAGTTTTTCGAGCCAACACGTGAAAACTCGAACGTCCCGTAGTCAGGGCTTTGCTCAAACTCCTGTTTAAAACTAGCGTTTGAATTGACCTTCGGCTCTCCATACGGAGATCACCACACCTGATACCCGAAACCTGACACCTGCAACCCGCAAACAGAGTTCTCCCCTGATATGGCTGGGTGATCGAGGAAGGGCCTTCCTCAGAGGGCAGGACTTTCACACCGATAGCCTATGATGCCTAACCAGTTTTGTCAATAGACAACTTGTCACCATGCCGGCGCAGAGTGTAGCTCTGCGGCTTGGTCCCGTGCTGGAGCTAGAGTTTCGCGACGGTGAGGCCGGGGATGCGTCCGAAGTGGCGCTCGTTGACAGTCAAGACCGAGTAGCTGAGAACCAAGGCAGTCGTGGCTGGCGCAGAGCGCTAGCTCTGCGTTTCGCTGGATTATCATGCCTCCAGACCGCAGAGCTTCGCTCTGCGCCAGCCGCGATTATTAAGAGTTATTAAGTCAAGCAGTGGCTTTAGAAGCTGAAATTTATAATGACGATAAAAACTTTTGATTTAACCAACGGCATTCTGGCGGGCACACTAGTAGTGGGTGGAGTAAAAAACAGAGAGACCCGGTAGCCGGGCATGGCCACCGGGCCTCGATCGCGATAAGTTGGTGTTGCAGCAACCACGCCTACCTTATCGAAACCACTCCTTTGGTGTCAAGCATTTTTTTGGGTTGAGCTGTTAACTCAACTCGAATGAGTGACTTGCCCTCGAGTTGAGGTCGGCCCTCAACTCTACGCATACTCGCGCAGAGCGCGAGCGAGGCCACCATGGTAGACCCTGGAGACACTCGGCAAGCTCCATCTCCGCCCTTAGAATCTGCGGCGGGAAGGGACGCTTGTCAAAAGAGCAGCAGCGCGAAACGGCTTGGCGGTTTCTTCGGCCGTCAGGTGGTGAACGGGACTCTGCGGCCCGAAGTGCTGCGTGAACTGCGCCATTCAACCATTGGCCTAATCATTGGGATTCTGGTGACGCATGGCTTATTTCGGCGCTTCTTCGGGGTTGATCCTGTTGTCGATTTCGCACTTCGCTGGAGCGCGATAGGGTTGGTTTGCGGAATCGCTACGCGCGACGCGGTTAAGTTGCTCGTACACATCTTAATTAATTGTTTGCGAGGGGCCCTCGAAATTTGGGAAGAGATTTGCCGCGCCGTGATTGCTGCAAGGCGTGACTGGGACAAGGTTTCTAGGGCGCTTCGACGGCGCAAGAAGGTCACTGTGAGAGGGAGTCTTTCATGTAGCTCGCGTAAGAAGCTCACGAGCCATCACTGCAAGGGTGCCACTAAAGGGAGAGCCTGCCTTGGCCGCCCGTCCACTCAGGACGGCTCTTGGAGAGAAGCGCCGGTCTGAGCTCGGGCGGGGTCAGTCCTTCGGGATGGAAAAGATGAAGAACTGGTCCCACCGGAGGCGGTTAGGTGTATGCTGGCTGGCGGATGGGAAGGCAAAATGGAGATCCTGGGGAAGTCTAAAAGAGGGCAGAAAGTGAGACGCGGGCAAAACTACGCTAATGAAGCGCTGTGCCCTCGCATGCCGGCAGAAGGGTGGCCGGTCGGTGGAGGCCTGCCGTGGCTGGCTCTGAGCGCTAGCTCTGCGTTTCGCTGGATTATCATGCCTCAAGACCGCAGAGCGTCGCTCTGCGCCAGCCGCGATCGCCCAGCAGGGGAGCGGATGGCCTACATAATTTAAAGACGGCTCGGGTGTAGTGGCATGAGACCCTCGAAGCGACTGAAATCTGGGAGATTGAGCGTCAGGATGTGGGGGACGCCATGGACGTACATGGCCGCCGCGAGTCGTGCGTCGTGGACCTGTGCGCCAGACACACCATACCGCAAAATGATCTTCCGCCATTCGTGATACACGGCCTCGCTGTCCGGCAAAAGAGTCATTCCGCGTTCGATGGCTCGCACTTCGGACTCCGCCTCGTGGATGGTCAAACCCAGGCCGTTGCGAGCTACCGGCCGCGTCATCACGTTCCAAAGTTCGGCAACATTCTGGTGTGTGTAATGAAGCGTTGTACCCTGGCTGGTCAATTGAGCGAGGGCCATTGTGACAAGCTGGTGTTCAGGATCGGCGCGCCGGGTCATGCGCAGCAGGATGTTGGTGTCTACCACACACGATCCAATGGCCATTTAGTTATGATCCTGATAGATCCATTCTCGGGAGATGGTCTCCGGTAAAGGAGGGATCTTATCGGAAAACTGGGCTACTGACTCCAACCAAGCTTGAAACTCTTCGGGTGTACGCGGTTGCCGGTTAGCCTTCGAGCGTGGCGCTACCTGCGACGCCAGAATCTCTTCGACGTAGGCTTCAAGCTCCAAACCGCGGGCACGAGCCTGTGCGGCAAGATCGTCCGGGATATTGACCTTGATTTCCATACGCAAATTCTACCACAGCACGGTAGAAAGCGCCGGGACATATGCGCCACCCCGGCTTTTGCCTTTTGCTCCGCCGTGGCTGGCGCATCAGAGCGCTAGCTCTGAGTTTCGCTGGAGTATCATGCCTCAAGACCGCAGCGCTTCGCTTTGCGCCAGCCGCGTAACATGAGCGCTTGACGGCTCAGGGCTGCGGCTTATATCATGGTAGGTTGGCTTTTCCTCAAAATTGCTCGCTGTGGGGCTCTGGGCGATGATCGACCGGATTACGGTTCGTGGCGCGCGCCAGCACAACCTGAAAAACATCGACGTCGAGATTCCCCGCCTCGCCCTGACTGTGGTGACGGGTTTAAGCGGCTCGGGCAAGTCCAGCCTGGCGTTCGACGTGATTTATGCCGAGGGGCAGCGCCGGTACGTGCAGACGCTGTCGGCCTACGCGCGGCAATTCCTCGACCAGACGGAGCGGCCGGACGTGGACACGGTCGAAGGCCTGAGCCCGGCCATCTCGATCGAGCAAAAAACCACTAGCCGCAGCCCGCGCTCGACCGTGGGCACGATCACTGAAATCTACGACTATCTTCGCCTGCTTTATGCCTCTATCGGCGAGCCGCATTGCCACCAGTGCGGCCGAGCCATTTCCCGCCAGACCACGGACCAGATCGTCTCCTCCATCATGGCTCAGCACCAGTTGGGCAGTCCGGGGGGAAACGGCGACGGGCAGCGCATCATGATTCTCGCGCCCGTAGTGCGCGGCCGCAAAGGAGAGTTTCGCAAACTCTTCGAGCAGCTTGCGCAGCAAGGGTTCGTGCGCGTGCGGGTGGACAAGCAATTGCGCCAGATGGATGAAGAAATCCGGCTTGACCGGCGCCGCAACCACACCATTGAAGTTGTGGTGGACCGCCTGCTGCTGAAGCCGGGGATCGAAAGCCGGCTGGGGCAATCCATCGACACGGCGATGAAGCTGGCGAAGGGGATTGTGCAGATCGCCGTGGTGAACGGCGAGGAGCAGCTCTATTCGCAGGAGTGGGCGTGCGTGGATTGCGGCATCAGCGTCCCGTCGCTCGAGCCTCGTTCCTTCTCGTTCAACAGCGTCTACGGCGCCTGTCCCGCCTGCCGGGGCCTGGGCAGCCTGTATACGTTCGATCCCGCCAAGGTCATCGCCGATTGGTCGCGGCCGCTGCTCGAGGGCGGTCTCGGGCCGGGCGCCGGATCGTCCATCATTCAGCGCGGCCTCATGCGCGCCGCTGAACACTACGGGTTCGACCTCAAGACTCCCTTTGAGCGGCTTCCGTTGAAGATCCAGAACCTGGTGCTCTACGGGCGCAACCCGGAACAGCCCAAGGCCGGCTCAGTCTTTACCGGCGTGCTGCCGCTGCTCGAACGCTGGTACGGAGAAAGCACTTCCGAAAACTATCGCGAGTGGTACAGCCAGTACATGTCCGCAGTGCCCTGCCCGAAGTGCCACGGCAAGCGCTTGCGGCCGGAAAGCCTGGCCGTGACGGTGGTGAACCTCTCGATTGCCGACCTCACGGCCCTGCCGGTGAGCCGGGCGCAAACCGTATTGAAAGAACTCCATATGACGGAGCGCCAGGCGTTCATCGCGCAGCGGATTCTGAACGCCATCTTCGAGCGGCTCGAGTTCCTGGAAGCTGTGGGGCTGGGCTACTTGAGCCTCGACCGCTCAGCCGCCACACTTTCGAGCGGTGAGAGCCAGCGCATTCGCCTTGCCACGCAGATCGGCTCGAAGCTGCGCGGCGTGCTCTATGTGCTCGACGAGCCAAGCATCGGCCTGCACCCGCGCGACAACCTGCGGCTGCTCGAGACCCTGGAGCGATTGCGCGACCTGCAGAATACCGTCCTTGTGGTTGAGCATGACGAGGAAACCATCCGGCGGGCGGATTACGTGGTCGACCTGGGGCCGGGGGCCGGGAAGCAAGGCGGTTTTGTGGTGGCCGCCGGGGCGCCCAACGAGATTGAGACTGCCCCAAAATCTTTGACCGGGCAGTACCTCTCGGGCAAGCTGCGCATTCCCGTACCGGCGCGGCGACGCTCGGCGAACGGCAAATGCCTCTCCGTGCTCGGCGCACGCGCCAACAACCTGAAGAATATCGACGTGCATTTTCCGCTGGGCCTGCTCACGGTGGTGACGGGGGTTTCGGGCTCCGGCAAATCGACGCTGGTGAACGACATCCTCTACCACGCCATGGCCAAGAAGCTTTACCGCGCCGTCGCGGAGCCGGGCGCGCACAAGGCCATCCAGGGACTCGAGCACCTGGATAAGGTGACGGTGGTGGACCAGTCGCCCATCGGGCGCACGCCGCGCTCCAATCCCGCCACCTATACCGGCGTGTTCACGCCCATCCGCGAGCTCTTCGCGATGCTGCCCGAATCGCGCGAGCGCGGCTACCGCGCCGGGCGCTTCAGCTTCAACGTCAAAGGCGGCCGATGCGAGGCCTGCCAGGGCGAAGGCCTGCGGCGCATCGAGATGAACTTCCTGCCGGACGTCTTCGTGACTTGCGAGGTCTGTCGCGGCCGCCGCTATAATTCCGAGACCCTGGCGGTGAAATATAAGGGCCATTCCATTGCCGACTTGCTTGAAACCACGGTTCGCGATGCCTTGCCGGTTCTCGAGAACATTCCGCAGATCAAGCTGCGGCTGCAAACCTTGGTGGACGTGGGGTTGGGTTACGTCCACCTGGGACAGCCCGCTACGACGCTTTCCGGCGGCGAAGCCCAGCGCATCAAGCTGGGACGCGAGTTGAGCCGCCGCCAGACGGGCCGCACGCTTTATATCCTCGACGAGCCCACCACGGGCCTGCATTTCGACGATGTCAAACAACTCCTCGAGGTCCTCAATCGCTTGACAGACCTGGGTAACACCATCATCATCATCGAGCATCATCTGGACGTGGTGAAACAGGCTGACTGGGTCATTGACCTGGGCCCCGAAGGCGGCGATGAGGGCGGCAGGATCGTCGCCCAAGGCACCCCGGAAGACGTGGCCCGCGTGAAAAAGTCCTTCACCGGCCAGGCCCTCGCCGCCATGCTGAATAATGGGCGGCACTAGCGCATGTCGACCCCGAAGATCCTTCGTTGCGCTCTGTCGAAGGGCGCGTCATTCCCGCGAAAGCGGGAAATCATTGGTATGACAATGGGCCCCCGCTTTCGCGGGGGCGACCGGTAGGGCGCTGGCCCATCACCACTCAGGATGAGAGTGGAGAAGTTAAGGAACGGGCGATGCCATGACTATTGAGCAGCTAGTCCATGAGAAGCGCGACGAGGTTAAGCGCATTGCGGCCAAGCACGGCGTGAGGAATGTTCGTGTTTTTGGCTCAGTCGCACGAGGCGAAGCTCAAGCGGATAGCGATATCGATTTTCTGGTAGATACCGGCCCCGTGACGAGTTCCTGGTTCCCCGCAGGGCTCGTGCTCGACCTCGAAGAAATCTTAGGGCGCAGGGTGGAGGTTGTAACAGAGCGGGGCCTTAGCCCCCTAATTAAGGAACGTGTTCTTCAAGAGGCTGTGCCACTGTGAAGGACGATTCTGTTTATTTGAAGCACATTCTCGAGTGCATCGAACGGATAGCCGAAGACACTCGCGAAGGACATGATTCGTTCCTGTCGTCACATCTGCACCAGGACGCCGTACTGCGAAATCTTCAGATCCTGAGTGAGTCAACGCAGCGTCTGTCTCCCGAACTAAAGGCAAAACGACCCGAAATTGAGTGGAAACGCATTGCGGCGTTTCGGAACCTCCTAGTGCACGATTACCTTGGCATCGACATGGAAAGGATTTGGGAGATTGTTCATCGCGACGTTGGGGAGCTGAAGTCGGCGGTCACCCACCTTTTACACGCACTCGAAGACAAATCCTGAAAAGAGTTTGTAGGCGGGAAATTCGACTGAAAATGACAAGCTACTCGCAAAGGCCGCTCAAGCTCGATAGGGTAAGCACCTACCCGCTTGCCTCGAGGGCAAGCAAAGTTACGGTGCAAGACTTCGCGCGAGTTCCACGGCGCGGAGCCGGGGTGGGCGCGTGGCTCGATTCACTGCCTCACATTCTAGCCGCAGAGAATTTGCGCGCCGTCGTCGCGGCAATCGAACGGGCGCGGGCCAAGGGCAAGCCGATCATCTGGGGAATCGGCGGGCACGTGATCAAATGCGGCCTCGCTCCTATTCTGATCGACCTGATGCGGCGTGGTTACCTCACCGCCGCCGCGATGAACGGCGCGGCGATGATTCATGACTTCGAAATCGGCCTGGTGGGCGCCACTTCCGAAGACGTACCGGCGGTGTTGGGCCGTGGGAAATTCGGCATGGCGGAGGAAACCGGCCGCATTATTAATGAGACCATCGCGGCGGGCGACCGGGAAGAGTTGGGAATCGGCGAAGCCGTGGGCCGCTTCCTTGCCAAACGTCAGCAGGCGCGATTCCGCCGGTTCAGTGTGTTGGCACAAGCCTACACGCTGCGGATTCCTGCGACCGTGCACGTGGCCATCGGAACGGACATAACCCACAATCATCCCGCCATCGATCCGCGGGCGCTGGGTGCGGCCACGCACCGCGACTTCCTGCTGCTGGCTTCACTGGTGAAGAGCCTTGATCGCGGCGGCGTTTACCTGAACGTCGGCTCCGCGGTTTTGCTCCCTGAAGTACTGTTGAAATGCCTCAGCCTGGCGGCCAACCTTGGCCATGCGCCGCGAGGTATCACCACCGTGAATATGGATTTCATCCAGCACTACCGCCCCATGCAAAACGTGGTCTTGCGCCCGACGGCAGGCACCGGAAACGGCCGGGACCGCAGCCACGGCTACTCCCTCACCGGGCACCACGAGGTGATGTTGCCCCTGCTGGCCGGAGCGCTGAAGTAGGCGGCGGGTGCGAGGAAGCTTTCAGCCGTCAGCTATCAGCTTTCAGCAAGGGCGGCTTGTTCGCTGTGAGCTGATAGCTGACGGCGGGCCTCGCATACCAAAATCTCATACCTAAGCGGAAGAGACATAAACCGTTTCGGGCCAGCTTCCCTTTTTTCCTTTTCGAGTCCCAACCTGCGGTGATATGATTTTTCTTCACGGAATTAACTCCAAAAACAAAAAGGGGGAAATTGCTATGAAGGGGAACATCCGTTCTGTAGCAGCAACTATTGTACTTTGCGTGGGGCTGGTCGCGGGCTTGGCGAAGCCGGCAAGCGCGACCACTTTGTGTGTGAATCCAGGGGGAACCAATGGGTGCTTTGCGACGATTGGGGCTGCGGTTGCAGCGGCAACGGCAGCGGCAGCGGCTAATGACATCATCAACGTAGCTCCGGGAACCTATAAAGAAGATGTGATTATCGGGATACCGCTCTCGCTGGTCGGCGCGGGTCCGAATAGAACCGTCATTGATGCCACTGGCCTTTCCAACGGCATCTATGTCGACGGTCTCGACAATGCCGGCCTGAGCAACGTGGTGGTGACCGGGTTTACGGTCAAGAACGCCAACTTCGAAGGAATCCTGGTCACCAATGCCTCGGGTATTACTATCTCGAACAACAGTGTGAGTTACAACGACAAGAGCCTCGAGCCAGCCACTCCAGCCTGCCCCGGCGAGCCTAGCTTCGAGACTGGCGAGGATTTTGATTGCGGAGAAGGGATCCATCTTCTAGGAGCGGATCATTCCGTTGTCGCTAACAACGTGGTGGCCAACAATAGCGGGGGAATTCTTCAGAGTGACGACACAGCCGCGGTCCACGACAACCTGATCATCGGCAACATTGTTCACGACAATCCGTTCGATTGCGGAATCGTAATGGCGTCGCACGCCCCTGCACCAATGTCGGGTGCTGCGCACAATGGCGTCGTTCACAACACCATTGCCAATAACCAGTCATTCCATAACGGGACTCAGGTACCCGGGGCGGGCGCCGGAGTCGGCCTTTTCTCCGACGGGAGTGGCCCCGGACTCGTTTCCGGCAACGTGGTCATCAACAATTTACTCAGAAACAATGGAATCCCGGGCGTCGCTGTCCACAGCCACGCGCCCGGCGATACTTTCACCAACAATGTCATCGCGGCGAACCACATCTCCGGTAACGGCGCGGACACCGCCGACACGGCCACTCCCGGCCCCACGGGGATCAACATCAACAGCGGTTTCGGCGGCTCACTCATTGCGGGGACGGTGATCGCGCAGAACTTCATCGACCAGGAAGGTTACGACCTGTTCATCAACACGCCCGCGCAAGTCGATGCACACCTCAACAGCTTTATTGGCCACAATGCCGTCGGTGTTGATAACTCCACCACAAACACTGTCAATGCCACGGAAAATTGGTGGGGATGTTTCGGCGGCCCCGGCGCGGAGGGTTGCTCAACCGTCATGGGCTCGGCCCTTTTCAATCCCTGGCTGGTATTTCCCTTTGGGGTGAGTGGACTGTTCTAAGATGTAATGCCGGTAGCGCAGCGCGGCCTCCGGCCGCGCCCCGCTAGCGGTGTGCCTAGGGACCCAGCGGAAAGACCGCAGACCTTGTCAAGCAGGTCTACGCTACTCTCCTATGATCATTGAGCAGCAAGGCTTCTGGACGGGTTTGGGCTCCATCAATTCCGCCCGGGTGAAGTCAGGGTCGTAAAGATTCAACTGCCACTTGCCGTCACGTCCGATCTTGGGCTGTTCGGCTTTATACCCACGGCTAACGACTTCCTTGTAAGCCGCGTGGATGTCCGGAACACCCAGTGCGAAGTGATGCATTACGCCAAGAGTGCGCGGCGAGGGATCGCGGACGTTCAGCATGTACTCGAGCCAATCAGTGCCGTCGGGTACGCGCATGTCCACCCAATCCACCCGGTCGTCCGTCATGCCGCCGTACCAGATCGACTTGAAGCCCAGAATATCCTTGTAGAAGTGGTCCGCAGCCGCCCGGTCTCGCACTGTAACTCCCACGTGAATCATGTGCTGTGAGATGCGAGTGTCCGGGAGGAATTTGCCAAAATTCCGGCTGTGGAGAGAGCCCTCGATGTACTCGACAAATTCGACGGTGTGCCCGTCCGGATCTTTCACTGTGAAGCTCAGATTGCCGGCTGCCCCGGGCTTCAGTGTCCCGGGTACTTCTACTCCGTTAGCGGCGAGGTAGTCTCTTAGCGCGTGGATATCCGTGGTTTCGAAGGCGATGTGCGAAAGCCTGTCTCCCGTTGGATTCATCAGATCGGGAGTGAGCTCGATATACTGATGATCGTTGACTTTGAAAAAAGTCACGATGAGATCGCCCGGCGAGCCCGCGAGATCAGCAGGGGCGTTTTTCGCCACTCGCACCGAGAACGGTTCCTGAAATCCTAAGGTGTGCCCGTAGAATTCACGCGCCCCAGCCAAGTTGTCCGTCTTCAGCGCGATATGCGCGATTCCAACGATGGGCGGGCGATGCGCTGCGGGTCTGCCGGCCGAGACAAGCACGGGCACGGCCGCCCAAAAGCCGAGGGCAGCCAATGCGGCGAGCGCAGAGAGTGTTACGCGGGCGAAAAACTTGACCAGCAACTTTCGAAGTCCCGTATCTTTCATCGTGTTCAGCCCTCCTTTAACCTGCATTCCGTCAAGTGACCTCCACAACCGGCTGGCGCTCACTTGGGATGTGCAATTACGTCTTCAATGCGGTAGGTGTCATTGACGATCGTGAAATAGAAGCGCCAGTTCCGGCTCACACGCGCCTGCCACAGGTCCTTCGACTCATCGTACTTCTTGGCATGCAGGGAAGGGTGCTGTAGGTTGGTCAGCAAGAACCGCAATTGCTTTTCAAAAGCTCGTCGGACATCCGGAGGAGCATGACTCAAGGACTCAATCGTACGATCCGACAGGAGAACTTCCATGAGGGAGGGAGACTACTTCGATTTGATTGCCTTCCGTTTCCTGACCTCTTTGCGGATAAACCTGATAGCTTCCTCAGCGGTCTGGAACGGCCCATGATACGGGCCTTTGCGGGCCTCCGTTAACCGGGCATCGATGATCTGTCTCTGTGCGGGCGTGTAATCATCGCCACCAACAGCAACCTTGCGCGAGGTGGTGATCACCCCAGCCCCCGATTTGGGCTCCGGCTCGTCCCCGCCCTTAAGGCCCGCCTTCCGGCGAGTCGCGCGGCGCAACACAAGCGGCAGCGCGTTTTTTGTGCTTGTTCCCATCTCGCCTTCAGTCTACGCCCCGACCGTAGCTACGTCAATATCTGCGGAACAAGATGGTGCCCTGGTTTGCTCTGCGCACTTGCCCTTTGACCTCGGCCCTTTGGCCAATCCCCTGCAGAGTGAGGATAAAAACGTTCGAGGAGCGCGGAACGCGGCGCACGAGGTGCGGCTGCGGAATTCCGTCCAGCAGAAACTCGACATCCCGGATGGAGGCCTCATCCTCTCCCTGCGGCACGAAGCGCAGTTGGTAGGTGCCGGCAGCGGTGATCTTCTTGGAAAGATCTACGCTGAAGCGATGGTTCTTCCACTCACCCACCGCGTCATCAGCCCAGACCGGTGCAGGGGCATTCCAGGTTCTAGGTGGTGGTGAGCCCGTATTGAACACCGCCAGGCGCCGGATCGCCGGTTCACCAACGCTCGAGGGGATAATGAGCCTCACGGCCTCGACGACGCCGGGGTTGAAAGGCTGGATTCTCTTATGCCCGATGGCCGTTCCCTCTCCCAGCGCCGCCCACTTTCCCTGCGCTTGACCTTCCAGCCTGTAGGTGCGAATGCGCTGGCCTGTTGAGCAATCCTCCTCAAGAATCATGTGGTCGACACGCGTCGGGGATGGAAGCGGCAAAACCACTATCTCTCCCCAACCGCGAGCCTCCGCGACGCTCCGGCCAAAGCGCCGGCGGACTTCATCGCCGAACTCGCGGGCGCGCGCGCAATCGGCGTCCGGCAACAGGCCGCGACGGTCCGCGGGGATATTAAGAAGCAATTGCGTGCCGCGGCCCACCGAGCGGTAGTAAATCTCAAGAAGTTGGTCGAGCGAGAGCACCTTTCGTTCATTGTGGGTGTTCCAGAACCAATCGGGCCGACGAATAGAAACATCCGTCTCGAGTGGCAGCCACACGTCGCCATCCGGGTCGCCATGCAGCGCGGTGGCGATGCCGGTCGCGGCGTCGGACTTGGCGACGGCGTTCCACACAGGGTAGGGCGCAAACCCATCCTCATTGCCCACCCAGCGGATGGTTGCGAAGGGTCCCTGGAAGATCATGGCGTGTGGCGCCCATTTCTTGAGAATGTCGCCCACCGGCGTCACCAGCGAGCCGTCAAACCAGATTTCGACCATCTCGCTGTATCGGGACAACACCTCGGTCAATTGACGGCGATAAAGTACGTTGTATGTCGCCTGTAACTCGGGAGTCTTACACCGGCCACCCGTGCCCGCGCCGAACTTGCCATCCTGAGGGGAAAGGTAAACTCCCAGCCTCAGGCCCAGCTTGCGGCAAGAGCGGGAGAGATCGGCCATGACATCGCCCTTTCCCCCGCGCCAAGGCGTGTTCCTAATGCCGTAGTCAGTGGTTTCGGTTTGCCACATGCAAAACCCGCCCGCGTGCTTGGCTACAGCGACGATATACTT
This sequence comes from Terriglobia bacterium, assembly GCA_049508935.1. Taxonomy (GTDB): domain Bacteria; phylum Acidobacteriota; class Terriglobia; order UBA7540; family UBA7540; genus CAVROP01. The sequence goes on along the minus strand of JBELAJ010000017.1, from coordinate 1,090 downwards.
CGCTCCCAGGCCCTGGGCACACTGGGCCCATTGGTCCGTATCCAATTGCGCGGGGTTGATTGCAGAGAGGGGAGTCGAGAGATCATCATACTCTTTGTCCTGCCAGGTGTTGGGCGCGAAATGCACGAACATGCCGATTTCGAGGTCTTGCCATGCAGCCAAGTTGGCGGTCGGCGCGGCGAGCTTTCTATTTCCGTGAGAAGCGATGCGTAACTGCGCCTGCGCAACCACGGCCCAAATCGGAAGAGCCGCACTCGCTCCGATTAGAGAATTGATGAAGCGGCGCCTATTCATGAGGAACTCTGGAGCTATGATACATCCTCGGCAACACTCCTGCACGTCATCCGTGCTAGAATTATTAGGTTATCAGAGCGATGAAGCAAATCCTTGTCACCAACGACGACGGAATTCATGCCCCGGGATTGAAGTGCCTGGAAGAAAGCCTGGCAGCAGTGGGCGAAGTCACGGTAGTAGCTCCCGACAAGGAGATGAGCGCCTCGAGCCAGGCCATTAGCACGCACACGCCGTTGCGGGTGCGCAAGCTTGATGAGAGACATTATGCGGTTTCGGGTACGCCTGCGGATACGGTGATCATCGCACTCTACAATCTCTTGCCCCAAAGGCCCGATCTGGTAGTATCCGGGATTAATCCGGGAGGCAATCTGGGAGAAGCTGTGGTCTACTCGGGCACCGTAGCGGCTGCTGTGGAAGGGGCGCTGCACGGTTTGCCGTCGTTTGCAATGTCTCTGGCAACGCGCAAATCCCAGGATTTTTCAAGCGCCGCGGCTTTCGCCGCGCAACTGGCCGCCAAAGTTCTAGAGGAAGGCTTGCCCGCGGGCGTCATGCTCAACGTGAACGTACCGCGGGGTGAAGTGCGCGGCGTACGCCTCACGCGCCAAAGCCAGAAGATTTCTCAGAATCTGGTGGTGGAAAAGAAAGACCCGCGCGGCCGCCCCTATTACTGGCTTGATGAAACGACGAAACTGGATCAGGTTGAACCGGACTCCGATTATGCCGCGATTCTGGCCCACGAGATTTCCATCACCCCGCTGCAGGTGGACCGCACTCATTACCCCAGCCTCAATCACCT
>JBELAJ010000169.1:0-15763 GCA_049508935.1 Terriglobia bacterium | reverse complement strand
ACGGACACCCGATCTATTTTCTGGAGACCTTCGTTGATCCCGAACGCTATCGCGGTACCTGCTATCGGGCGGCGAACTGGGTGGTGATGGGGCGGACGACAGGCCGGGGGAAGAACTGCCCCAACATGCGGCCTAACCGCTCGATCAAGGAAGTGCTGGGCTATCCGCTCACGCCGCGCTTTCGGGAGCTGCTGGCGAAAGTAGAGGAAACATCCCCTGAGCGGAGCGAAGGGATGAAACCTGCTGCTGGGCTATCCGCTCACGCCGCGCTTTCGGGAGTTGCTGGCGAAAGTAGAGTAAACATCCCCTGAGCGGAGCGAAGGGATGAAACCTGCGAAGGAGCAGATCGAAGTGAATCTGGAAGAGCTGGCCGCGTTGGTGGAGCGGGCGCGCCAAGGGCCGTTGAGCGAAGAGGACTGTGAGAGGCTGGAAGACGCGATCCAGGTGCTGAGCGTTCTGATCGAAAGGATCGGGGAAAAGAACACGACGATCAGCCAACTGCGTGCGCTGTTGTCGAAGCCCAGCACGGAGAAGACCAGTAAGGTATTGGAGCAAGCTGGGATCCAGGCCCCTCCGAGAAATAGCCCCCCTGCGAACCCGAACGAAAATAAGCAACCCAAGCCGGGGCACGGGCGAAACGGCGCCCAGGCCTATCGGGGCGCCGAGCACATCAAAATCCCGCACGGTTCTTTGAAGTCCGGAGATCACTGTCCGGAATGTTGGAAGGGAAAGGTGTACCTGCAGAAAGACCCTGGGCTGCGCATCCGGGTGGTGGGGCAGGCGCCGATGGCGGCCCGAGTCTACGAGTTAGAACGTCTGCGCTGCAGTCTGTGCGGCGAGGTTTACGAGGCGGAAGCGCCGCCCGAGGTGGGGGAGAAAAAGTACGATGCCAGCGCGGCGGCGATGATCGCGCTGTTGAAGTACGGCAGTGGCGTTCCCTGGGATCGGCTGGAGAGGCTGGAGGCGAGTTTGGGAATTCCGCTGCCGGCTTCGACCCAGTGCGAAATCGTGGCGGAAGTGGCGGAAGCCCATCGGCCCGTTTTCGAAGAGTTGATCCGCCAGGCCGCGCAAGGCGAAGTCTTCTATAACGATGACACCAGCATGAAGATCCTGGCCCTGGCTAGGGCGAGCCCTCCGCGCTCGGAGGAGGAGGAAGCCTCGTCGAGCTCCAAGGAACGGACGGGGCTGTTCACCTCCGGCATCGTTTCGACGACGCGGCAGGGGCAGCGGATCGCGCTGTTCTTCAGCGGGCGGAATCATGCCGGGGAGAACCTCGCCCGGGTGTTCGTGGAGCGGGCCAAGGGGCTCACGCCGCCCATTCAAATGTCCGATGCCTTGTCACGCAATGTGCCGAAGCTCCCGGAGAAGCTGGAAATTCTCTGGGGAAACTGCAATGCCCATGCTCGACGACGCTTTGTGCAGGTGACGCCGAACTTTCCCAAGGAGTGCCGGTTCGTGCTGGAAAGCTTCCGCGACATCTATCGTTACGAGGCCGAGGCCCAGCGGCGGGGTCTCGTGCCCGAGGAGCGGCTGCGCTTCCACCAGGAGCACAGCCAGCCGGTGATGGATGCCCTCCGCGCTTGGTTCGAGGCCCAGTTCGTGGAAAAGAAAGTGGAACCCAACTCGGGGCTGGGCGAGGCCATCACTTATTGCTTGAAACGTTGGACTCGGCTAACGCTGTTCCTACGCCAAGCGGGGGCGCCGCTGGACTCGAACCTCGTGGAGCGCGCCCTGAAGAAGGCTATTCTTCACCGAAAGAATTCCCTATTTTATAAGACCGAAAACGGCGCCGAGGTGGGTGATCTGTTCATGAGCCTGATCCACACCTGCGAATTGCAAGACGTCAATCCCTTCGAGTACCTGATCGAATTGCAGAACCACGCCACCGAACTGGCCCAGCATCCCGCCGCCTGGATGCCGTGGAACTATCGGGAGACCTTGCAGCAGACCGGTACAAGTGAGCCTCCCGCTTAAGCCCCCCTTGAAGTAAAATGCCTTTGTCTGGCCGAAAACGATCGATTAAAGTCGGAGTGATCCATCCCTTCGAAATGGGTTAAAAACACACAGTTTCGAGGTCCCAATCCGGAGGGTTTTTGGCCACTCCTCCGGACGTACCAAAACAGTGCTTCGTGTGGGTCTTTGGGTCTCTATGCGCGCGTGAGGGAGATTCGGGCCGACCCGGAATTATCGAATTTGCATAACGACCCGCGCTTTCGAAAACTGGTGCCAATTCCCTGAGTACTGACACAGACATGAATTGGTTCTACGGCTCACTCGCTACGTTGGGAGATGACTTCGCCGTCCTGATGCCCCGGCTGTGGACGGCTACTTTCATGGTAAGATTCCAGCCCTCTGGCTCAGGACTGTGCTCAACTGCACTTCACGGAGTTTCAGAGTCTTTGTTCACCTGAAGAGAGGGGAGAATTCGGTGTTGCGACGATTGATGGATGTCGATCAATACGCGAAGCCGATATACTCGTGGCAGGGACATTGCACCAGGCTCATCCTGCCTGGCCGGAAAGGAACGACTTCGGCCAGAGAGGAACCGTCACTCGAAATGGCCGCGCGGCAGCGGCTGTTGCGCGTTGCGCGGTTCTCCCAGCACAGTTGTAATACGATGAAACACGCCGCCTTTGACGCCGGCGCAGACTCTGTATGAACCGGCTCTTCATCTCTTATGCGCGCGCCGACGACCAGCCGCCATTTGTCGAGCGGTTGTACCAATCACTGCGCGACGAAGGATTCGAGGTCTGGTGGGACAGGGCTTCGATGCCGAGCCGCTCGCTCACGTTTGCCCAGGAGATCCGCGACGCGATCAAGGCCGCTGAGCGTACGATCGTCGTGATCGGGCCTGCTGCGGTTGGGTCGGAATACGTGCAGGCGGAGTGGCAGTATGCGCTTTCCTTGTCACGGGTCGTCGTCCCGATTTTGCGGGTGGGCACGCACGAGATGCTTCCACCAGAGCTCACCAGGCTGCACTGTCCCAGTTTCGTGTCGGACGAACGATGGCGAGAGAGCCTGCGGGAACTCGTCCGGATTCTTCGGGAGCCCGAGCCGCGGCTTGGCGAAACGTATTTCGTGCCTCAGCTTCCCGCGCGCTTTCAGCCGCGGCCGGCCGAACTGTCGCGGTTATACGAGGTTCTTCTCCCTCGCCCTCCTCTCGCCGTGCCGGCGTGGGAGCGGATAGCAGCGCTGCACGGAATGGGCGGCTGCGGAAAGTCCGTCATTGCGACCGCCTTCGCCGCCGCTACCGAAACCCGCAGGCTGTTCCCAGATGGCATCCTGTGGCTAAACATGCGGGAGCTTCCGACGTCGGGCGCAATCGCTGAAAGAGCAGCCAGCGTTCTCGGCGGGCCCGCGATTCGAGACGCTGATGGCGGCGCCTCGCCGGCCCTTCGGTTGCGACGTCTATTGAGCGGCAAGAGCTGTCTGCTCGTGGCCGATAACGTGGAAGCGCTCGATCAGGTGACGCCGGTCACCGATGCCCTGGATCAGGACACCCGATTGCTCATCACATCGCGCGAGGGGGGCCTCGTGCCAGGAGCGCTCGAGTTGCCTGTCGGGGAACTCTCCGCGGAAGCAGCGCTTCGACATCTGGCGGACTGGAAACGGCAAGACCCGGCCGACCTGCCGCCCGAAGCGCGGGAGGTCGCAATCGAGTGTGGAAACCTGCCGTTCGCGCTGGCGTTGTGCGGCGCTCTGGCCGCGGATGGGTTATCGTGGGCCGATCTGGCCGCGAGGCTGCGCGCGGCCGATCTTCAATCGCTCAAAAAGGCCTTTCCGAATTATCCATACCCGAATTTGCTGAAGGCGATAGACGTAAGCATGGTGTCTCTCGAAAACTCTCAGCCGGCCGCCGCCGCTGTGTTCCGCAAACTGGCGGTGTTCCCACCGGGGGCGGCAGCTCCCGAAGCGACCGTGGCCATGCTCTGGGCGCAAACAGACGGGCTCCAGCCGATCGACAGCCGGAGCGCGCTGATGACGCTCGAGCGTAAGGCGCTGGTGCGCATCGAAGGCGAGGAGCCGAAGAGGCGCATCTCGCTGCATGATCTCCAGCACGACTATCTGCGAACCTTGACAGCCGATCTCAAGCCGCTGCATGAGGCGCTGCTTACCGCCTATCAGAAGGAGCGCGCTGACGGATGGAGTTGCGGAACAGACGATGGGTATTATGCTGCGAATCTCGCGTACCACCTGCGGGAAGCGCGCGGACGCGAGGAACTGCACAAGCTGCTGACCGGTTCGCCGGAGTGGATGCGCTGGAAACACAGGATTGTTGGCGGCAATCTATCGTTCCTGGCCGACGTAGAGCTAGCCCTCGCCGGTTTCGAGGATCCGACGCTGCCGCAGGATCTTACCGCCCTGACTCGAATCGCGGCGGCTCAGCAGGTCGCGCTTAAGGCGGCCAGCTATCCCGATTCGATTCTGATCGCTCTCGCGCGGTGGGGTCGCATTGAGGAAGCGCTCAGACACGCTCGACTGCGAGCGCAGGTCAAGGACAAGATTTCGGGATTACTGACGATCGAGAAGGCTCTGCGCGAATTAGGCAGCCCGAGGCCCGAGCTACTGCGGGAATCGGCGGCGGCGGTCTCCCGTGAAGCGGCGCCCGAAGTCGCGGAGTTGTTTTTTGCCTATCTGGTGGAGGAGCGCCTCGTAACAGAGGCGCTGGAGCAACTGGGCGAATTCGAGCGGCGGAAGCTTCGGCCGCCGCTCGATCCGATTCGGACGCTTTGCGCACTGCTCGTGAACACCCGGCGCGAGGATGAGGCGCAGCGCGTAGCGTCCGTGTTTGGCAGTGACGACGAGTCGCGGCTGGTCCGGGTGCTTGTGCTGACGCGAGAGGACCGCTTGAGCGAAGCTGCCAGCGTGGCGAAGGCGATAGGCGATTCGAAGGCCCGCCTGCCAGTTATGATGCGGCTGATACCAAGCACGGCTGAAGCCGGACGCCTCTCTGAGGCCCGCCGTCTCTTAGAGTTAGTCACCGACCAGTTTGCGCTTGACCACCTGGGAGCGGTGGTGGCAAAGGCCCGACGTCGAAACCACTGGAAGAACCGGCTATCTCGTTTCGTAGCGCGGCTGGCGGGACACCGGCCGATAGAGCCGACCTCGCCCTCCCTTCCTCCGTCGATCATCGGGGACGAGGCGTCCGCGGACCCGGAACAACGCGCCAGGGCTCTGATCGTAAAAGTGGCTATGGCGCCGCCGGGCGATCGCGGAGCTGTGAAGGCGGCGATTCAGGCCGCCCTCGAAGCGATTCGGCAGATTCCGGACGAAGGAAACCGGACGCACTGGCTCACACACTTCGCGGATCAGCTCCGTCGTATATCGGCCGACTCTGCGCTTGCCATCGCCAGGGAAGCACGAGATGCCGCGATGGCCCTCGGCGATGCCGAGCAAAAGACGCGTCAACTATGCGACTTGGCGGCGATCGTGAGCGACCCCAAGTTGGGGGCGACTGCGGAAGCAGATGAGTGCCTGCTCCTCGCCACCGCCGCCGTAGATCGTCTGAAATACCAGCAAAACCGAGATGGCGCTCTTGCCATGATCGCAATAGCCCTGGCCAAACAGAAGCGCATGCAGGAGGCGATCGATCTCATATCAGCCATCGGCGAGGAATTTGAGCGCAACAGAGCCCTTGACGGCGTCGCACAGATCGCGACCAAGCTGGAGCTTCCGGACGCGGCGAAGGCCGCGTTAGATCGGATTCCTGACACGTACGCGCACGAGGCGCATCTGACCCGAATCGAGATGTTGGCCGCAAAGGGCTGTTTCGATGAGGCGCGGAGCGCCATCGCGGGCCTGTCTCGGGATTCAGAACGTTTGTACGCGCTTCGTCGGCTGAGCGAGTCGTTCGCGGATGCAGGAAGGATCAGCGAAGCCCTGGCGACGGTCGAGGAGATTGGTGTCGCTGAGCTTGGAAGAAACCCGCTGTTCGGGCCTCCGATGTCTGATGTGCGGGAATTCCATCGCTCTCTTGCTTTGAGCCATCTGAGTCAACGAACTGCACACGACGCGGAGCTCTCCCGAGAGTTAATAAAGCAGGCGCTGGCAGGGGCCCGTGCTCTGGGCGACGCCGCGTTGCGAGCGAAAGCGCTGACCCGCAGCGCCGCAGTGTTGCGAGCGGGCGGCGCAGCCGAAGCGCAATCGCTATTCGAGAGCGCCTTAGAGTCGGCAATGAAGGCCGAGCCGCAGCCGCTTGTCGACTTTTCGAGTCCGCAACCGGCGCGCGCCAAAGCGGTTCTGGCGGTGCTCATTGCGATGGCTCAAGCCGGCTTGCATGAGGAAGCAGCGGAAGCGGCGCGGTCACTGGTTATCGAGAAGGCCGACGAAACCCTGGAAATAACGGCCTTGCGCGCATACGGTCTGGCCGCAATCGCCCAGGTCCTCCCGCGGGCCTGCCCGCCACAGATCGATTTGCCGCGGCAGCTATGCCAAGAAGCATTCACGATCGCGGCGCGGCTTGAAAACGAGGCTCTGCTCGGACGGCCGTGGAGCGGACACGCGCGCCTCGTCATCGCGGGATCATACGCCAGCCAGCGCCGGTTCAAGGACGCTTTTTTCGTTCTCAGCACCGCGACCGCGGATCTGGACGTGTTCCTCGGCCAGATCGGCGCCTGGAGCGAGAAACTCGAGTCTTTCGCTCCGGGCTCCTTCTGTGCTGCGCTTGCCGAGTCCGCCGCTATTGTCGGCTGGGTCCGACTGGACTGGCTGGAGTTCGCTTCGAAGCTTCGTGGACGGTCCCAAACAGGGAGTCCGCAATGACGCCTCAGGTTCGGAGCGCCGATTGCGCGCCTGCTCCGAGCTTTGTGGAATCGGCATCGGCCACGTGTCTTGTTTACGGCAGGCGCGCGCGGAAGCGGAAGGCGCGGTCTTGTGCTTCGATATCTCCACGAAGCCAGCCCGTTCCAACCGCGCACCGAATGTCTGCGGATCGATCGGAACCAGCGTGTCGCGAATGTGCAGCAAACTGCATGCGCGGGCTCTATCGGCTGTCACTGCCGGCGAAAACGCTGCCTGGCCGCAGCACCCGTCCGACTCCCGCCAGCAGCCGGTCGTGCAATGCGGCCGAAGGAACAGTCCCATTCCAGGCAACATGCACGGCTTCCAAGATTACCTCGCCGCTAAAGAAGGGTGAAACGATCGAAGTCCTACGTTATGGCGCCGGATGAGACGTGTGCGACGGACATGCTGGTGCTGGTCCACTGGCAAGGCCGGAAACTCGCTGTCCGATTAGCCCCACTCACCGCAACCGACCCCGACGACTCAACCGCCCAAGCCATCCGCGACTGGTATTACTGGGTTGCGCAGGGGCTACCGGTTCTGATTCTCGCCGCATACGCATGACTACCGAAAACTCACGATACTCACCATCCTTTTCATCCAAACCTAGCGAGCCCACGCGATGGATTATTCGGGACAGGCTTGCGCGCGGCACAAGCCTGTCTGCCACTTCATCGAAGCGCCACACGCAAGGCAACTTGCGCCAGTACGCAAGCTGGCGTGATGTCAAAACTGATCGCAGGCCCGCGCCATCGACGGTCACCAGTTCAAACCCTGCAAGACTCTCCTGATTGTTATTGAGCGTGACTGGCTGGACGAGCAGCGGGCGCATTTCCTCATTCCGCCGAATGCCGTTAATGACCCGGACGCCTTCGGCTTCGTCTTCGAAGTCCATGCCTATACGCACGTCGGAACGGTTGCAGAGGTCAAGGGAGCCAGCAATCTCTTCGAGCCAGTCGCGAGGAGCGGAGAGAAGATTTGCTCGTCGCGCCCGCCGGTCTTGCTTTCGGAGGTTGAAGGTGAGAACGATCGCCGCCCGTGAGTATTGCGTGAGCAGTTGTTTAAGCTTCCTGAAGAGTGCGAGAACCTGCCTGCCGTCGTTCTTCTTAATGGGAAAGAGAACATCCACCGGGTCAATAACAACCAAGGCATCGGACTTACGCCCCATGGCATCCTCAAGCAACTTCAATCTCAGTTCAAACCCCTTTGAGCTTAGTGCGTCAAGCAGTCGCCGGGTTGGTGGTTCACACGGATCGTCATTGAGTAAGTAGACCTCCATTTCGTCCGGCACCTTTGGACAGCAAACGCCCAGCCGATGGGCAATGTTTCGGACGTTCCTACTCCAGGCTCCTCGCTCGTTTTCAAGGTCAACGATGATTACTGGCCCAGGCCGGACGTTGCGTCCGCACCAAGGCATTCCACGGACTCTATGCGTGATGATGTCTGCAATAGCAGGTGACTTCCCGACCCCGAAGGGTCCGGCCAGCGCAGCCAACTGTTTCTCGCGAAGTATGCCCTCGATGATCTCCTCACGTGGCACGGTGAGTCGTTCGAAGAAATCGACAGCCGGACTGGAGTTAGTGATCCTGTCAAGCTTCCTCGGAGCGTCTGTGGCTAAGGTGGTTTTCCAAGGTTCCCTTGGCTCCCGCCGAAAAGCCTGTTTCAGTGAAGCGAGAGCCTCCTCAGCCGTGTAACGCTCAGCCTGTCCGTGCTGGTCGACACCAGGGACGCGCTTTACATATTCGAGCATGGCCATCTCGGCTTCACCCTCGGAATGGCCGTTATCACGTAACTGGCACGCAAGCCAAAAGCCTGTGTTGTTTCGACCGCCAGTGGGGACTTGCTTCAACGCCCGCTCAATAAGAATGCTCGCAGCACCCTCCGAATTTTCAGACGCCACCCTCTGGCAAGCTTGCGCGGCGAGGAGAACTGGAGGATGCGCCAATCCAAGAAATGTCTTCAGATCGAGGGGCAGCATATTGAGAGGGTCAGGCACCGGATCGCGCAGCCATAAATATGGACCCCTCTTATTTCGCCCGAGGCAAACCGCGTACCCACCGTCTGCCCGAATGTTTAGACCGGGCCGGCGGATTCCAAGCTCGCGCTTGGTTTTCGAGTTCAACGTTGGAACGCGCCACCCCGGATGGTTCATGTAGGCGTGATGACCGCCACTTCCACTCCTTACATGCGGGTTCAGTCCCACCCTTTTTAGCGTTTGCTGTCCCTTTGTACCGTCGAAATCCAGAACCACGACGCCCGAGACCATGCCAGTGACCGCTGCCCAGGAAGGGGGTTCAAGGGTGTCTAGCCACTCCTGAATTTGCTCGATCGTGGGCGCATTCGTTTGATAGGGCTTCCAAGACCGGACCACCGGCTTCTTGTTTAGTCCGCAGGGGATGAGGCTCCAGCCGATCTCCGTCAGCTTCATAACGTCAGATTGAAGTCTTGTGTCCATCCTCCTCTCCCGAGCGTGGTGCACTTGACCGCATTTGCTGCAATGGGTTCTTTCTACTTGCCCCTGCCCACACCTTGTTGGCACGCCCTCTCAATCTCGCTCAACGGCACCAGAACCCGCCGCGAAATTCGCACTGCCAACAGCACCTTTCTGTTAATCAGGCGGCGGATCGTGTCCTTGCTGACGCCAAGGTATTCTGCTGTCTCTGCAATGCTGTGTAACCGTTTGCTCATTCCTTAATCCTCCTGCCTAAAGCGGCTTCTTGACATCGGCTCTAGCGTGGGTTACTCTTTGCTAGAGCATGTAGTGAAGATATCTTCTGAATATATCGAAGTCAATGATGATTTAGTGTTCGCTCGAATGCTGGCCTATGGAGACGCTAAACTATCTAGCAGCGAGAATATCGGCAGACAGAGCGGAAGCATTTCTTGTAGAGCTTCTAAATTCCGACCTGAGCAGCGAATTCATCTCCGGCGATCCAAAACGCGCGGCGAGACTGTGGGAACGCTTCAACGACCTACTGCCAAAGAACCTCCGCATTGGGGCCAAGCCGTACGAGCCGATGGTAATCGCTGAAGTCGGCTCTGGAAAACAGATAAGCGCCGCCTGTCTGAAAGCTCTTCGCAGAGCACGGCTCTTTCTGGCTGCAGCTTGGCGTGCCCCAAGTGCGTTGGTACGAGAAGTCTTCCTATTTCGGTTGATAGGCTTGTACTTGCAGGGGGATGACCCGGATTTCTTGTTTAGGGGCGGTTACGCCACCGAATACGTGGACGAAGATGCCCGAAGGGGAATTGATGGCTTTTGTTTGGTCCTCATCAGAGCTTTTCATGCTTTGGACCGGATGCGGTACTGTCTCAACCCTGAATGCCCGGCACCGTACTTCTTCGCAAAGAAACGGCGGCAGAAATACTGTACAGAGGAGTGTGCAGGGGCAGGGCAGCGAGAATCAAAGCGTATATGGTGGGCCGAACACGGGACTGAGTGGCGCGAAACACGCAAGAAGCGAGCCAAAAGGGCTGCCAAACCATTGGGAAAGAAATCTCAGCGAAAGCGAGGCAAATAGCAATGGCACTCTATCGAAGGAATGGAATTTATCACACGGACTTTTCAGTGAATGGCCAGAGGTTCAGACAGACCCTCGAAACTTCCGACCGGCGAGAAGCGATCCAGCGCGAGCGCGATCTGATTAGTCGCGCCAAAGAGGGCAAGCTCGCGAGCGGAGTGACTGCGGAATTCTCCCGGCTGATGTTCAGCAACGCGGTTGACAGATACCTGAGTGAACTGGCAGTCCGTCGGCCCGGAAGCCTCAGGCAAGCAGGAGACGCCCGGAAATCTTGGGAAGGTGACTTGACCAACCGCTTGCGTGAATTCTTCTCGGCAAAGCGGCTGAATCAGATCACCGCCGACGATGTTCGCCAATTCCAGGCCCTCCGAATTGGGCAAGGGAAGCACCCGAACACGGCGAACCATGAAATTAAGGCCCTTTTGCGGCTCCTGAAGCGGGCCAAGCTCCTCAGCCGTCTACGGGATGACGTGCAGCTCTTGCCGGTGAAGAAAGAACCTAAGTCTGTCCTTGCCGAAGCGGAGAAGCAGCGGCTTTTGGAAACCGCCTCGAAAAAGCCGGAATGGATGGTTGCGTACTGTGCGGCTCTGCTGACTGCGAACACTTCCATGCGCCCGGTAGAAATCCGGCGCCTGTTGTGGAGTGATCTTGACCCGTTTAACCGGCTCGTGACGGTCCGCCGCTCAAAGACGGAAGCAGGCACCCGAATTAACCCGCTTAATGATGTCGCGTGGTCCGCCTTCACTGCGATGAAAAAACGGGACGACAAACTGACCACCTATGCCCCAGAGCATTACATCTTCCACCGCGAGTGGCCAGTGATCGACCCAAAGCGCCCGATGAGCAACTGGCGGACCGCTTGGCGGTCGCTGCGAGTGGCAGCGGCAAAGGGCGATCCCGAAAAGGGAATTGACCCCATGCCGCGCTTGGAGAAGTTCCGTTACTACGATCTGCGGCACCAGTGCATAACCGAGATGCTGGAATCGGGAGTGCCAGAGGGTGTCATTCGAGAAGTAGCGGGCCACATTGACCCGAACATGACACGGCACTATTCACACCCCAGGATAGCTGCCCGCCGCGCAGCCGTGGAAGCCCTCATGACCGCCAAAACGGGACAGTTTCAGGGGGGTTATGACACAAACCATGCCACAAAGCAGCTTTCGCCGCGCAACGGGAATTCCTAACCCGTTGATTTAGTTGGTCGGGGCGCGCGGATTCGAACCGCGGACCTCTTGCGCCCAAGGCAAGCGCGCTACCAGGCTGCGCCACGCCCCGAAAAGTCTGATGACAAATAACATAGCACAAGTTTCGCCATTGCGGAGAAGTACAATTTCGTACAACCGTAGGTTCAATTCTTCCACAAGACACCAACCACCTTTGAAGCTGCTTCCCGCTTAGCTTCTGACACTGCCTGAGTGTAGAGATTTAGCGTAGCGCGAGGCGCGCCTGGTAACACGACCGGTGGTTGCGCGGTGCAGGCATCACAGTCAGCGCCATAAAACAAGAACACTGATCCCCCCGTAATGGTGATTTCGCAGCGCATCATCCAGGCGCTGCCAGCGTACCGACGTGGTGTGAGTTGCGACGCTACCACTGTCGGATATCGCTGGTGCCTTTGCGCCTCTGGCGTTACACTATGGCGGCCAAGGCAGCGAAGGCAGAGGCTCCTGTGCTGCGAGCGCGGAAAGTGGCGTGGAGGTGGGGTGGCAATGAAAAACGAGATGGATCGGCGAGAGTTTCTGAAGTATGGGGCAGCGGGTACGGTAGGGATCGGCTCTATAGGCCATGGTTTTGGACTCGCATCAGCTCGGGCAGAGAAGCCGTTGCGGCTCGGAATTGTCGGGGTCGGAAACCGCGGCACCAGCCACGTGGAAACATTGCTGGCCATGGGCGGAGTGGAAATCCCGGCCCTGTGCGACATCAACCAGGAGCATCTGGCTCGTGCGCAGGCCATGGTTGAGAAGGCAGGGCAGAAGCGTCCGGAGGGATACGGGCGCGATGTGGAAGACTACCAGCGGCTCGTGTACCGTGACGATCTGGACGCGGTTCTCATCGCGACCTACTGGGAATGGCACACTCCCATGGCGGTCTGCGCGATGAAGTCCGGGAAATATGCCGCCGTGGAGGTCCCGGCAGCGCTCACCGTGGAGGAATGCTGGGACCTCGTGAACACGAGTGAAGAGACCGGCGTGCCTTGCATGATGCTTGAGAACTGGAGCTTCCGCCGCGATAACCTCGCCGTGCTGAAGATGATCCGCGCCGGTTTGTTCGGGGAAATCGTGCATTGCCACTGCGCGCACTCGCATAACTGCATCGATCACTGGTTCTTCGACCCGGAAGGGAACATGCGGTGGAGCGCGGAGTATCTGGTGAAACGCAACGCCAGCCAGTACACCACGCATGCGCTGGGGCCCGTGCTCAGTTGGATGGACCTGGGGTGCGGCGACTACCTCGATAAAGTGGCGTCCTTCGCGAATCGCTCCCTGGGCATCAACCACTATTTCGCTACCAAATTCGGCCCTGACCATCCCAATGCGAAGCGCCAGTACGCCCAGAGCGATATTGTTACGACCCTGGTCAAAACAAAGAAGGGCAATACCATTGTTATTAACTACGACATGCAATTGCCCCGGCCTTACGACAATCGCTGGGAAATTCAGGGCACGGAGGGCATTTACAACGAGCAGCGCAACGCAGTTTACCTCCGTGACCGCAGTCCCAAATATGAAGAGTGGGAGGCTTTCGACCCTTACCAGGAGAAATACGAGCACGAGTGGTGGAAGCCACTCGAAGCCAGACCGCATTCCGCCACCGCCGGGAAGGATGTGATCGAAAAGCAGTTGGCGCTGGGGCACGGCGGTACTGATTACTTGGAATTGGAACTGTTTTTGAACGCCGTGCGCAACAAAACGCAGACTCCGGTGGACGTTTACGATTCGGTGCTGATGAGTGTGATTTGTCCGCTGTCGGAGAAGTCGATCGCGGAGGGCGGTTCGACCGTCCAGTGCCCGGATTTCATGCAAGGAGAATGGCAGAGCAGGAAACCAGCGTTTGCGCTTGAGACCTCGTAAGAGTGTGGCTTGCCCTCACCCGTTTCCGCCTCGCGGAAGTGGGCGTACGTAAGAGTCTGTGCTGCCATTCCGAGGAGCCGCAGGCGACGAGGAATCTTGCAGAGCGTTGAAAATGCTCAGGGCTAGATTCCTCGCTTCGCTCGGAATGACAGTCCGAAGGAAGTTTTCATACAGACTCGTTAGCGAATAGCAAAGGAAACAGAGATGAGTGAAAGCTATGCGGGTCGCAGAGCGGGCTCCTCGTGGTACTTTCTGCTGCTGGTTTTGGTCAACATGATGTGGGCTTTCCAGTATACGGGGGCCAGGATCGCCACCCGCAAACTCGGCCCCATTACGGTGACGCTCTTGCCCATGGCTATGGCCACGGTTCTCTTAGGCCTGCTGCTCTTCTCGAAGCGACGTACCAAAGCCGGTCAGCCTTCGAGGGAGCGAGGCGGCTTCGGCCGCCAGTTTTCCGAATTTGTGGCGCTGGGAATTGGGGGCTGTTTTGTGGGGCAATTCTGCTTAACCTCGGGCGTGAGCCGGTCCTTGGCCTCGAACGCTTCCGTCATCACTCTAGTAATTCCGGTCCTCACGGCATTTCTCGCCACCCTGCTGGTGAGCGAGAAGATGAACCGACTGCTGTGGGTTTCCTTTGCCTTGGCCATCGGCGGCGTGTTGCTGGTTTCGGACGTGGACTGGCGCTCGGTCCACATCTTTCGCGGCAAATACCTGGCCGGCAACACTCTGATTCTGGTGGGTTGCTTTGGGAGCGCATTCTATAACGCCTTCAGCAAGCGGTTGCTGCGCGCCTTCACTCCGCTGGAGGTCCTGGTTTACAGTTACCTCGTTGCGGGCCTGGCGCTGCTTGTCGCCATGCTGGCGCGCGAGCCGTTGTCGTGGCGGCAGTTGGCCTCCCTGGGGTTCGCGGTGTGGTTGAGCCTCGGGATGATTGCTTTTCTGTGCCTGACCTCAGCCATGCTGCTGTTTTTCTGGGTCATTCAACGAATTGATCTCACCCACGCGGCGCTCTCCATTTACCTGCTGCCGGTTTTTGGCGTGCTCATCTCTACTCTTACGCTTCACGAGCAGATCAGGTGGCAGTTGCTCGCGGGTGGATTTCTGGTATTTCTCGGGGCCTTCTTGGCTACCAAATACGGGGAGCGCGAATCGGCCCGGTAATTTCGTTGGGGGACGGCCTGTCGTCCCCTGGATGTCGTATCATTGCTCTGAAAATCGTAGCGCGGGCGTCTCGCCCGTTGTCGCGGGAGCGTCCCGCTCCCGCGCGAGGGCTTTGAGGAATTCGGAATGTGTCATCTTGAGCGCAGCGAAGGATCTCTGCAGTTCTTCGCGAATCGATTCATCATAGGAAACTGCAGTGATCCTTCGCTGCCACGAAAGTGACTCCCCTCCTCAGCGGGAGGAGGGGCAGGGGTGGTGGGTGGTGCAGTCAGCGAACGACAACCACCCCTAACCCCTCCTTATCAAGGAGGGGAATCACCTTGATGCCCTGTGGTGTGCCGAAGGATCATGAAGTCTTCGCCCAGGATGACAGCCGGTTGGTTTTTTCACAGTTTCAGGAAGAAAGGGCTTTCACATGAACCGACGCAATCGAGAAACAGTAGCAACGGTTTCTATCCTGCTTGCCGTTGCGGCGACCCTTTCGCTGGCAGGTTGGGGGACGGCGCAAACTTCCAAGAAGGTTTTCATGATTACGGATATGGAAGGCGTGTCCGGCATCTACGACTCGGAACTGCAAGTTCAGCCGTTTCAGAGTCCGCGTTGGGAGGAGTCTCGAAAGCTGCTCACCGGCGAGGTGAACGCCGCCGTCGAGGGGTTACTGGCCGGCGGCGCCACGGATGTGGTGGTCTGGGACGGGCATGACTCCAGCCGCAGCCTCTCCGTGCTGGATATCCATCCCAAGGCGCGCTTGCTGACGGGCGGGCCCATCTCCCGAACCCTCGAACTTGATTCATCGTACTGCGCCATCATCTTCATCGGGCAACACGCTATGGCCGGGGCCGACAAGGGAATCCTCAGCCACTCCTATGATTCGCACAATATCCAGAACATCTGGGTGAACGGCAAGCCCACGGGAGAGATCGGCGGGCGGGTGATGCTGGCGGGCGCCATGAATATTCCTGCCATCATGCTCTCCGGTGACACAGCGGCCTGCAAGGAGATCCACGACCTTGTCCCCGAAGCCGAATGCGCAGAGGTGAAGAGCGGAGTCAGTCGCAACGCAGGATTTATGCTTTCGCACCCTGCGGCCTGCGCGCTTATCCGTGAAAAGGCCCAGCGAGCCATCGAGCGATTGGCGGAGTTTAAGCCGTACAAGATTACGGGCCCGGTGGAAGTAAAGGTCGAGTTCACCACGATGGCGGGGAGAGTTTACGACCTGCGCGAGGGCGTGGA
>JBELAJ010000168.1:0-15567 GCA_049508935.1 Terriglobia bacterium | reverse complement strand
CACATCGCGGGCTCCACGGAAGAGGCGCAGGAGATCGTGGGCATCCGGATCGCGGAGCAGGTGCGCGACTATCTCCTTCAGGGCGTGCCGCGCAACGCCGTCAACATGCCCACCATCTCCCCCGAGGAGTATCAGAAGCTCGCCCCTTACGTGCAGCTTGGCGAAAACCTGGGCACCTTCGTGGCCCAGATCGCGGGGGAACGCGTCAGCGAGGCCAGAATCAGCTACGACGGCGGACTGGCGGAACTGAACACGCACTTGGTGAAGAACGCAGTCCTGAAAGGCATCCTCAAAAAGGCGCTCTCCGACAGCGTAAACATCGTCAACTCCGGAACCTTGGCGCAGGCGCGGGGCATCGAGGTGCTGGAGGTCCGCAGCGCCCGCCGCGCGACGTTCTCTCATTCCCTGGGGTTGGCCCTGCGCACGGAGACCGGAGAGGCTAGTGCGTTAGCCATGGTGGGCCCGCGGGGGAAGCTGCGCATTCTGGGCATCGACGGGCTCGACATCGAAGCCCCCCTCGACGGCATCCACGTCTACATCCGCAATCAGGACGTGCCCGGCGTGATCGGACGCATCGGCACCATCCTCGGCGACCACAAGATTAACATCGCCAATTTCGCCCTGGGGCGCGACGCACAGGGAGGAGAGGCGGTGGGCTTGGTCCAGGTTGACGACCTCGTCCCGGAAGAGGTGCTGGCGGAAATCCGCGCCATCGCCGCCATTCGCGTGACGCGGGTGGTGGAAATCTGAAAGGCAGTGGCTAGTGCTTAGTGGCTAGTGGTTAGTTTCAGCCGGCTTTCTAGCCACTAGCCACTAGGCACTTACCGTGAACATCTGGGTCTTCAAAATCAACACCAAGCGTGGTTGGGAATTTGACCAATACTTCCGCTCGCGCACGCGCGGCGTTTATGAGCTGGGCGACGAAGGCTGGATCCGCAGCGCCTCGAGCCTGCGCTACATCCGCGAGGAAGTGAAGCGCGGAGACCTGTTCCTCTGCTACGAGGTGGACCGCAAGTGGGTGGTGGGGATAGCGCGGGCGGCTTCGAACGGGCGCGACACCGGCATGGGCTCACTCCTCGATTTCTGCCCGCCGCGCGAAGCCGTGCGCCTCGGGAATCCCCTCACGCGCCATCCCGACCTTGATCACATCCTCGCTTTCAGCCCCCATCGCGGGCGTGGCACGGTGCAGAAGATCGACCGCGACGAGTTCGCCCGCCTGCGCCGCACGATGCTGCGCAAGAACCCCGAACAAGCGCGGGCTCTGCGACAACTCCTCGGATGAGCTGAGCGATCAGCCCTCAGCTAACAGCTTGCCGGTGCACCGCCGCGCAAACCGAAATAGTAACCCTCTCCGTCGCCCTCAATCTTCTACCTCCACGATCGGGCTTGTCAATCGGAGTTGGGGGTTGTTCATGATGCAGGGACGGCTCGCCAAGGGATTGGCTTGGGGTGGTTCGGAGAGTCTTTAATCCGCTGCGATGGCGCCGGTGCGGAAGTCTAAGATCAATCGCTGTCCCCTCAAGAAGTCGAGGCCCAAGAGGCCATCTACCCCAGCGCTGGGCGGCAGCGTGTGGCAAAGCACGGGAAACTGTAGCCTCTCGATTCCCAGGGCTACGATCTTGTCAACAGTAATTGTAGGGGCAAACTCAACTCCACTGCCCGTGGTAATTTGCACGCGTGATGGGCTTGCCGAGGGATCGTATCCCAGCAGCATCGCCAGATCCCAATTCAAGAGCGTTTGGGTTGCTCCCGTATCCAGTGCCAGCCGGACCACAGTGCGTCCACGAGGCCCCCAAATCCTCACTTGAACTACGACGACCTTTTCGGCCGGATCAAAGGAAAAGCTCATAGAACGAGTTCGCCTTCCTGGGGTATGGTTCCCGTATAGAGGATTGCGGAGGACTGAGGCGAGAACTCGCGTGCTTTGCGGTATACCTCATCCCGGTTTTTGCTGTGCCAAAGCACCCGGCCCTTAGTAATCTCCAGACTCTCGGTGGTTTCCGGATCCTCGATCAGAATCCACTCGGAGTCAAATTTCTTCTGAATTTCGATCAACGACATGACTTCGTTCATTGTTAGACTCCGTTCAAAAGCTCGATCTACAAGCGGTTAATCACGCTCGCAAGGTACCCGGCGCCAAAGCCGTTGTCAATATTCACGACGCAGACGTTGGGCGAGCAGCTATTGAGCATGCCGAGCAGGGCGGCGAGCCCTCGAAAACTGGCCCCGTAACCCACGCTCGAGGGCACGGCAATCACGGGCGCACTCACCATGCCGCCCACGACGCTTGGAAGCGCGCCTTCCATTCCTGCCACAACGATGATGATTCGAGCGTCGCGCAGGTGACGGCTCTCCCCCAGCAAGCGGTGGATGCCCGCCACACCCACGTCGTAAAGCGGTTCGACGCGATTGCCCATGATGTCCGCGGTAACCAGCGCTTCTTCTGCCACCGGGATATCCGAGGTGCCGGCGCAAACCACCACGATTTTACCTTTGCCGCGAATCTTGCGGTCGCGGCGAAAGGTGATGGCGCCGGAGAGCTCGTGGAACTTCGCCGTCTTTTCCAGATTCTTCAACCGCTCAAACAACCCCGCGTCGCCCCGCGTGATGAGGACATTGTGCTTGTTTAGCAGCATGTGACGCACGATTCCCTCGACGTGCCCCGGGTTTTTGCCTCGCGCGAAGACCACTTCGGGCAATCCCTGGCGAAGCGACCGGTGATGATCGATCTTGGCGTAACCCAGGTTTTCGTAAGGCAGATTGCGCAGGCGCTCCACGGCGCCTTCCACGCTCAGTTTCCCGCGCCGCACTTGCTGGAGCATTTCGGTGATCTCTTCAGGTGACAATGGTCCCTCCCCGGCCTTTGGATCCAACAGTCAGTTAGTATATCAGGTGAAAGTCGGGGCTTTCTTGACTTCCCACAACACACTTACTAACATGCCTTTGATGCCCTCCTCACAAACTGCCCTCGGCAAGAGCCTGATCCTCGGAGTGACGGGCGCCAGCGGCGCGATCCTTGCCCGGCGCATGCTGCAACTGCTCGAAGCCGACGATCGGGTCGGGAAGATTCACCTCGTGATCTCCGGCAGCGGATTGAAGGTGCTGCGAGATGAACTGGACATCGAGGTGTCGCGATCTTCGGATATCCCTTCTGCTCTTGCTGGCGAGGCTGTAGCGAAGACGGAGTACTTGCTCGACTCTGACATCGGCGCCAGTATCGCCAGCGGGTCGTACGCCGTGGACGGCATGGTGGTGATCCCCTGCACCACGGGTTGCCTGGCGCAAGTCGCCCACGGAATCTCGGAAACGCTCATCGAACGGGCTGCGGACGTGTGCCTGAAGGAAGGCCGCAAGCTCGTGCTGGCGGTGCGAGACGCCCCGTTCAATCAGATTCATCTAAAGAACATGTTGCGTGCTCAGGCCGCCGGCGCCGTGATTTTTCCCATCATCCCTGCTTTCTACCACCGGCCGAAGACCATTGACGATCTCGTCACCCAGTTTTGCTGCCGAGTGCTAGCTCTGCTGGGACTGGAGCAGGCGGGCCAGTTCCGATGGAAGGGACTCGGAGCGGCGGAAGGCAGTGGGCAGTAGGTTCTTGTGACTTTCCCTCGTCCCCTTCGGGGAGAGGGTGGACCGCTGCCGGCGCCTTCTTCAGCCGGGGCGGGCCGGGTGAGGGGGCGACACGGTTACCAGGGAGCGCTGCATCCAGCAGTGGGCAGTCGTATCTGAATACCGATCAAACGGATCAATCGCTCAATGATCCGATGGCTCAATGACTCAATTTTTTTGTTGTCTCCGGGTTGTGACGTGATTCTTCGGCTGTTCATTGTACTGCTCTCGCTCGCCGGCCTTGCCGATTCCCTTTATTTTACCTTTGCGTACTATGGGCGAATTCGCAAGGCACGCTGGGTGCCGGAAATCTTCTGCGCGCGAGAGGGTTCGAGTTGCGTCACGGTGGTTCGCACACCTTACGCGCGAGTTTTCGGAATTCCCAATTCGCTGCTGGGCATTCTCTACTATGCAGCCCTCTTGGTCTGGATTGGATTTGTGCCCCGGCACCTGAGCATATCAGGGCGGATCTTCAGGCCATTCGAGACTGTGGGCTTGTGGCTGCTGGGCGCCAGCCTGCTCACCGTCATGCTCGGCTTCTATCTGGTGTATGCGCTACGGCGCACCCTCGGCGTTGACTGCCCTCTCTGCTACGCTGCCCACGCCATCAACGTAGGCCTTTTCGTGCTCTTGATACTCATTTCCTAATCCCAGGAAAGTCCAATGCGAGACGCGTGGTGCAGGTGTAGAATACGTGTCCGTATCTAACTGGTCTTGTCGAATACAACGGAAAGGATACTTATGCGAAAACACGTTCTGAGTCTTTTTGGAATATTAACGATCGTTGCCTGCGCTTCTCTCGCGCTGGCGCAAGAACAGAACCCCGTACCCCTTCCGCCGCCTCAGACCACCGGCGGAAAACCGCTGATGCAGGTTCTCAAAGATCGACATTCCACGCGGGAATTCGGCAGTCAAAAACTCTCGCCGCAAATGCTTTCCAATCTGCTCTGGGCAGCCTTTGGAATAAACCGTCCGGACGGCAAGCGCACCGCCCCCTCCGCCATGAATTGGCAAGAGATTGATGTCTACGTGGCCACCCAGGACGGCCTCTACATCTACGATGCCAAAGCCAATACCTTGAAGCCAGTCTTGCAGCAGGACGTTCGTGGGGCGACCGGGCAGCAGGCGTTTGTCAAAGATGCCGCGGTCGATCTCGTTTATGTCGCGGACCTGGGAAAAACGGGAAGCACAGGCGGCGAGGAACAGATCATGTACACAGGCGCCGATACGGGGTTCATCGCCCAAAACGTATACCTGTTCTGTGCTTCGGAAGGCCTTGCGGCGGTGGTGCGAGGCAGCATTGATCGCGAGGCGTTCGCAAAGACGGCGAAGCTTCGACCCAACCAGAAGATCATCCTGGCGCAGACGGTGGGATACGCTAAGAAGTAAGCTAGAGTCCTGCCCACTTTGCTGTTGACACTGAGCCAATTGGCCGGAACCCCCTCACCCGGCCCGCCCCGGCTGAAGAAAGCGCCGGCTGCGATCCACCCTCTCCCCCAAGGGGGAGAGGGCATTGTTAAGCATTAGATGGGACAGGACACCAGCGCTTGCGCATTTGTCCCACATTTGACCATGATAGGCATATGCCGATACCGGGAAGCGTTTCAAGTGAGCGCAGTATCAGCACCGGCCCCTCCGGCGCTCCGTCCTCTAAGGGCTTGATCGATAAGCTCCGCACCACGCTCGAGATGATCAAGTTCGAGCACTCGATCTTCGCCTTGCCATTCGCACTTACGGGGGCCATGTTGGCGGTGCGGGGCTGGCCGGCCTGGCGACAGGTGCTTTGGCTCGTCGTGGCCATGGTCGGCGCGCGCAGCGCCGCCATGACTTTCAATCGCATCGCCGATCTGAAACTCGACGCGCTCAACCCGCGCACCCGGATGCGCGCGCTGCCTACGGGGCAGATCAGCCTGCGGTTTGCGCTGGGCTTCACTCTGCTTTCCTGCGCACTGCTGGTGTTGGCCGCGCGCGAATTGAACCCCTTAGCATTCAAGCTCTCGCCGTTGGCTCTCGCCGTCCTGCTCGTTTATTCCTACACCAAGCGCTTCACTGTCCTGTCGCACATCGTATTGGGAGCGTGTTTAGGAATGTCGCCCATCGCTGCCTGGATTGCCTTGCGGGGAGAGGTGAGCCTGAGCGTTCTACTCCTGGGTGCTGCCGTCACCTTGTGGACAGCCGGCTTCGACATCATCTACGCCTGCCAGGACGTCGAGTTCGACCATGCCCTGGACCTCTACTCCGTCCCCAAGCGCTACGGCATCAGGCCGGCGCTCTACACCTCCGCCATCCTTCACGTCCTCATGCTAGGGCTTCTGGTGACCGTGGCCCGGTTGGAGAATCTGGGATGGGTGGCTATGGCGGGCCTCATTGCGGTGGCTTGCCTACTCACTTACGAACATGCCCTCGTCAAGCCTTCTGACTTGTCCCGCGTGAACGCCGCGTTTTTCACCGTGAACGGCTACGTCAGTGTGTTGTTCTTTGTCACGTGGGCAGCGGACATATTGATTCATTGACGGATTGAGTCATTGAGCCATTGCGTGATTGGGTCATTGAAGACCCGCAAATGCGTGGCCTGGTGGTTCAATGACTCAATGGCTAAATGACTCAATGATTCAATTACTGGAGTCTGTGGGTGAAGCCTATTTCTTTGAAGACCAGGGAATCGAAGATGGCCAGCACATGCTTGCGATAGGCTAAAATACGAGCTACCGTTCCCTGGTATACGGGGTCCTGATCTGCGAGGCGCTGCCACTCGGCGAGCACGCGGGCCGGCACGTCGATGTCTTCCCGGAGTTTTTGCAGCGGGTATCCGCGCAGGAAAAGGCCGTAGAAGAACACTGCCTCGTCCTGCGGTTCAGCGAAACTGTAATTAGTCCACTCCATAGCGTCTCGAGCTTCAAAAACCAAATTTTAAACTCAATCAGGGGCCGGATGCCAGAGGTTTTGTGCTGCGTCGGCAGGCATGCTGAGCATACACCCAGGGGCTTTGTCAAGCCCTATTCAGTATTCATGCGGGTTTGCGGAGAGCTACCCGGTTTGGAAAGCCAGGGTGGGGACTGCCCAGGCGATGTATTGACGCTGTCATTCCGAGCGAAGACTTCATGATCCTTCGGCTCGCCACTCGCCATGAAAATGCCCTCTCCCCCTTGGGGGGCCCGCGACGGCGGTTTCACCAGCCGACGTGGGTCGGGTGAGGGGGTCTGATTCGCTAGTTTGATGACAGCGAGGAATCCTGCTCCGATTCCTTTCCTCACATAGTTCACGTTATTTGTACGCAGAGCGAGATTCCTCGCTTCGCTCGGAATGACACCTGGACGTCGGGGTGACCGGTTGCAATCCCGGCTTCTCGCCGATAGAATGAGAACTTGGCCATATGCTTACGGGGACACTCTGCATCGAAGATTCGCAGCTCGCGCCCATCGCCGAAAAGGTGCTGGCAGGGGAGCGCCTTAGTTTCGACGAGGGCGTAACACTCTACGAGTCCGGCGATCTGCTTGCTCTCGGTTACCTGGCGAACCTCGTCCGCGAACGGCTGCACGGCAAGCGGACGTATTTCAACGTCAACCGGCACCTCAACCCCACAAATGTGTGCGTGGCCAGTTGCAAGCTCTGCGCTTTCGGCCGCAAGCCCGACGCGCCCGCCGCTTACACGATGGCCCTGGAAGAAGCCTTTCGCACTGCCGGAGAAGGCTGGTCAGAGGCAGTAACGGAATTTCACATCGTTGGCGGTCTGCATCCCGACTTGCCGTTCCAGTTTTACCTGGATCTGATTCGTGGCCTGAAGGAAAGATTCCCCAGCGTCCACTTGAAGGCCTTCACGGCCGTTGAGATCGGCTACTTCTCGCACATCACGCAGTTGCCCATTCGCGAGGTTCTGGAAAAGCTCAAAGAGGCGGGAGTCAGCTCGCTGCCGGGCGGAGGAGCCGAGATTTTCGCTCCCGCAGTGCGGCGGGTCATCTGCGACCACAAGATCGGCGCCTACACCTGGCTCAAAGTGCACCGCATTGCGCACGAGCTCGGCATGCCCTCGAACGCCACGATGCTCTACGGGCACATCGAATCTTCGCACGATCGCGTTGACCACCTGCTGCAATTGCGCAGCCTCCAGGACGAAACCCACGGCTTCCAAACGTTTATCCCGCTCGCCTTCCACCCTGCCAACACCGAACTGGGGAAACTCGTGTCCCACACTGAGACTTCCGGCTTCATGGATCTCAAAAACGTCGCGGTGTCTCGCCTCATGCTCGACAACTTTCCCCACATCAAGGCGTATTGGATCATGATGACGCCGCGCGTGGCGCAGGTGGCGCTGCGCTTCGGCGCCGATGACCTGGATGGAACCGTAGTGGAAGAGAAGATCTATCACGACGCCGGCGCAAGAACCCCCCAGGCCATGACCCGCCAGCAGATCATCCGCCTGATCCGTGAAGCCGGCCAGGATCCTTTCGAAAGAGACACCCTCTACCACCCCGTCACACGCGCGGAGACAACCGTCGCCGTGCAGGTGTAGCGCAGCCGAACTCCCGGCCACATCACAAGCGTGAGTGCCCGTCCACAGCAGTGCGAGTCCGACCACACAGCCGTTGATTGTGCGCGCCCGCCTCAGGAAGTATAATTCCAACCCCTGAAAGGTGTCTTAATGGATATGTTGCTGCACTCTACCGATGTTCTTTTGTTTGTACTTGTCGTACTCATTTTGTTCCGTTCAGGAAGGTTTCTGGAAGTCGCACAGCGTCTGGAGCGGCTGGATTCGGACCTCCGCGGGGAATGGCGCAGGTTTCGCACGGCGCTGCTCATGACCAAAGAGGCCGGCCATGGCGCAGGCGATGAGGGGGGAGATGTGCTGCCTGATGCAGAAGCCCGGCGAAGCAAAACCCAGGCACGAATGCTGCTCGCATTTTTGATGGGAAACGTGCTCTACTTTGTTTCGCCTCCGCTTTTGCCATCCTCCGCCGTGCTAAACACAGAACGATTTCCGGCCTTGCCGGTTCTGGTTGATATTGGGTTCTGCGTGTTGGCGTTTGGAGTTCTGAACCTGGTTCGCACAGTCAAAGCTGGGCGGAATTAGAGCCACATTTGTTTCGCGAACTACCGCCTTCGGATTGGGAAAGACAGCTCCTGGACATGAAGAACAAGATTCTCCTCCTCGCCGTCGCCGGCTTCACGTTAACTGCGTTTCTAACCGTCGTGAGTCAATACTTGACCCCACTGCCCCCCTCCTTCCTCCTCACTCTTCGCTGGATTTGCCTCGCCACAATGGTTCTCTACGCGCTCTTCAAGCGCACGTTGACGACATGGATTCTGGTGGCGATGCTCATGGGCGCGGTTCTGGGTCACGACTGGCCCCACGTGGCTCTTAACCTCCGCCTACTCAGCATGATTTTTCTGCGGCTCATTCGATGCATCATTGCCCCGCTGCTGTTCGGCACGCTGGTTAGCGGCATCGCGGGTCACTCCAACTTGAAGAAGGTGGGTCGCATGGGCCTTAAGGCGATCATTTTCTTTGAGGCGGTCACCACCCCCGCGTTGTTCATCGGGCTTGCCGCCATCAACTTCAGCAAGGCGGGCGTTGGAGTACACTTGCCGCCGGCCGCGGGCGAGACGCTTCAGGTTCAACGGATGACAGCCTCGGAAACCATCCTGCATATCTTCCCGGAAAACCTGGCGAAATCGATAGCGGAAGGCCAGATTTTGCAAGTCGTCGTGTTCAGCATCCTGTTCGGAATCGCACTGGCGATGGTGCGCGAGGAGCGCCGCCGGCCGCTGGTCAACCTTGCCGAAAGCCTCACGGAGACGATGTTCAAGTTCACTAATCTCGTGATGTACATGGCGCCGCTGGGCGTAGGTGCGGCTATCGCGTATACGGTGGCCACCACCGGCATGGGCATCCTGTTCAACCTCGCCAAGCTGCTGCTGACTCTCTACGTGGCCCTGCTTATTTTCATTCTGGGAGTTTTGTTGCCGGTGGCGATGCTGGCGCGGGTGCCGCTGAAGAAGTTCATCACGGCGGTGGCGGAGCCGGTCTCGATTGCCTTTGGAACCGCGAGTTCCGAGGCCGCGTTGCCGCGGGCCATGGAAGCCATGGAAGCGATCGGCGTGCCTCGTCCCGTGGTGGCCTTCGTCATGCCGACAGGCTACAGCTTTAACCTGACCGGCAGCACGCTCTATCTTTCGCTCGCCGCGATCTTCGTTGCGCAGGCCGCCGGCGTGCCTCTTAGCTTTGGCCAGCAATTGCTGCTAATGCTCACGCTCATGCTGACCAGTAAAGGCGTGGCCGGCGTCTCTCGCGCCGCAATCGTCATCCTCCTCGGAACCGCGGGTTCGTTCGGCCTGCCCACGGAGCCCATCTTCATTCTGCTCGGCATCGACCAATTGATGGATATGGGGCGTACCTCGGTTAACGTGTTAGGTAACTGCCTGGCAACCGTGGTGATCTCGCGTTGGGAAGGCGACTTCGGCAAAGAGCAGCCATCACCGGTGGTGATGAACGCGGTTGCGGATTAAGGCACAGCCTCTGCCCCTCCTTGGGAAAGTACTCTCACCGCAGAGGCGCGTAGGATTGCAGCCGCTGGCGGCGGAGGTTCTCTGCATGCAAATCAGTCCACGTTTCCTGAGGAGTGATTGGCGCTCGCGACGTGGCGGCGCGTTTCCAAACGCCTTTGCAATCTTGATTCCTCTGTTGTCCCTTTGCATTATTCTCGCCGTCCCGTCAGCTTTGGCCGCCCAAGTCGCAGGGCCGCTCACAGCTTCGAACAACCCGAACTATTTCAAAGATACGAACGGCACAGTTCTTATTTTGAACGGCTCACAGACCTGGAACACATTCCAGGATTGGGGCGCCAATGGGACTGTCGAAAAACTAGATTTCGACGCATTCGTCAAGTTCCTCACCGCGCACGGGCACAATTTCACTTTGCTTTGGACCATCGAATTGCCGAAATTCTGCGGTCTTCCCCTGTTTGAGGGCTCCACTCCGGATTTAACCGCTGCCCCGTTCCCCTGGCGGAGGACCGGCCCGGGGACGGCGACGGACGGCGGTCTGAAATTCGATCTCAGGAAGTTCGACCCGAGCTTTTTCGAACGCTTGCGCGCGCGGGTGCAGGCGCTGAACAATGCCGGCATTTATACGGGCGTCTATTTATTCACCGGCGAATTCCTCAACGTCTATCGCTGCTCGAGCGACGGATACCCCTTCACCGGGGCCAACAACATCAACGGCGTTGACGACGGTTATACGAGCGGAAGGAAAGGCAAGGGTTCGTTGACAATGACGGCCCCCAACACGATCACCGCCTTCCAGGATGCTTACGTCGAAAAGGCTATCGACGCGTTGAACGATCTGCCCAACGTGTTGTGGATCGTCTCCGAAGAGGCGCCTCAGGATTCCACCTGGTGGAACAACCGCCAGATCGCTCACATTCGGGCTTACGAGTCGCGCAAGCCACAGCAGCATCCCATTGGCTACGCCGCGCTCGAGGGGCCGTCGGATAACATACTGTACAACTCGGATGCAGACTGGGTTGCGCCGGGGGCCAGAATCTCACCAAACAAATCCTGCGGAACAGGGAAGCCGGCCTGCAAGGTCAACGTAAATGACAGCGACCATAGCTACTGGGAGATCTGGAAGGACACGCCTCAGCAGGCTCGCAACTATGCGTGGGAAAACTTCATGGCCGGCAACCAGGTCCTGTTCATGGACCCTTACCTGGTTTATTACCCGCGCGAAAAGCGAAACTTCTGCCTCTCTCCGGTCAGCGACATCTGCCGAGCGCCGGACCCGCGCTGGGAAAACCTCAGAGATAATCTTGGGTACATATTGAAATACTCCCGTCGGCTGAACCTCGCCAACATCACTCCCCGCAGTTCGCTCGCTTCGACAGGATATTGTCTTGCCCAAACGCCTCCGATCGGTGCGGAGTACCTGGTTTACTCGCCATCCGGCGGTTCGTTCACGGTTGATCTCTCGGCGATGCCGCCCTTAAGGACACTGGCCGTCGAGTGGTTCAACCCCTCGACAGGGACAACGGTTGCCGAGCCGCCCATCCCAGCCGGTTCAGCTTCGCAATCGTTCACGCCGCCCTTCAACCAGGACGCGGTGCTATATCTGGTTGATAAAGCGGAACACGCGGGCTCCGTCAGGTTGCAGCCGTGAAGAAATGAAGAAAGCAGCTTCACGCAAAGGCGCAACACAGTTCAGTGTTCCGAG
The DNA here is from genome assembly GCA_049508935.1 of Terriglobia bacterium. GTDB lineage: Bacteria > Acidobacteriota > Terriglobia > UBA7540 > UBA7540 > CAVROP01. The sequence goes on along the minus strand of JBELAJ010000168.1, from coordinate 3,752 downwards.
AGAAGCGCCTTAATATTGGCCTCAATGTCGGCTCGGTCGACCAATGCCGCTTTATACGCCGCCGCCACCCTGCCATGGCGGTCAATGAGGAACGTATCCGGCAGGTTTTCGATTCCGTAGCGCCGCGAGGCCGCATCGTTGCCCAACAGGATGCGGTAGGGCACCTTGGTTTCCGCAAGGAAAGGTTTTACAACCTTCCAGCCCTCGTCGTCCATCGCGATGCCGACCACAGCTAGCCCCTTAGCGCCGTAAGCGCTCTGAAACCCAGCAAACCAGGGGATCTCATGCTTGCACCCGGTACACCACGTGGCCCAGAAATCGACCAGCAGCACCTCGCCGCGGTAGTTCGCCAGGGTGGCGACTTTGCCGGAACTGTCTTCCAGCCCAAGCTCCGGGGCGGCTTTGCGATCGTTCACAGGTTGTAAAGGAGCGCGCAGCCCAGGCTGCTCCGCAGAGTTGATGATGCCGCTCATTGCCAGGACTAGAACCGAAACGCGTAACAAACGGGAACGAATCGAGGTGACGTTCATCTGTTCTCCCTTCGTGACTGCAGCCAAGCCTTCAAAGCGAGATGAGACGTCTCGCCCTCGTCATAAGACTGATTATCGAATGGGTTTCCTGCCCCAGGCGATCATAGCAAATGGGTTTTCGTAGGTCAAACTCCCTCCAGTTCTGGCCGAAGTTCAGATGGTTTGGCTGGAAGCGAGAAGAGCTGGCTGCTCGATGGCGGGTCCTAAATTCGGAGGTGTAGGGGCGGCTCGCGAGCCGCCCCTACGAAGCCATGGGAAGTTAGAAGTCGATCCGCAGGCTGGCTTGCCCTTGTCGTGCGCCCGCGAACTGGAACAATCCCTGGGCTGAGGATATGCATCCGAAGCCGCATAGCGCCTGTGAAGGATTATTCACGTGAGTGATATTCAGGTCGGGATTACCCAGATTGAGATGGTTCATAACGTTGACAAAGGAAATCTCGAACCTCAACTTGACGCGCTCGGTAAGGCTGAAGAACTTGGAGATTCCCGTATCCCAGTCAATGGTACCCGGACCATTTAGGATTCCGACACCGGAGGTGCCAAATCGGCCGATGGGAGGCGGGGTTGATCCACCTTCGCCGATGCTGCAACTCCCGCCAGGGCACGCGAATCCCGAACCCATGATCCATTCACCGGCGTTCGGCGAGGACGGAACAAAGCTGCCGACGCGGTCCGGACGCTGGGCGCGGCCGATAATCCCGGAGCCCGTTCCGGAAGGATCGCCGGAGGAGAAGTAGGGCGTCAGGAAGGGGCCGGTGTGCAACGTCAGAACGTTGTTGGTTTGCCATCCGCCGATCACACCGTTGAGGATTTTGTTGTCGCTATTCGCGAAGCGTTTACCCTTTCCCACAGGGAGTTGGTAGACCGCGGTAGTGATCCAGTTATGCCGGTAGGGAGCAAAGGGGTTTCCTTTTTCGCTGCGCCGATCGTAAAAGTCCTCCGAACGGTTGCAGGCCGTCTCACCGCATAAGCTGCCCGCATTCCCGGCACCGAGGTTGTCTGCCAGGCTGTGGGACCAACTGTAGGTGCTGTCGAGCGTCAGGCCCGAGGCGACCCGGTGCGTCACTTCCACTTGAGCCTCCTCAAAAGTGGCGGTGGCGCCGTTGGCGCGTGTGTTCACCACACCCCAATTCGGGTAGGGGCGGCTGCTGAGGGGTTGAGCTTCATAGGGAATGGTTGAGGGCAGCGATTGGTTATCGTCGGGCGCCCAGACCAAGTTGGTGGTGTTCATGCCGACGTAAGTGAGACGCAGACCGGTCCCTTTCCCGAGATCGCGCTCGAGCGAGAGGTTCCACTGGAGTGAATAGGGTTCTTTCCAGGCGATGGAGTTGGCCGTGCCAAAGTAAGCGCTGCCGTAGGGGGCTACACCTCCCGCGGTGCTGAGGGAGGAAGTGGCGGGCCAAACGAAGGCGGGGCCAACGCCCGCTGTTTCGACGTTATAGTACTCATTCGTATAAGCCTGGAGGGTTCCGGTGAGTGAGTAGTAGACGGAGCCCAAGGTCGAGGCCTGATAAGCCCCGATGCCGCCGCGCAGCACCGTCTTATCGTCATTCGTGAGCTTGTAGGCAAAGCCAAAGCGCGGCAAAGCTCGTTTCGAGGTGTTGCGCAACCCCTGGGAAATACCTGCCTGGGAGGCGGTCACAACGGGAGTGCAGGGAGCGCCGTTGGCTGACATGGGGTCGCTGGCCAAGCCGGGCAATGCTGCGTTTGGACAAGCGTCAAACGATTGGAGGAATGAGGTCGCCAGAAGTTTGGCCGATCCATCGGGGTAGACGGCTCCACCGGAAAGGGGAGTTTGGATGAAGTTACCAATCTGGCCGCTGGCGTCGGTGTAACCCGGGTGATAGTCAAAACGCAGACCCAACTCGATGGTCAAGCGCTTTGAGATCTTCCAGCTATCTTGAGCAAAGAAGGCCAGGATATAGTTTCGACCATCGTTATCCAATTGAACGTTGTCCAAGAACGACGTGGCGGGGGCGCCGATCAGGAAATCGGCGAAATCGTAACCTGTGAACATGCCGTTGAAGCCGTAGGTGCCGTAGTTGTCAGCGCCCTGGAAGCCCAAAGCGTCTACAGCACGCATCTTCATCGCGTCAAATCCGAATTTGAAAGCGTGGCGGCCTTTGACCCAGCTCAGGCTGTCCGAAAACTCGTAGGTCCGCGATTGGCCCACCGAATTCATGCGGTCGACAGTAAGACCTGAAGTCCCGCTGCTTCCGTTAAAATCGACCTCGGGAAGCCCGTTGTACCATAAGTCGTTGATGTTGGCGAAGCCGAGAGACTCCGTGAAGGGTTTGCCGTTGTATGGGTTCTGCGTCCCCGAGAGGTCGTCGGTCAACCCGAAGCGAAACTCGTTCAGCAGCGTGGGCCGGAATGTATACGTCCCCGAGGCGACGAGCATACGCACATGCTCGTAGCTGGTGCTGGAAGGGATGGTGAGTTCCTCGGGAGATAGCTGGGGAACGTTCTTGAAAGTGAAGCGCCCTGTGACGAAGAGTTTCTGGCCGAAATACTGATCTCCCCGCACGTCAAATCCGTTCGAGTCCAAATTCGCCGGAACGTTAATGCGGTAATTGTTGGCGGTGAAGGCGCTGCCGACGTTGGGGTTGGGGTAAAACCCGAGGAACGCCGTTGACCCTGGATTGATCCCCGTAATCACGTCATTCAAGTAAGGCTGGCCGTTGTAGGGGCTGTAGAGTTGATTCGCCGTGTTGCTGCAGATGCCGGCGGCGTTAAAATTGCCTCCCGACTGGGTGCAGAGAAAGCCCAAGTCGCCGCTTTTCATGGCTGGCGTGGGAACGGTGTTCTCGATGGTGCTTGTGCGCGGCAGCCGGAACCCTTCGTAGTCCGCAAAGAAGAAGGATTTGTTCTGCCCATTGTAGAGATGCGGGATGACGACCGGCCCGCCGAAACTGCCACCGAAGTCGTTGGCGATTTGCCGGGGCTTCGTGACCGCTCCATAGGGAAGAGCGTTGAGCGCGGAATTCTGAGTGTACCAGAACCCTGATCCATGCACAGTGTTTGTTCCGCCCTTCGTGGTCGTGGTGACGTCGCCCGGCTGCTCAAACTCCGCCGGGCTCCCGATCCCTTGTACCTTGATTTCGGCGATGGATTCCGCGGAAGGGAAGGCGTTGTGAAGCGGCGAGTTGCCCGTTGTGTTGGTGATAGAAACCCCGTCCACGCTAAACTGCGACTGCGATTGCAGGCCGCCCTGAATCGCCA
>JBELAJ010000167.1:0-15593 GCA_049508935.1 Terriglobia bacterium | reverse complement strand
TTCCTCGAGACCACTGAAAATCGCGCATATCGATCTTGGCGAAAGCCTACGCGGCGGTCAACGGCAGTTGTTGAATCTTGCACGCAGGCTTCGCGAGCGGGGTTATTGCCAGATCGTCGTTTGCCGGGAGGAGAGTGATCTCGAGACCTGCGCCCGCAAGGAAATTTTCCCCACCTTCTCGCTTCCCGCGCACGACCTCTTCCATATGTATGGAGTTCTGCAGTTGCGTCACATGCTGCGCGCCGCGCCATGCAACGTTCTTCATGCGCATGACGGACACGGGCAGACGGTGTCCTGGATGGCGTCCGCGGGATTGCCGGTTCGGCGCGTGGCCAGCCGTCGCGTGGCCTTTCTCCCCAGCGAAGGTCAGCGTTGGACGTATTCCCTCAAGTATGCGCACACCTGCGACGCGGTGATCGCGGTTTCGGATTTCATCCGCCAGGGGGCGATACGTTGCGGCTTGCCCGAGTCGATGATCGAAGTGATTCCGGATGGAATCGAATTGCCCGCAGAACTGCCAGCGAAGGGGGCCCGGGCAAGAGTTCGCGCCCGCTGGGGCGCCACGGAGAGCGAGTTCCTGATCGGTCACTTAGGAGCATTCACGCATGAAAAAGGGCAGGATGTGGCCCTTCGAGCATTCCAAATCTTGAAGGAAAGCTTGCCGCAAGCACGACTTCTGCTGGCGGGGGATGGGCCAACCTTAAGCAGCCCGCGTGTGGCTCAGAGGTACTCGGCGCTTGGAGAGCGGGTTCGTCTTTGCGGCACGATCCATGACCTCGCAGAGTTCTTCTCCGCACTGGACCTGTTCATAATGCCGTCAAAGTCCGAGGGGCTAGGTTCGTCGGCTCTCATGGCCATGTCATATGGCCTTCCCGTAGTGGCCAGCCGGGTGGGGGGACTGCCGGAGGTGGTTGAAGAAGGACGCACAGGATGGTTGATTGAGCCAGGCGCGCCTGCGGTGCTGGCAGAAGCGATATTGGCCGCGGCGGCCGACCGAGTGCGACTTACGAAATGGGGATTAAACGGCCGGGAGCGGGCACGCCAGTTCACTATTGATATAATGGTCCAGCGCACGGAGGTACTTTATCGGCGCCTCTTGGCTAAATGATTCGGCGTAGCGCCCCACCACCCCCTAACCCCCTCCTCAGAGAAGAGGGGGATGTGGAATTCCCCTCCTTTGTAAGGAGGGGGTAGGGGGTGGTGGCTGTAAATCGAGGTATCAGAGGAGAACGCCCGGTCAATCATGGCTTACTTCCTAATCACTCTATTCGGATTGCTATTTGGCAGCTTCTTGAACGTGTGTATTGTTCGCCTTCCCCACAAGCAATCGATCGTGCTGCCGCGCTCGCATTGCCCGCTCTGCAATCACACCATTCGATGGTACGACAACATCCCGCTCGTGAGCTATGCTCTATTGCGAGGCCGTTGCCGGGATTGCCATGCCCGGATCTCGCCGCAATATGCCATAGTTGAAGCTCTCACCGCGATCCTGCTGGTTGCTACTTTCCGCCGTTTTGGCCCTAGCCCCGAATTCGTCAAATATGCCGCTCTCGTGATGCTCCTCATCGTCGTCATTTTCACGGACCTCAGAGAGCGGCTCATCCCGCACTCAGTGACTATATTCGGAATCAGCCTGGGCGCGGTGTTGAGCCTGTTCATCGACGTTGACAGCCGCCCACTGGGATGGCTGGCCGAACGAATGGGCTTGTTCCTTCCGGGAGCGGCGTTGTCCGTCCTAGGCGCTCTCCTCGGAGCAATTGTCGGAGGCGGGTTGTTCTACGCTGTCGGGACGGCCTTTTTCATTTTAGGTGGACGGAAGAAGGATTACCTGGGGTTTGGCGACGTGATGCTGATGCTCATGGTGGGGATTTTTCTGGGTGCGCCGCTGACGCTGCTTACGATCCTGCTGGGCTCTTTTGCAGGGTCGATCGTCGCCTTGTCGATCACCCTCGCGGCGCCGCGCTTCCGCAACTATCACTGGCCTTATGGGACATTCCTCGGGATCGCCGCTGTTTACACGGCCCTGGATGGTGCGCGCCTTCTCGAGGTTTATTTCCGCTGGTCAGGGATGGCAGGATGACAGGTAGGTGGTAGATCGTAGGTGGTAGGTGGGGACTACGCCAGCGTATGCTTTCCCCACATACCACCTGCCACCTACTACCTACCTCCTACCTCCGTCACTCCGTAATCTTGCCGTACATATACTCGCGAATGATTTCGCGGCTGGCCTCTGCGTGGTCGATGAACTCGATCGAGGTGCGGCCCGTGGCATCTTTGCCTCGGATCTTTCCGGTGACTTTTATGGTGTGCTTTGCATCGGGCATGCTGAATTCCAAACTGAGGGTATCGCCAACCACCGCAGTGCCTGAGCCTTCCAGCGCCATGCCGCCTTCGCTGATGTTGATGCTCATGGAAGTGAATCGCTGTGCTTCCCAATCGACGCTGACGGCAGTGCGATACGGGAGGCGCGCGGTCCTGCGCCGTTCCGCCAGCATGGCGCCGCGTGCAGTGCGGAAGATGGCGTAGATCTTTTCGCGCGAGACAGGCTTCCCAAGGAAGAAGGTTACTCCGGCTTCAAACGCCCGGCGCATGGTTTCCACGTCATCCATGCCAGTTAACATGATGATGGGAGCCTGCTGGTTAGGCGGAGTGGAGCGAATTCGCCGGGCGAGTTGGAAGCCGTCCAAACCCGGCATGGCGACGTCCAACATGATTCCATCGAACTTGTCGCGCTCCAGGATTGATGCGGCCTCCCGGCTGTCCGACGACGTCCGTACTTCCACTCCCAAGGGCTCGACCAGAGTTTTGATCAGTTTGCAGATATCCGGTTCGTCGTCGACGAGGAGAATTTTCATGGGCGTCCAGAATAAGCAGGTGGTGTGTCGCAGGAGGCGGATGGGGTGTCTGAAGCGTCAGGTGCGAGCCCCAACCCCGCCTCCTATCGAGTACCGGCTACCGTCCTTTCCCACCTACCACCTACTACATGCTATCTACCTGTTGAGCCACTTCACCAAATTCACGAATATCTTAAGCCCGTCCTGCGAGTAATGGGCGGGCAACGAAACGCGTTCGGGGTGCGGCATCAGTCCCAGAACCAAGCCCGTTTCGTCAGTAACGCCGGCCACCGATTCCGGAGCGCCATTGGGGTTGCTGGGATACTCCATCGTAGGCCGCCCCTGGGCGTCAGTATAGCGGAAGACCACCCGTGTGGCTGCCCCGGGGCCCTCGCAAACCAGGGGTCGGCCCTCGCCGTGAGCCGTAGGCATCTCGAGAATTTCGCCTGCCAGGCCCTCAGTCCAGGCGCAAGCCTCCGCTGAAACTACCAGCCTGATCTTCCGGTCTTCAAAATGAGCAGACTGGTTCTCGAGAAGCGCCATGCTGCGGTTCCCCGGCGTGCGTCCCGGGAGAATGCCTGATTCAGTCAAAACCTGGAAGCCATTGCAGATTCCCAGCAAGGGCTTATGAGCCGCCAGGAACTCCTCCAGTTGCTGGCGCAAGCAGGCCACAAGCATGGTGGCAAATATGCGACCCGCACCCAGGTGGTCGCCGTAAGAAAAACCGCCGGGGATGACAGCCGCCTGGAAATCGCTGAGCCGCGCGCGGCCATCCAGCAAATCCCGCAGCAGCACAAGTTGAGTCCGTCCGCCTGCGAATTCAATAGCCGCCGCGGTCTCCTCATGGCAATTGGTTCCCGGGCTGTAGAGAATGGCAGTGACGCCCCGACTCATTCGATGACCTCCCTGAACGCGCTGCCCCAGACCTCGCCAAGGGCCTCGGTTGTGTCCTGCCACACCACGTTCGTCCTGTCCTGAAGAACCAATCGTGGCTCCGGCAGGACCTCGCCGATAACCTGGTAACGCACCTTCGCCAACTGTCCATCCAAGTCAAACTTCGAGGACACCTCGAGGACGACCGAGCCGACAAACTCCCCAAATATCGCGCCGTCTTTTCTAGCGAACGATTGCAGGGGCCCGCCACGGCGTGCACCTGCGGCAGAAAATGCGTCGAGGAAAACTCGAGCCCCATATCCTGATCCCCAGGCGGCTTCGAAGAGGCGCAACAGGATTCCCCCCTCTGCGATAGCTGACGCTGACGCGTACCCATCCTGCTTGTGCAGCTCCAGAAGTGTGTCCCAGACCTTCCGAATTGAACTTGCATCGTACGCATCGAAGAGCCGATCTCCGCGCTGCCCACAGCTATCGGCGTATACACTGCCGCCCAGCGAAGCGGAGTCCCACCGCCCCACGAGGACAAGGCGATTCCCCGGGCGCTTGAATTCCTTGCTCACCGCTTTCCTGACATCCGGAAGGCGCCCCATCGCTGCTACCACCAGCGTAGGCGGCACATCAATGCGGCGGCCGGCAGTCGCGAATGTTCCCGAGCTCGAATCCTTGCCTGAGATGAATGGCACGCCCAGCGCCACCGACAGGTCGGAGATGGTCTCGACCATGGCGCGCAAATCCCAGGCTATATCCGGACGCACCCGCGGCGTGTAGAAGTTGTCGCAAAGGACCATCTCGCGGTAGTCCGCGCCCGCGGCCACCGCCTTGGTGATAGCCTCAATGGTCATCAGGCGCGCCAGCCCCGCCGGGTCGATTTCGCCATAAAACGGATTGAAGGCCAGAGTGGTGATCGCGCCGTAAGGCTTGCCGCGCAAAGGCGCCGAAATATAAACATCGGTCGGCATGGTGTGGTTCTTGCCGCCGTACGGCCCCACGGCAGTTCGCCCCTGCACGGTCGTGTCAAAGCGGCAACCGGCAGCGCTCTGGTCCGCGCAGTGGTAATGTCCCAGTACGCCGCGAATCGCGCGAGACCACGCTGCTGCCGCATGCGGCTCGGGTATGCTCAAGGGCCGGAGGTCCCGCTGTGGCCGCGCCACCTCGAGAGGGTCGATAGGGCAGCCTTCCCAAAGGAAGGCCATCTCCAGGTCCACAACTGTCTTGCCTCTCCATGTAGCCTCTAAACGTCCGGTGGCGGTGAAGCGGCCCAGGATCGAATAACCCACCTCGTACCTCTCCAAAATCGCCCGCGCCTCCTCGAGTTTTTCGGGTGGCACGGCTACCAGCATGCGCTCCTGCGATTCGGAAAGCAGGATTTCCCAGGCCGTGAGGCTTTTGTCCTTCAAGGGCGCAGCATCCAGGTCGATGCGTACTCCCGTCTCGGAGCCCATCTCGCCCACCGCGCACGAGATGCCGCCGGCTCCAAGGTCCGTGATGGTGCGAATGCATTCCTGATCGCGCAAAACCGGAATGGCCGAAGTGAACCTGCGCTCCGTAATTGGATGGCCGATTTGGACGGCGGCGGATTCCTTTTGCAGAGTCTCGCCCGTCATTCCCGTAGAACTGGCCGTGGCGCCGTGAATGCCGTCGCGGCCCGTCTCTCCGCCGATCAGCAGGGCCACATCCCCTGGCTGCGGGGCGGCTTTCAGAGCGTATTTCTTGGGAATCAATCCCACGGAATGCCCCAGCGCAAAGCATTTGGCGTAACCCGGATGGATGCGGTAAACCGGGTGCATCATGGGAATACCCATCGGGTTGGTGTAATAAGAAGTGGCCCGAATCGATTCCGAAACGATCAACTGCGGGTGCAGCGCTCCAGGGGGAACTTCCGAAATCCGAGGATCCATCGTTCCCATCACGGTCGTGCCGCCAATCGGGTAGCCGCCCTTGCCGAACCCGAGCGTATCGCGAATCACGCCGCCGTGCTTCGTGGCAATGCCGCCGAATGGAGCAATGGAGCTGGGAAAGTTATGGGTCTCACCCTTGATGGTCACTACCCAGTCCTCATAGAACTCCATACCTCCGGCGTTGTCCTTAAAGGAAGAAACAACCAGCGGATGGTTGATGCGCGCCGTCGCCTCGCTCAGCCTCTTCAGCAACCCTAGGCTTTTCCAGGTGGTGTGGTAGCAGTGATCGCTCCACGATTGCACCAGGATCTCGATTTCGGCATCCGTGTGCGGCCGGCCTTGGGTGAGTTCGTGCGCCTGGAGGGCCTTCATCTGGGAAAGGGGCGCGTACCAGGAACGCGCCTCGGAAAGAGCAGCCAGCTCTTGGTCACTCAAGCCTCGAAAAGCAATTGTGGATACCGGATCGGGTTCACCCGTGGGGCGAAGCGTGGCGATGATTTCATTTGGCTCGCGGATGCGCTCCACAACGCGGTTGTACAGGTAGCGGGCGGCGATGCCTCGCGCTTCGGCTTCGTCCACACCCCAGAACTGATACCGCCGGCTAAGGCGGGCAAATTCCAGTCCCGCTTCACCCAGAGCTCGCGCTCCGGCCAAGATCGAAGGCGTCTCCGGGTCGGTCACTGCAGGCCGATACGCGATTTCAATAATCGGACCAAGCCTCGGATCGAGTTGTGACCGGTCTCCCGGCGCCTGATAAAGCGGGTTCACAAGAAGGGGCATCAGGCGGTCGAGGTTCACCGAGCCTTCCAGCCAAAAAACCCGCTCGATCACCAGATTCTTCAGTCGGGTATAACCGTGCCGGTGAAGGAAGCTGAGCCACGTGCGCGCTTCGGGGTCATCTTTTGAGAGTGTGTAAACGCTCTGAATTGGCATCGTTGCCTCAGCCAGATTTGCTTCGGACTACCTGCGCGCTGTCCGGCGCCCGGTGGCTTCATCCCTGGCGCGAGCCGGACACCGGCACACCGGAGGATCAATGCAGAAACAAGCTGCTCATTATAGCCGGGAAGCTGTGCGTTGTCTCTCTTCGCTGATGGGCGCCGGAAATCATGAAAATCAAGCGGCGGTAGACGGATGTGGTGCGGGCGTCTCGCCCGCTGTCGCGGGAGCGTCCCGCTCCCGCGCGCGGGCAAGATGCCCGCGCGACCGCGGGCGGGACGCCCGCGCCACGATTTTCAGAGCAGCGAGGGACCTTGCTCGGCCCGCCGCCGTCGAGAATCAAACTTCAGAGCAAGATTCCTCGCTCCGCTCGGAATGACACTCGAAGCCCGCTCTACTCCGGCACCGTAACCTCAATCGGCGTGCTGAGCAGCAAGTTGCCCCAGGCGATCTTCATGGTGACATGCTTGATGGCATCCTTCGGATAGGAAAGCGTGACGGTCAGTTTTTCCGCAGTGTTTTCACTCTTGGCGACGGTCGACATCTGGGCTTGGAATTCCACCGGCGCGCGCTCAATCTGGAAGGCGTCGAGGTGCATCTTGCGGACCCTGGCTGGATCAATGAAGGCTAAGCTCCACTCTGAGCCGTTATCGGAGCGATGCAGGCCCAGATAATAAAGACCAACCGGAACCGTTTTCCCGCCGATGGATAAAGGAAGGTTGGTGTCCAAAATCGTCCAGTAGTTGCTGCCCATTCGCCAGACTTTCCCACGCGTCATCGCATCGAACCTGGCGGTGTCGTTGTATTCCTTCCTCCAAACTGGCCGGCCGTAATCGATCGCCACTTGTCCGGCGGCAGAATCCGTCTTGGCGTTCCAGTAAAGCACGCGCGCTGAGGCGCGGTCGTCCGGCGTGCCGCCTTCCGCCACGATGTTGGGCTTCTGCTGCGCTTCCGCAATCAGCGTGAACAGGAGCATGGCGCAGACGAGTATGGCATAGCGTTTCATGGCGTTCCTCCTTTGAGTTTGCCGTAGCTTCTGAAGCGTGATTCTAACACGGGTCGCGACGCCTTGCGCGGATTGTCGCAGAGGGTACCGGAGCCCTCAATCTGGAATACCGCAATCTCTCTCGATTGAGAAGCTCCAGCCGGAACGTTATGTGGATTTCAAAAGAAGAGTTCTGGAGAGACCTGGAAGCGCTCGCTGAGGCGCGCGATTTGGCCTTTGTTCAACTCGCGTTTGCCATTCAGGATTTCCGACACAACACTGGCAGTCCCGAAGACGCCCACGAGGTCTTTCTGCTTCAGGCTGTGTTGGTCCATCAGGAAATGCAACACATCCAGCGGCTTCGCACGCGGCAGACGGTAATGCCGTTCCTCGAAATCCGCGATGAGCAAGGTCAGAAGCTCCGCCAGTTCTTTCTCAGCCGGTGTGAGGTCCTGACTGCGCTGATCCAGGTCGTAGAGGACTTCAGTGTAGGCGTCGTTTTCTTTCTCAGTGCGAATAACCTTTGGGGATACCATCTCGACTTCATTACATTCGCAAAGCCTTGGTTGGTCAAGCGAAATTTCGCAGATTGCGAATTCGTAAGAGTATTGACTCTGCGCCAAGGTGGGTGCAAAATCTAAGTTTGGGGTTGCGAAAGGTCCGAACGGCCTCAGCACCGGCTCAGGGATACGTCCAGCTGAACTATGATAAACCGCAAGCTTAAATTTGGCATTGGTGTAGGTATTATTCTCGCCGTGGTCGGCTGGGAGGCTGTCTCAGGCTTCCAGGAAAGCAAGACTTACTACGTTACCGTCAACGAACTCATGCAGGGGCGGGCGGCACGGCAGCGCGTGCGCGTGGGCGGCACGGTCAAACCCGGCTCGGTCGAGCGTAGGGCAGGGAAGGTCACTTTCCGCCTCGCGCAGGACGCGAACTCCATTCCTGTGATCTACGTGGGGACTGACACCTTGCCGGATACGTTTAAAGACGGTGCACAGGCAATCATCGACGGCAATTATCTTTCCACAGGCGAGTTTCAGGCGGAGAAGATCCAGGCGAAGTGTGCCTCGAAATACCAGGCGGCGCCGGTATCGCCGGCGGGCAGTGCCAAGGTTGCAGGTTTGTAACAAACGGAAGTAGGGGCGGCTCGCGAGCCCCTCCTATTCTGCGACAGGGTGTTTATGAACCAACTCGGAACCGTAGGCCTCGTCGCTGCGCTGGCATTTGCCGCCTATGCGGTCGTCGCCGGAGCCGTGGGCGGCAAGTTGCGCAGTTCGCGGCTGACAACCAGCGCGGAGCGCGCCGCCCTGTCTTTCTTCGTCATGCTGACGCTGGCCGTGGCCGCGCTCGAGTACCTGATCCTCACCAATAACTTTCACAACGCCTACGTGGCCGAACACTCCAATCGCGACCTGCAGACTTTTTACAAAGTCGCAGCGCTCTGGGCCGGGCAGGAAGGCTCGCTGCTTTTTTGGACGTGGTTGCTTTCGATTTACAGCGCACTGGCCATCCTGCTGAACCGGCACAAGAACCGCCAACTGATGCCTTACGTGGTGGCGGTGCTGATGGGGACGGGCGTTTTCTTCTCGTCCCTGGTCCTGTTCATTGCCAACCCCTTTCAGGAGCTATCGCTTTCTACGGCTGCTGGCGCGCAGCCCTTTTCGCCGCCCGACGGCAACGGTTTGAATCCCGTGCTGCAATATCACTCCATGGTGATTCATCCTCCCATGCTCTACCTGGGCTACGTGGGCATGGTGGTTCCCTTCGCCTTCGCCATGGGCGCGCTGATCACTCGGCAATTGGGCGACAACTGGATTCGCACCACGCGGCGCTGGACGATGGTCCCCTGGGCGCTTCTGGGCCTCGGCATTCTTCTGGGCGGTAACTGGGCCTACGCCGTCCTTGGCTGGGGCGGCTACTGGGCTTGGGACCCGGTCGAGAACGCATCATTGTTGCCCTGGCTTTCGGGAACCGCGTTTCTGCACTCGGTGATGATCCAGGAAAAGCGCGGAATGCTGAAAGTCTGGAATGTGGTGCTGGTCATCACCACGTTCTTCCTCAGTATTTTCGGCACCTTTCTCACCCGCAGCGGAATTGTCTCTTCGGTCCACGCTTTCGCGCAATCCAGCATAGGGCCTTTTTTCGCGGTGTTCCTTTGCATCATTGTGTTCTTCTCGCTCACCCTGCTTTTCCTCCGCCTCGACCATCTCAAGAGTGAGAACAAGCTTGATTCCCTGGTTTCCCGGGAAAGCGGATTCCTTTTCAATAACTGGATACTGTTGGCGCTGGTTTTTGCGGTCCTCTGGGGAACGCTATTCCCGCTGATCTCCAAAGCGGTGCAGGGTGTGACCGTCACCGTGAGCGCTCCGTTCTTCAACAAGACGGCCATTCCCATGGGCCTGCTGCTCTTATTTCTGACCGGCGCTGGGCCGCTGCTGGCCTGGCGGAAGACTTCGTTCCAGAGCCTGAAGCGGAACTTCATCCTGCCATTGATTGTCTCGGGAGCATGCGGCGTGTTTCTGCTGGTCGCGGGAGTGCGGCATTTCTATGCCTTGATGACCCTGTGCCTCTGCGTCTTCGTGGCGGTTTGCGTTTTAGGCGAGTTCTGGAAAGGCGCCCGGACGCGCATGAAGACCGGGGGCGAGAACTTTGCGCAGGCTATCTATAACCTCACCATGCGCAACACGCGGCGCTACGGCGGATACGTCGTGCACTTAGGCATCGTGCTGCTCTTTATCGGGTTTGCCGGCTTGGCATTCAAGACCAAGGCCAAGGCTCTGATGCAGGAGGGAGACCTGCTGCGCGTGAACAATTACCTGCTGCGTTGCGATGGACTGACTAACGGCGACACTCCCAATTACGCGTACTCGCGCGCGCTCATCACCGTTACCAAGGACGGCCACGCCTTCGCTTCGATGCATCCCGAAAAACGCTTCTACAAAGCCAGCCAGGAGACGACAAGCTACGTCTCCATTCATCCCACGCTTGCCGAGGACCTCTACGTGGTTCTTTCAGGACTCGATGAGGACACCGGCAAGGCGGTGATCGAGGTTTTCGTCAACCCTCTGGTGGTGTGGGTCTGGATCGGCGGAGTGGTGGTTTTCCTTGGAACCCTCCTGGCGCTCTTTCCCAGCCGGGTCGAGCGGGAGATGGCGGAAATTCGCCGCACTCAGGATATCGCAGTGTCGGCCAGCGACGCGGGTTAGGAGCGCATAGGAATGACAGCCCTCTCCCTGGGGAGAGGGTGTCCCGAGCCGGCGGTTTCATCAGCCGGATCGGGACGGGTGAGGGGGCACTTGCGGAGGATCGAACGCTCCGGCTGCCCGAGCAGCCAGAAGGGCCGCCTCTACAACCGAAATGCAAGTGACACATCGCAAATCGGAAAACAGCAACGTGAAGCGCATTTCGCTGCCGCCAGCGCAGTGGGCCGCTATCGTCCTGGCCTTGGTTTTGGGCTTTGCTTCTTTAACGCGGGCAGACGCCCCCAGGAAGCCAACCCTCGAGTCAATCGGCGACCAAGTGATGTGCCTGTGCGGATGTGTCGCGACTTTGAACCATTGTCCACATCGCGATTGCGCGACGGTTGCGCAAATGCGTCCCGTCATCGCGCAGGAAATCGCAGCGGGTAAGGACGAAACAACGATACTCCAAGATTTGGCGATACGGTATGGAGTGCAAGTCCTGGCTGCACCGCCGGCCAAGGGGTTCAGCTTAACAGCTTGGATTTTGCCCAGCGTTGGTTTGCTTGCCGGCCTGTCGTTTGTTGTTGCCGTGGTGCGCCGATGGCGGAAACCCTCGCCCGTCGCAGTTGCGACGTCAGCTAAGCCCCTGGACCCGAAGTTACTTGCGGCTGTGGAAGAAGAGATGAAGTCTGCGGGTCTGGGAGTAAAGGATTGACGGGCTCGCTGCAAGTGGAACCTTTTGTCCGAACGCGTATCTAATGAGTTGGAGCGCGAAGATGGACAAAGGACAGCTAATCCAGATGTTGGTTTCAGGCAGGCTGCCGCGGTCAGATGCGGGGAATGACTAGCCGCAACTGGCTGCCCTGGGGTGGGTTACTGGCCGAAGTCATGACGGCGCTCCTGCTTATCGCACTTCCGGCCAGACCGCAACAGCAGCCACCCGCAAGCACAACTTCGATGGACCAGCGCAAGGCGGCGGACAACAGCAGCACCGATCCGAAAACGCCGGCAAAGGATGAGCGTGACAGCGGCGCTACCAACGATCGGCTTTTTTATGCCTTGCCTAACTTCCTGACGGTGTCGAGTGCCGACAAGCTGCCGCCTCTTTCCGCATCGGAAAAATTCAAAACGGAGGCGCGAAGCCAGTTCGACAAGTTTGAGTACCCCTGGTACGGATTGCTGGCCGGCATCAGCCAGGCGGAAAACAGCGAGCGTCAATTCGGGCAAGGGTTCGCGGGCTACGGCAAGCGCTACGGGGCGGCGTTCGGCGACAGCGCGATCGAGAATTTCTTAGTCGCCGCGGCGCTACCTTCGGCGCTTCGACAGGACCCTCGCTACTTTCGATCCGGTACGGGATCGTTTGCACACCGGGCAGGATACGCTGTGAGCCGGATCTTCATCACCCGCACAGATTCAGGGCGCGCGGAGTTCAATTTCTCGGAGATCGTGGGAAGCGCGACTGCTGCCGGCATTTCCACATACGCGTATCATCCCAGGGAAGACCGGAATCTGCCGAATACGGCGAGCGTATGGGGCACGCAGGTTGCGTTGGACACATTCACGCTTATGGTGAAGGAGTTCTGGCCTGACATTCATCGCAAACTTCACCGCAGGCCGCGAGTAGAAGCTACAGCGCGATGAACTCGACTGCTGTGCCGGGAGGGACTGCGAGTCCGCGCAGAATTTGTAGGTTAAGGTGAGCGAACGCCATGTTTCCACTTTTTGCAGTGCTGGTTGCTGTCGGCATGGCCGTCTTTGTAGCGATGCCCCTGCTCGCTCGGGAAAGCGCGGCGACCTCCAGTTTGCCGGTGGATGTCACGCCGCTTTCCGACTTGAAGCGGCGCCGGCTGGTGGTCTACGAAAATCTCAAGGATCTGGAATTCGAGTATCAGTCCGGAAAACTCGCCTCCCAAGACTACCAGAGCCTCAAGCAAAACTATCTGGGCGAAGCCGCTACCCTCATGGCGGCGTCCCAGGAAGCTGAACAGCTCAAAGAGATCGACGCTTTGCTCGAACGTGAGATCGCCGCGCGCCGTGCCTCGCGGAAGAAAAGCCCTCCCCAGGATTATGTCTGCCCTAAGTGCGGTTTCGAGAATCCCGTGCCTGTAAAGTTTTGCGGGGAGTGCGGGACGAAGATCAGTCCATTGAGTCATTGAGCCATCGTGTCATTGAGCCATTGCATCGAGTCGTTCGGTTAACTACTTTTTGTCTTGCCTTCATTCTTCCGCTATTCAGAGAATCGGCAAAACATCGCACCAATCGCATTACATTGTCGCTATAATCGTCTGAGGCTGGATTACTTCTGAGGCGACAGTTCTGTTATTGTAGCGAGCCAGTGACTCAATGACTCAATCGCCCGATGGCTCAATTTTCCGATGACTCAATTACGAAACCTTCGTTTGATTATCTCCTACGACGGCACGGATTTTCATGGCTGGCAGCGTCAACCGGACGCCCCGACGGTGCAGGAGTGCCTGGAGTCAGCGATCGAGCGCATCCTTGGCGACAAGGTCCAAGTCTGCGGGTCGGGGAGAACCGATGCCGGGGTGCACGCCCTGAATCAAGTCGCCAACTTCAAAACCGCTTGCAGAATCCCTTGTGAAAATCTCCTGAAAGCCTTGAATAATACTCTGCAACAGACTGTGCGCGTTAAAGATATTAGCGAGGCCACGCTTCGTTTTCACGCCCGCCGAGACGCTCGTTCGAAGACCTACCGTTACCGCATTCTCCAGGTGCCAGTCGCCTCGCCTTTTATTAACCGGTTCGTTTGGCATTATCCGTTTCCTTTGGACATCGGCCGCATGGCCCAGGCCGCGAAGCTATTTGAAGGCAAGCACGATTTCACAAGCTTCGCAGCGGCGGAGACCTCCGTAGCACAGGCACTCTTGCCTGTGCTACGAGATGCTGCAACAGACGCCGCACAGGCAGGAGTGCCTGTGCTACGGGACAAAGCGGAGACGACCCTTGTGCGAACAATCTTCACCTCCCGCATTCTCCGCCGCCCCCGCACTTGTGTGCTGATCTACGAGGTCACCGGAAGCGGGTTTCTTCACCATATGGTGCGCAATATCGTGGGCACGCTGGTCGAGGTTGGTCGAGGGAAGTTGGACCCCATCGACATCACACGAATTCTCGAGGCTCGCGCCCGAACGCTGGCCGGTCCCACCGCTCCGGCGCAAGGGCTCTGCTTGGTGAGAGTCGAGTACTGAAAAATTGAGTCATTGAGTCATTGGGTCATTGAGCCATTGAGCCATTGGTCCACTGAGCCGCCTGTTTGCTGACCCTGTTGACTGTCGACTCGTAAGTCTGTAATGATTCAATAGAACATCGATTATTGACTCAATGACTCGATGGCTCAATGATTCGATTCCGCGGGAGGTCGCCGTGGGTTTCACAGTCAAAGAAAAGAAACCGGGCCAGCGGGCCTGTGATCAGAAAGACGCTAAGGGAGAGCTCTGTGTCGGCCACCTCAAGCGTTGGTATTACGACGATCGCCGCCGTCTCGCTTCCACTGCGGACGAAGAAGAAGCCGTCAAGGAGTTCGGCCGAGGCGCCGAGATTTACCGCTGCGAGCGCTGCCATACGCTTTACCGGCCGGTCGTGGCAGACCATTCGACAGCCGGGCAGAAATTCGAGCCGCGTCCAGTGAATCTGCTGGGAGCGTTCGGGAAGTCGAGAGTCGAAAGTCGGTAGTCCAGAGTCGAAGAGCCGAGCCGTTATGTTCGAGCTCCACCCTTGAACCTCCGAACAAAAGCTGAATTTTCATTGGCGTCGATAACCGCCATCTGGGGATTCACCTTTGTGATCGTCAAAGGTGCTCTCATCGACGCTTCTCCACTGCCTTTTCTGGCCGTGCGGTTCCTGCTGGCTGGGTTTCTCCTCCTGATAGTTCTGGGTCGAGGCCGCGTCGGGACGGAAACAATCCTCCCCGGATCGATCATGGGTTTGTTTCTCTTCGGGGGCTACCTGTTTCAAACCTGGGGCCTGGTTTATACCACGCCTTCGAAAAGCGCCTTCCTTACGGGCTTCAGTGTGATCCTGGTTCCTCTGATCATGATGGTGTTGGGTCAGAAGCTGGGGTCGGCCACTCTTCTGGGGGCTGTCTTGGGACTTGGGGGCATTTACCTGCTGGTGGCGCCTTCCGGCATGAGCGGCGTGAATCTGGGTGACATTTTCACGCTTGTAGGCGCGACCTCGTTTGCGGTTCATATTGTTCTGGTGGGGCGCTATACGAAGCGATTCTCCTTTCTGCATCTCGTTCCCGTGCAGATCTTAGTGGTCGGCTTGCTTGCGTCAGTCGCGCTGGTCATTGTTCCGGCACAGAAGCTGCACTTCAGCTCGCGCCTCGTCGTGGCGATCCTGGTGACTGCGCTGCTGGCCACAGGGGTAGCTTTTTCTGTTCAGAATTGGGCGCAACAATACACTCCCCCGGCGCACACTGCCCTAATCTTCGCCCTCGAGCCGGTCTTTGCCGCCATCTCCTCCTGGCTGGTTGTGGGAGAACACTTTCGAGGCAGGACACTGGCAGGCGCCGGTCTAATCCTGGCGGGCATGGTGGTATCGGAGATTTGGGGAGCGCGCGTGGCGAGCCCGGTGGAGGGATGACTTAACACCAGAAAAAGGAAACTGGAAAATAGAAAATGGAAAATAGAAACCTTGTGAATCCCCCGAAATGCAGTATTCGGATCAGGACGACTCGCGAAGCTAAGTAAGAGATCCCTCACCTGTCCCGCTCCGGCTGATGAAACGGGTGTTCACCATTGAGTTGGAGTGACGCTTTACGTGCAAGTTGCTGCAAGCTAACGAGGTTTGCGACGCTCGGGCAGTTTTTTGCGCGTGACTACAACAATCTTCCGGTGCGGCA
>JBELAJ010000166.1:0-15594 GCA_049508935.1 Terriglobia bacterium | reverse complement strand
GGAGCTGAGGCAGGAGCGCATTGCGCGTCTGCTGAATAACTTATTCCTGGTTGCGCAGGTTGAGATCAGCCTGTTCGATTTCCGGGCGATGGCTTGTAGCTTCCCGCATAGCCTCATTCAGGGGCGGCACATCCTCCGGATGCGGCTCCGGCAGCTTATCAGTGGGGAGAATGTCCACCTTGGCCAACTCATCATTGAAGCTCTTGGAAATCTTGGCCTTCAGCGTTTGGGCATCCTGTGAGAACGTGTTTCCCGCCGTCAGTAGGTCTTGTTTCCTCAAGGCTACTTCCTCTTGGCTCCTCAGCACGTCATATTGGGCAACAGCGCCAATCTTTAACTCCGTCTGGTTATTTTCCAGGAGTTTTTCAGCATTTTGCAGCCCCTCTTGCGCCACGCGTATTTTTTCCTCATCGGCCAGCAGGTCGTAGTAAGTGCTCACCACCGCCGCCACCTGGGTGATCACGGCTTCCCGGAATTTACTCGTGGCGAATTTCAGTGTGTTCGGGCCTTGGCGGATGAACACCGCATTGGCGCGGTAGCCAAAACCGTTTAATAAGTTCTGCGTGATGCCGACCGAAAGGCCTGAGTAAAACTCCGGGTTGTACAAGGAAGTTGGGGTGTTCGAGGAGTAGCGCTGGGTGTATTCGTAGGCTTGGAAGCTTGTGCCGGTCAGAAACCCTTGGCTGTAGCCCCCTTGAAAGGCGGCGGTGTGACTAGTCTCGATACTCACGCCGCCGCTTACCACGGTATAGTCCAACGGCGTTCTGGCATTGCTCCAGCCGTAGAAGGCGTAGAAGCTCGGGTCGCAACAGCCGACGGTGTTTCCGCCGTAGATTCCGCCGCCCAGGGAAGTTGTGGCGCCGGCTCCGCCACCGCTGTTGCTACTGCTCAGACCGCCGCCCAAAGCGCCGGAAAATGCCGCGGTGGATACAAACGAACCTGCCGCGCCACGCGCCGCCCCGCCCCCCTTGGTGCGGAGATAGTCCGCTTGGGCAATGGGCAGGTTGTATCGCGCCACCTCGACGTCCAGATTGTTCTCTAGAGCCAGCGCAATGGCGTCTTCCAGCGTCAGCACCAGTTTGCCATTCGAAATCAGGTCTTGGAGCCGTGGCGAGTTGTCCAGCCGCGGTCGAGGAACAAAAGGGCTCATGTAGGGTGAAAAAACGCCGGGGAAGGCGTGGCTGTGCGAGTAGTCGAAGCGGGTCGCTTCCTCCGGCCCAGCGTCCTTCCTGCCGCTTTGCCCAGCCAAGGGCTGAGCCAGGACCACAACCACGAAAGCTATCGTCACTATCATTCGCCAAAATGCCATTCTCGTTAACATTTTCACTTCTCCATTGGGATTGAAACCATCGAGGCACTGAGGGCTTATTGATCGGTCCCCATCTTCCCGGCGACTCTGCGCCCCCGTGGTGAACTTCATTCCAGCCGGATGCGGTTGAAGCTGTCCCATGCCGACATGTCGGAGAGAATCACCTTGTCGGCGGGCTGCAAGCCGCTAAGCACCTCGATGGTATTCACCGACGCGCGGCCCAGACGCACCTCGACGAGGCCGGCTCCCTTGCCGTCCGGGTCGAGTTTGAACAGGGATACGGTGGTGTTGGGCTGGCCGAAAACCGGACGGCCCACGTAGGTTGTATTGTCCAGTTTCTCGATCTCGATCGTGCCGTCCACTTCCTGGCCCGGAGTGACGCCTTTGGGCACTGGCCCATCCAGATTCACCGCGACCGTCATCACCCCACCGACCACGACGGGCGCTGCACCCGCCACGTGACCGGGAACAACTCCGTTGTGCATGTCGATCGTCGCCGCTTCGCCGGTTCGCACGTCCTTGGCCTGCGCCTCAGGGATTTTCAGCAGCACCGTCGAGCTGTTAGACGGCGCCTTGGCGCCTTTCGTTTGCGGGGCGAAAGTCCCTAAGCCTCTAACAGCAATCACCATGGGGCCCTTCTTAACCGTGTCAACCCAGATCGTCGTCTTTTCTACGACAGGCGCGGCGGGCTTAAGGCGCGACAGGAAAATGGTGATGCCAGCGAGGACCGCAACCCCCACAACGCAATAAATGATCATGCGTATTCGCCGCTGTCGCTGATTAGACTCGCGCGGGATGTCCAATACACCATGCTTAGACTTCATCGTTTTCTCTCCCTTCAACCGGGATTACCCCTCCTCCGTCGGCGGGCCGGGCGTGGTTGGCTGGCAGCGATTCATACGGCACCCGCTTTCCCGTACCCTCTCCTCCGCCGAGAGGGGAAAGTCGTTTTTCAAGGCAGCAAGGAACTGCGCTCTGCTCCGTTAGTGCTCTTAGGGCACGAGACTTGCCATCCTGTTTGTGAGTATCAGCATTTATTTCCAATGACTTACGAGGAGGAGGGGGCCGGCACTGTGAGGAGAGGTGTCCGTTTTTGGGATACCACGTCCCGAGTTCGGACACCGGCAAGACTGCGGATTGCTGTCGTATTTGGGATGAGCGCGAAAGCACAAGATCGCGGCACGACAGGAGTTATTTCTGGTGAATGCGCCCCCGTCCAAGACCGGAGTTAGCGCGAAACTTTGTGCTTGAGCCTCATCTCCGCATAAGCTACAATAATAGCGTATTTCGGGGAGAACCGCAGCGGGACAAGCTGTCGTTCTAAGATAAAGAGGGGGCATAACCACGGCAGGACGCGATCTGCGCTTCGCAACGGCCAAAACAGGGCACGATGACCGTTGCCATAAGACTTGACACCCGACGCCGATTTGGGAAGAATCCTTCTTTCGACCTTTGAAGCGCGAAAGTTGTTGATAATAATGGGTCGGCTTGAACGAGCTCGGAGCAAAGCTGGAATATCGATGTTGGCCTCTGCCACCTGCAGTCCGCGTTACCCGCGGTCCATTTTACCCGTGGTTGAGTGCCCGGCAAAGTGAGGGAAACTGTTTGAGCGCAAAAGCTTATTCTATCGTTCTGTTGTGCGGAGTTCTTGCCGCCGCATCCTTGCTGTTCGGTTCCGAAAACCAAGTCACCGGCAAGCCGGCTGCGAGTGCCGCCGCCAAAGCCGGCGGGCTTCCCCAGGTTTGGAAGTCCGTAGCGACCGGCAAGGAATACCGTGTCAAGGTTGAGGGCGACCGCTTCACTGCCGAGTGGTCAAACATTCCGCCCCAGGCTGCCAAGCAAGGCGCGTACATTCGCAGCGAGTGCCGGCGAGCCGGGACTCGCTGGATTGGGACTTCACGCGTTCTTCTCGGCTGCGCCTTGCCCGATGGAAAGACGAAGATGTGTCCGATGCTCCTTCGTTTCGAGGTGGACTTCATCTCACCCGACCGCATCACGGGAGGCGGAGAGATTCTGAGGGATTTTGATTGCGGCACCTGCCAGGTTCGGAAGACGGGCTGGGGGCCGTTTGCCTGGACGCCGAAAAAGCAGTGAGGACTGACGAGCGTGAAAAGCACTGACGAGCGATGGGCACAAAGTCCGGAGTCGGAAGCGAACCTTATCACGCAAACAAAGCAGGATTCCCCGTGAGTGGTTGCGTGTGGGTCGGTGCTGTCGTAACATGGGCTAAGGTAGCCTGGGGTGAGGCAACGGGGGGATCTGCGAATGGCAACGACAGGCATCAAGGAAGAGGCTCGAAAACTTATCGAAAGAATGCCGGACGACTCCACCTGGGATGACCTGATGCGTGAGATATACGTGCGTCTAGCCATCGAATCAGGGCTGGCGGATAGTCAAGCGGGACGCACGACCAGCGTTGAAACGGTCCGCGCGGAGTTTGGGCTCGACAAGTGAAGGTTCACTGGACGGACACCGCTCGAGACCATCTGCGGGCCATTCACGCCCACGTCGCAAGGAACTCGCCTCAATACGCCCTGCGCGTTGTTGACCGCCTGACCAGGCGCTGGCAGTCTGCGCCTCCTGCGAGAACCAGTTGATTAAACGTATGGGCTCGTCTACTATTCCCGTTAGCGGCCTCACGGGGTCGTCGGCAGCGAGGACGGACGTGCAGTTTACACGAGACCAGATCCTAGTCAAGTTGAGCCAGGAGCGGGACAATATCCGGCGTTTCGGGGTGCGGAGTCTTGGCTTGTTTGGTTCGGTGGCCCGGGGAGAAAACACACCCGCGAGCGATTTGGATATTCTGGTGGAATTCGACCACAAATCATTCGACGGATATATGGACTTGAAGGCATACTTGGAGACTCTCTTTGCATGCCCGGTGGACCTTGTGCTGGCCAACACTCTCAAGCCCAGGCTTCGAGAGCCCATCCTTAATGAGACTATTCATGCCCCGGGATTATAAGGTCTACCTGGACGACATCCTTCTGGCAATCTCAAAAATCCGCGAGTACACGGCTGGCCTGTCTTCGTCGGAGTTCGCGGGGGATGCAAAAACCGTCGACGCGGTGGTACGAAACCTGGAGGTGATCGGGGAAGCTGCTAAGGCAGTTCCGGAAGCCATTCGATCCCAACATCCGGAGGTGGATTGGACGAAGCTCGTTGGGCTACGCAATATTCTCATCCACCAGTATTTCGGGATTGATGCCGAACTTACCTGGGACATCGTCCAGAATAAGCTGCCCACTCTTGAGGCGCAGATTCGGGCGATAGTGAACGACTAATCATCCTTTTCTCGACACCACACTTCCGGCTTGCTGCTCGTCACTTGATCTTCTTAATCTCTTCCGTCAGCGCCGGCACGATTTCGAAGAGGTCTCCCACAATGCCGTAGGTCGCAGCCTCAAAGATCGGTGCTTCCTTATCCTTGTTGATCGCTACCACCGTGCGCGAGCCCTTCATTCCCACCATGTGCTGAATGGCGCCGGAGATTCCCAGCGCAACATAGAGCTTGGGGGCGACGGTCTGCCCCGAGCTTCCCACCTGGCGGTCCATGGGCAGCCAGCCGCTGTCGCAGATGGGGCGCGAGGCGCCGATTTCTGCGCCCAGCGCTTCCGCCAGTTTCTTGGCCAGTTCGATGTTCTCCGGGGCCTTGATGCCGCGTCCGACGGCGACGATGATTTCCGACTGCGTCAGATCCACGGCCTGCTTGGCGCCGCGAAAACGTTCGCCGGGCTTGGTCCGGACTGTATCTGCGGAGAGATTGACGGTGACCGGAGTTATCTTGGCTGGCGCGGCGCCCCGGCGCACGGAGTCCTCGCGGAATGCCGCGGCCTGGAAAGAAACGAAGTGGGGCGGCGCTCCGGCAAATTCCACATCCGCAACAAACTTCCCCTGAAAAACCTGCCGCACAAAGATCAGCCGCTCGCCTTCTGCACGGTAGCCCAGGCAGTCGCTCACCAGGGCCTGTTGCAAAGACGTGGCCAGCTTGGAAGCGAAATCCCGCACCAGATAGGTGTGGCTGAAGACCACCATACGAGGCTTCTGCTGCTCGATGACCACACGGAGCGCCTCCGCGTAACCGTCCGATGTATAGTCGGCGAGCAACGGGGAATCGGCGCACAGGACCTCTCCGAGCTCAAGGGCCGCAAGTTCTGAGGCCAGGGGGGCAATCTGGTGTCCCAAAAGAACCGCAGACGCCGTTCCCCCGAGTTGCTGGGCCAGATGTTGCCCGGCGGCCACCGCCTCCCACGTGGGCCGGCTTAATTTGCCTCCCTGATGCTCCGCAAAAACCAAAATCGATTCCGGCATATTCGTTTCCTGTTCTCACCCTTGAACATCGCGTAGCACAGGCAGGAGTGCCTGTGCTACCGTTTAACGCTCTTCTTGGGCGTTCGCACAGTGGTCCCGCCAAATGAGCACAAACATTCGCACACCAATTCGAGTGGAATGGTCTTGTAGAATTTCCCCGCCTCAAACTTCCTGATCTGCTCACGCCAAGCGGGATTCGTGCGCGCCGCCTCGAGAGCTTTATGGTCCCGCCAGAATACCACCCAGAGATATTCCGGCTTGCGGGCCTCGAAGACCTTGATAAAGTAAACCTGCTCGCAGCCGTCGATTTTCTGGAGAGCCGCCAGCGTCACCTGGCGTCCGAAGCTCTCATAATCCTTGGTTCTCTTTTTGCGCGCGCGCATTCTCCAGATATGAGCAAACATGGCAAGCCTCCTCAGATCACGCGTGCCTCATTCCGTAGTTTATCGACCAAGAGCGCGGAAACTTCCTTGGGACTCCCTTGCAAGAACTGTGTTTGACTCTTCTTGGCCGGCGCATAGACTTTCAGGACTCGCTGTTTTGGGGCAAGGTCCGCCGCGCTCAACCCCAGGTCGGCCGCATTCAGCTTCTTTAACGGTTTCGTCTTTGCCGCCATGATGCCTTTCAGCGTGGCATAGCGAGGCTTATTGATGCCGGACTGGATCGTTAACAGCGCTGGCAGCGGCATTTCGATCCATTGAAACCAGCCGCCCTCGAGCTCCCGCTTCACCTTGATCACCCCGCCCTCGAGTTGAATTTCCATGATGATGGTGGAGTAGGGCAGGCCGAGCAGTTCCGCCAGGATGACCCCGGTTTGAGCAAAGCCGAAATCGTCGGACTGCAAGCCGGTCAAAACGAGGTCCGGCTTTTCCTTCTGGATGGCCCTCGAGAGGGCAAGTCCGACGCCGTAGGCATCGAGGCCCTGGAAAGCCGGGTCGTCAAGATGCAGGGCGCGGTCGGCTCCCTTGGCCAGCGCTTCCTTGATGGCCTGTTGCGCGCGCGCCGGACCCAGGCAACAAAGCACCACCTCTCCACCCTGTTTTTCTTTCAGGCGCAGGCCCTCCTCGAGGGCATAGATGTCCGGCTCGTTGATCTCAAAGCCCAGGTCGGCTTCCTGGATCCAGGTTCCGGCCGCGTTAAGCCGGAGAAGGGAGTCGCGTGCAGGAACTTGCTTGAGGCAAACGACGACTTTCATGGCGCTGATCACTCCTGTAAGTGTTTACGACGCGTGCCGGTGGCAGCAGCAACAATTGAACTTCTCCGTGTTCACTGTGCCTCTCAAGGCTAAACACAGAGATCATAGAGGCTCTCTGTGACCTCTGTGTTTAGCTTTGTTTTGGCCACTGAGATCGCGGAGAAGAAGATTTTCATCTGAAACGACTCCCCCAGGAACCAAGGTCACAAAGAAGCTACTATCTATAGAGTTTGAACAGCAAGGCAGCGTTCGTCCCTCCGAATCCAAAGGAATTCGAGAGCGCGTACTCGACCTCTGCCTTGCGAGACTGGTTCGGGACATAATCCAGATCGCAATCCGGATCCGGGTTTTCGAGATTGATGGTAGGCGGAATGACTTGATCGCGAAGCGCCAGCGCCGTGATGCCTGCCTCGAGTCCCCCCGCGCCGCCCAACAGATGCCCGGTCATCGACTTGGTCGAGCTGATCGCCAGCTTGGAGGCGTGCTCGCCGAACACTTTCTTGATCGCCAGGGTTTCCAGCTTGTCATTGTAAGGCGTGGACGTGCCGTGCGCGTTGATGTACTGCACCTCGTCGGGAGGGACGCTCGCGTCCGCCAAGGTGCTTTGCATCACGCGGACGGCGCCATCGGCATCTTCTGCCGGCGCCGTAATGTGGAAAGCATCGCCGGACATGCCGTAGCCCACTACTTCCGCCAGAATCGGCGCGCCGCGCTTCAGGGCCACGCCCAACTCTTCCAGGATGAGAATGCCTGCGCCTTCGCCGATGACGAAGCCATCGCGCTCGCGGTCGAAGGGCCGGCTGGCTTTCGTGGGCTCATGGTTGCGGGTTGAGAGCGCCCGCATGGAGGCAAACCCGCCCACGCCCATGGGCGTAATCGCCGCCTCGGCGCCTCCGCAGATCATCACGTCCGCCGCACAGCGCTGGATCAGCTTGAAGGAATCTCCTACGGCGTGAGTGCTTGACGAGCAGGCTGTGCAGGTGGCGGAGTTGGGGCCTTTTGCTCCCCAGCGGATCGAGACGAATCCCGAGGCGAGGTTCACAATAGCCGCAGGAATGAAGAAGGGAGATATCTTTCGAGGACCCCCTTGCATCAGTGCTGTGTGTTCCCGCTCGATCACGTCGAACCCGCCAATGCCTGAGCCGATGTACACGCCCGTGCGGTCGGCGAGCTCCGGAGTGATCTTAAGCTGGGCCTGCTCCATGGCGAATTGTGAGGCCGCCAGGGCAAACTGAATGAACCGGCCCATCTTTTTTACTTCCTTCTTTTCCACGTACAGGAAGGGGTCGAAGCCCTTGACCTCTGCGGCGATCGTCGCCGAGAAGCCCGTCGTATCAAAATGGGTGATGGGCGCAACCCCGCCCCGGCTGGCCAGCAGGCTCTGCCAAGTCTCTTCCGTGCCGATGCCAACTGCGCTCACCAACCCTACGCCGGTAACGACAACTCGACGGGTCAAGCTTTACTCCTTCTGCTCACCACCTCCCGTTCCCCTCCTCGTTGAGGAGGGGACTAAGGGGTGGTGGGTCAGTTTTTCGAGGGCTTAATATGTGCCTGGATGTACTCCACCGCATCTTTCACGGTTTGAATCTTCTCGGCGTCTTCGTCCGGAATCTCGATCTCGAACGCCTCTTCGAAGGCCATGACAAGCTCCACGATATCGAGCGAGTCTGCTCCCAAATCGTCCACGAAATGGGCCGTAGGTGTGACCTCAGATTCATCTACGCCAAGTTGTTCTACAATAATTTGCTTAACTTTCTCTTCGGGCGATGCCATCGCTCTCTCCTTTTCCGATAACTTGCGGGCGGACATTTTAACAGTGACAACTGTTGAGTGACAAGTGATTATACCAGCCTGCAGCGGGCTCCGGTGAATTCTCTCCTTCGTGGGCCGCTCCCCGCCTGTTGGTTGTGTCCTGGTTCCAGCGTAGCGCTGGCCTTTAGGCCAGCACTCGCCGACCTGAAGGTCGGCGCTACGTTCA
This sequence comes from Terriglobia bacterium, assembly GCA_049508935.1. Taxonomy (GTDB): domain Bacteria; phylum Acidobacteriota; class Terriglobia; order UBA7540; family UBA7540; genus CAVROP01. Next base: position 6,801 of record JBELAJ010000166.1, on the reverse strand, counting down.
GATTAGTGCGCCATCGGCTTGTTGATTCTATTGCGCTTTCCGGTGGCGCTCAACCCACCAGCCGCATCTCCGGCCCGTCAGTGCGGCTGATGCAATTGTTGGAAATGCCGTTTGATTCCGAAGACCCCAAACTCACAAGCACTCCTGGGGACGAGGGCAGAACCACGCTCCCTAAAAAGTAACAAGCCGCGCCGACCAACACACAGGTCGCGATGCTGGACTCCATAGAAATCACAATCGCTACGAAGCTTCCCAGGGTTGCGGCAGCGCCGTTGAGCGCCCACATCCAAGGCAGATTCTCCTCCTGCCTCAGCATGGTCATCCAGCGAAGCCCAACCGGAAAACAGAAACCCATCACGAAACCGCAAGGCGCCACCAGCCCGACGCAGATGAGCGCCCGCTGCCAAAGCGTTTCGGCAATGAAACGGTGGATGATGGGGATGACCGCAGCCGAATAGAGCATGAGGATGAGGGCTACGGCCAGCGCCGGCATGCGGCTGACGGTGCTCGAACCCACACGGAGCCGGTCAGAAACCAAGCTGCCCACGCCGGTCGAGAGAATCAAACCCGCTAGAACCACGACCAGCGAGTAGATGGGATGCCCGAGGAAGATCGACAGTTGCTGCATCATGGCCATTTCAACGAGCATGAATCCTATCCCAATGCCGACAAAGTAGACGATGCCGCCCCATACCGGCGGCGTAACCGTGGCCTGCTTCCCTGCCCAAAGCCGGAGGGGAAGCACGATGATCAAAGCCACCAGAATCACAGCGGCCAGCATGAATACGAGGACGAAGAACAAAGCTCGAACGTTCCCCATGGGCGCGCCCCCCTTGAGGACTCGAGGAAGGTCACGCAGCCGAACGGAGTTGAAAAAGTAAGGAGAAGTGTCATAGACCGGAGAGTAATCGAATCCCTGGGCATCGTTCAGACGCCTAAGGTCTTCCAGGGTGCGTGCAGAGGAGGCGCTTCGCAGTTCGGGAACCGGCGACTCCTCCCCGGGTAGGAAAAGCACCCTGAATTCCATCTGGCCAGCGATGGCCCGAATGTTTCGAAGATCCTGCTCTGATAGCGGCTGGTTGCTCACCAGAATTGTGGCCACCCGATCCGCAGCCACCAGGGCGATGTTGTGCGAGGGATCCCTAGCGCCCTCACGGAGCAGCATGGCGCAGGCCAGCGAGAACATCCGATAGGTTTCGGCGAACTCGGGCGGCCAGAACCATCGGCTGAATGTAATCAAGCCGCCGGCTTTCAGGTGATGGCTGAAAATCTGCCAGGCGTCCACGGTGTAAAGCGAATTCTCGGTGAGAGTGAGCGCGCCCGCCGAGGTGGCGGCAAACGTATCTACCAAGGAAGCTTGAATAATGTCGAATTTCTCATTGCTGCGAGTCAGATAGCTTCTTCCCTCATCGTTGTGAAGCTCGAAATTGGGAATCTTACTGAAGCCCGAGAACGAGGCAAAGCGCCGGGTGTCGAGGTCCACGATAGCGCTGTTGATCTCAATGCCGACAATCCTCTGGAATCCGTTGACCGCGCAATTCAGCACATCGCGTCCGCCGCCAACCCCAATGATGGCGGCCGAGCCGCCAGGGCGTAACTGGGCTGCCAGCGAGGTCACGTCGTAACGCAAGAAGGTAAAGGGCTTGAGGTCGCCGTCGAAGTGCAGGATTTCGGTGCCAGCGGAGCTGTCGATAATGAGCGCCATTTGCTCGACTTGGGGTTGAGGAGCGTATCGGCTGGGCCCCCACATTTGCGGTGGCCCCGTATGTGGCTTTTCAGCGCGGACCTTCGAGATGGGGTTCCAGACTTCCGCCGCCAGCCGGGCGCGGCGATCGATGGCGCCTTTGGCCCAGATGGGCTGAATGCCGTAAAGTGTGGATGCATTCAGGGCGGCAACAACCAGCATCCCGCCCGCCAGAGCATACGACTTCCGGCGTCGCGGACCATCCTCGGCATAAGCGGCATAGCAGGCAGCGCCCAGAAACAGCAAGGCCGAGATCACAAAGATGCCGCTGGGAGCGTCCACTACTTTGAGCAGCAGCACTGATGCGAAACAACCTGCTCCTGCCCCCACGAGGTCGGCAAAATAGATGCGGCCGATGGGGAAGCGCGTCCGTGTGAGCGAGAGGCAGACGACGACACCCGAGAAGAAGAACGGCACCGCGATCACCGTGGAGAATAGCAGAAAGCTGAACAAAGTTTCGGCAGAGAGCGAGATGTCGACCGGCACCGCGAACATAATGAGAAGAGCGACGGGCATCGATACGCCCGTGGCGAATGCGGCCTGGGCGAGGCGTCTTGAAACCTCAGTGGGCTCAAACCAACCAGGACGAAATTGAACGGCCAGTGCGCCTGCAGTCATGCCAAACATGGCCATGGAAATTGATACGAAGGCAAGGTAATACCAGCAGAGTACGCTCAACAGCCGCGTGAGCACGATTTCGTACATCAGAGTGCTCGCGCAAGTGAGAAACACACCCGCATAAAAAGCAATCGAGGAGAATTCTCTTCGCGGGCGGGTCTTGTTTTGTGGCAACTGTGGGCCCATTTGCTACCGGTCCAGCGTCACTGTGTCGAACGTGCTAGAACACAACCCCTGTCGTCCTGAGCGCAGCGGAGGATCTCCGTAGTTTGTTGAAATCAGAACTGCCGAGATTCTCCGCTCAGAATGACACCATTCAGGTGCCTTTGCGCAAGCGGGGAAAGCAGGGGATCAGGCGGCGACATCTTCTCCCGTCACGCCATGAACATTCCACCGTTGATATTCAGGACGTGCCCGGTAATATAGCGAGTTTCCTCGCAGACCAGGAATCGCACCCCGGTGGCTATCTCCGCGTCGGTTCCCATTCGACCTATGGGGATCATGCTCAACATCTTTTCCTTGATCTCCGGAGGCAGATTCTCCGTCATCGGGGTGGCGATAAAACCCGGCGCCACTGCATTCACGGTGATGTTCCGGCGCGCCACCTCCGCCGCCACGCCTTTCGTTAGGCCGATGATTCCTGCCTTCGAAGAAATGTAGTTAGCCTGGCCGACGTTTCCAGCCTGCGCAACTACCGAAGCAATGCTGACGATCCGTCCGTAACGCTGGCGAACCATGCTGGGCAGGACCGCTTGGATGCAGTAAAAGGCCCCGTCCAAGTTGGTTTTCAGGACCGCGTGCCAATCCTCGACCTTCATTCGCATGACAAGGCTGTCCCGCGTGATGCCCGCATTGTTTACCAGGATGTCGATCTTCTCCCAGGTTTCGAGAGCCTGGTCCACTACCTTCCGGACGGCCTCGCGGTCGGTCACATCCACCACAAATCGAATCGCCTTCCCGCCTTGCGCCTCGATCTCTTTCACGACTTCATCGAGCTTCGACTCGCGCATATCCGTGAGCACAATGCGGGCGCCGCCTTGCGCGAGGTTATGGGCTATGGCCCTTCCGATTCCCTGTGCGCTGCCTGTGACCAACGCCACTTTTCCTTCCAGATCAAACATGGTTGTCACCTGCCTTGAAAGTCGAAGCGCCGAAGGCGCCTTGGAGTGCGGTAGCGACAGCTACCGCCTTTTCGTGTGCCGTCAAGAGCGGCAGCGAAGCTGCTGCCGTAAGGTCCGAGCGAAAGGCGGCAGCTTCGCTGCCGCACTCCAAGACCCTACGCGCCCAGCCGCGCCAGCACTTCGTTCAATGTAGCCCTGTCTTCAATCCGCAAGCACTCGGCTTGCGGATCGATTTGCTGGAGTAAACCTGAAAGTACTTTTCCAGACCCGACCTCTATAAAACAATCCACGTTTTCGCTGCGTAAAACCCGCATCGCCTGTTCCCACCGCACCGGCGCGGTGACTTGGCGTTTCAGCCCTTCGCGCACTCGATCGGCCGAGCGCACCAACTCCGCGTCCACATTGTTGGCCAAGGGAATCTTCGGGTCGAAGATTGCCGCCCCATCCAGATCTTTCGCCAGCCGATCCTGGGCAGGTTTCATCAAGGCGCAATGGAACGGAGCGCTGACCTTCAGCATGATGGCGCGCTTGGCCCCGCGCCCTCGCGCCAGCGCAACGGCTCGCTCCACCGCTCCCTTGTGCCCGGAGATCACGACTTGCCCCGGAGAATTGAAATTGGCGGGCGAAACCACTTCCCCTTGCGCAGCCTCGCGGCAGACGTCTTCTGCGGCCGCCGCTTCCATGCCTAACAGCGCCGCCATGGCTCCCAGGCCCACCGGCACGGCCTCCTGCATGTATTGGCCGCGCTTGTGCACCAGCGAGACCGCCTCCTCGAGCTGAAGGCTGCCGGCAGCCACCAGGGCGGAGTATTCTCCCAGGCTGTGGCCCGCTACAAAATCCGCATGGATTCCCTTCTCGCTCAAAACCTCCGCCGCCGCCAACGACATAGCCAGAATCGCGGGCTGAGCGTTTCGAGTGAGCTGCAATTCTTCCGCGGGTCCTTCGAAGCAGAGCTTCGAAAGAGGAATGCCCAGCGCCCGGTCGGCAGCCTCGAAGGCCTGCCGCGCGCGCGGAAACTCCTCCGCCAATTCGCGGCCCATGCCGGGATACTGAGATCCTTGACCGGGGAAGAGGAAAGCGATTCTTCGAGACATACTGTTAGGAGTCAGGAGTCAGAAGTCAGGAGTCAGAATAAAGAACCTCGCGCCGGAAACACTGCTCGTGCGCCATCTTTCACGCACTGTCTCTGAGAATCATCACGTAGATGTTCGCGCTCTCCCAGATGCAGAACTTCGCTATCCGGCTGACTTTCTGCCAGGCCCTGTGAAGCCCACCCTGATCGGATACATCGCCGGCCAGAAAGCACGCGAAATCATAGCCCCACGCAGCGTGCCTCCCCCGCTCAGGCAGCTTGGCACGGCCAAGGTAGAAGACTCCTAATGTCCTCCACCTCTTTCCGAAGCGCTGCCGGGGGCGGAACACTTTGGTTCAAGTGCCGTTCCAAGTCCTCGAAGAAATGTCGTGCGTCCTTTCGGCGCCGGTTGAACTCCTTTTCAGTCATCATGGCACACTTCCGATACGGCGCGATTCTGACTCCTGACTCCTGGCTCCTGACTCCTGCGCTTTCACCACCTCATCAAAACCGCGCCCCAAGTGACGCCGGCTCCGAAGGCCGCCATCAGAATCAAGTCGCCTTTCTTCAGGCGTCCGGCGCGCACGCACTCGTCGAGGCAAATCGGGATGGACGCCGAAGAAGTGTTGCCGATCCGGCTGATATTCGAGTACACCCTTCCCGGTGGAACGCCCAGTCGTTCCCGGACTGCCTCCGTGATGCGCTGATTAGCCTGGTGCGGAATAAAAAGGTCGATCTGATTGGCGCTAAGCTGCGCCTTCTCGAGAACTCGCCGGGACACCTCTGCCATGCTTCGGACGGCCACCTTGAAGAGCTCATTTCCCCGCATCTTGATGTAGTGGCTACGATTGGTTATCGTCTCCTGCGAGGCTGGCATGGCGGTCCCACCTGCGGGGATGTAAAGGTCGTCCGCATAATGCCCATCGGTGTGAAGTATGGACGCCAGGATTCCGGAGGGAGGATCAACGACCCCCAGGACCGTCGCGGCCACGCCATCTCCAAAGATCACGCAAGTTTCGCGGTCCTGATAGTCGACGTAGCGCGAAAGGACTTCTGCGCCGATCACCAGGACGTGCTTGCACTTGCCGTTACGAATGAATTGGTCGGCCACGGTCGCGCCAAACAGGAACCCGGAGCAGGCCGCCGCCAGATCAAAAGCGCAACACGAGCGAGCACCCAAGTCACGTTGAATTAACGCCGCCGTCGAAGGGAGTGGCATATCAGGAGAGATGGTCGAGCAAATGATCATGTCCAGGTCACGCGCGCCGATCTTCGCCATCTCCAAGGCTTTCTTGGCAGCCTTGACCGACAGCGTCGAAGTGGTGTCAGCCGGACCTGCTTGATGGCGCTCCTGGATGCCGGTTCGCTCCGTGATCCAGCGGTCCGAGGTCTCAACCATCTTCTCGAGATCGAAATTGGTGAGCACCTTTTCGGGCAGCGCCGAACCGGTCCCCAAAATCCCAGCCGCAAGTTCCATATGACTCCCAAGCCGTAGGGTAGTTCGCGAGCTGCCCCTACAGCTATGCCCTCGCCGCTTTAGGCGTTCCTATTGTGGTGGCGGCCAAGTGACCTTCGATCTTTTCGTTGACCTTGCCCTCCGCAAATTCCACCGCCACGCGAATGGCGTTCTTGATCGCGTTCGCGTTCGATCCTCCGTGGCAGATGATGCATACGCCCCGGACTCCCAGCAAAGGGGCGCCGCCGTACTCCGAATAGTCCACGCGTTTCTTGAACTTCTGGAAGGCGCGGCGGGACAGAACGTAACCAACCTTGGCGCGGACCGTACTCGAAAGCGCCTCTTTCAACAGGCTCGAAATCGTCTCCACCAGGCCCTCACTGATCTTGAGCGCCACGTTGCCGATGAAGCCGTCGCACACGATAACTTCCACGCGCCCGTTGTAAAGGTCCCGCCCTTCCACGTTGCCGACAAAGTTGAAGGGAAGCTGCTTGAGCAGTCCGAAGGCCTCGCGGGTCAGGTCGTTCCCTTTGTGCTCTTCCTCGCCATTGGAGAGCAATCCGATGCGGGGCCGCTCCAGGCCAAAGATCACGCGGCAGTAAACCTCGCCCATCACGGCGAATTGCTGCAAGTGCTGAGGCTTGCAATCCACGTTCGCGCCCACGTCGAGCAAGACGGCGGCGGTGCCCTTCGAGGTTGGGAAAACAGCGGCCAGGGCCGGCCGGTCCACTCCGGCGAGCGGGCCCAGCACGATTTTCGCGGTGGTCATCACCGCACCGGTGTTGCCGGC
>JBELAJ010000165.1:0-15609 GCA_049508935.1 Terriglobia bacterium | reverse complement strand
TGAGGAGCAAGCTGGGTGAGCGAGCGGGAATAACTCAGTGGTAGAGTGCGACCTTGCCAAGGTCGAAGTCGCGGGTTCGAATCCCGTTTCCCGCTCCAAAACTCCGGTGGTGAGTGATTGGCAGAGATTTACTAGCCACTAACCACTAGCAACTGTTCTTCGCCGGCGCGGTACCCAAGTGGTAAGGGAGAGGTCTGCAAAACCTTTATGCGTGAGTTCGATTCTCACCCGCGCCTCTACTTCCATTCTGCTGAAACTACACGGGCACTCTCTGGCAGCTAGGAAACCGTGCTAAGTTTGTCGCTAAATGATGTTGCCCGCGGGCAATGCCCTGATGCATAATGCCTAGCCCCGGAGGCCGTATGCCCATTACCTTCATTCCGCAACCTGGGCAGGTGTTGATGTGCGATTTTGCGACCGGCTTTGTTAGACCGGAAATGCAGAAAAAGCGCCATTGTGTAGTCATTTCGCCACGCTATCGGCAACATACCGGTTGTTGTCTGGTGGTTCCTTTCAGCACCATGGCACCCGACCACATCGAGCCGTATCATTATGTGATCGCAGCGGACAAGTACTCGTTCTTCGCTGAGGGCCGGGAAATCTGGGCGAAAGCGGACATGCTTACCCACGCAGCCTTTAGCCGTTTAGACAGAGTATTGGATCATGGTAGGTACACCAGTCCGCCTTTGGACAAAGACGATCTTTGTGGTATACAGAAGGCTGTTTTGCACGCTATAGGCCTCGGTAATCTGGTCGAATTTATGACTTGACAAGATGGTAGAGCTGTGGCAAGATCTGTGTGTACCCGATAAATCGGGCTTGCGGAATTTACGCCCCGCTGGGCGCCAAACTTGGCTCAGCGGGGCGGTTGCATTTTTGAGGGGTTGTCCGCGTCCCTACACCTGACAACGTTCGCGCGTCGGTAGGGGGCTTGTGAGACGACTCCGCATGAGGTGCGATTATACGCACAGGTGGGGCTGACCGTCGCGACAGAGAGCCGGAAAAGGAAAGAAGGCTCCTTGGCCCGACCCGTCCCCTGTAGGGCAGGGACTCTCGCTATCTGTCTGCATTGGCGAGCCGGGTCGGTGTTCTCAGCGCCGGCCCAGCGCGTCGTTCAGGGGCATCGTAATAGTCAGGGAAAGGGGCAGTCAATGTTACTCTTGTACTACGCTAGCCGTGTAGCACAGTTGTAGCCCATTTGTAGCACAGCCGTGCCACAACGGGACCACGCTAGAACTCGACCGGTCCGTTGCGCAGGAGTATAAGATAGTCTTACCTCGAATCTCTAAGTCTGACGGATAAATGTATGTCCGAAACCGCTTGGCTGCAACTAATCGGAATCCTGGACACGGCAGTCAAAATCGGTCTAGGGGCTGTCATTGGGCTGATCGGCGCGCTTTGCTTAGAGGCTTATAGGAGTGGCCAGCAACGAGTAAGGGACGCCGAGCAACGCTACCGCGACAACCTAGAGAAACCCGTGGTGGAGTTCGTCGATGAAACGCTAATCCTGATGAGCCACGCCTACTGGAATAAACTCGACAAGAAGCGCGATGACCCTAACCCCCTCCTAGAGGCGCTCCGAGACAAGGAAGTGTCGGTCCAGGCCAAGATGTTGGCAATGGGCCGTCCCGACGTGGAGAAGTACTTCTCTCAATTAGACGCGTCCTACCTCAAGTTCCGGGGCGAACTGCCCCGCGCTCCCGCCGGAGACGCCCGCGACCTGATGAAGGAGGCGCAGAGGCACGCCGCAAACCTATTCGCAGCGGTTTACCCGTTGCCTCCGAAGAAGAGCTAGCACCCAGCGAAGGGTGTAAACTCCACCCACGTCGCGCGAAAACGCCTCGTTTTGTGCTAAATTTGTGCTGGAAAATGTCCCGGAGCGCCCTCAGTGTCCAATAATGGCCTAATGGAATCTGCAAGTTACAGATTTCATTAGGCCGTAAATGGTTCGATTCTCACCCGCGCCTCCACTTATTCTGACCCCATCATCTCGGTGAAGCCGTTCACAATTCCCTTCTCTGCGCAGCCCGGCTTGAGGTGCGATGCCGTATTCTCATAGCTGATCGGCTCGAACGCGTCGTCGCTGGGGATATAGCCGCTGGATCCGTTCGCGTGGGTGACCATAACGGTGGCATTGAAGGGCGAGTCTTTCTTCAAGTGCAGATAGATTCGCGTAAATACCTCGCCTGACACTCCCGCCAATGCCACACTGTTCAGCTTCACCAGACTGAGTCGAATGCTGACGGGGTCCGCGTCCTCAAAGGTGTACTCTGCGCGCGGCGTAGGCCCTGGAGCTAGTCGACGTCCGGGACAGACAATGACTCGTTGAGAGGCTTCAATTCGCGCCTGCGACGACATGGTAGCAATGTTGTTCTCAACGCGTACGGACTCTTCCCCGAGAATTCGCCCCAGACCGTCGACCATGGTGAAGTCCTCTCCACGGTCCTCCGTAATAGGGTTCTGATCTCCCGCCGCGCCGCTCGTCCAGATGGCGACCGGACCATCGCCGCCAGACTTCTCTTCCGCTCCGGCCTCCAACTCCCAACCTGCGTCACTGCGTGTGGGGATCTTGCCCTGGAAGTACTGTTCGACGTAGCGCGAGGTCGCCCCGGCCAAATCCCCGGTGATGGCTAGATTGTCGGGCCCCATAACCACCGCATGTACGGGGTAGTTAATGAAAAAGGCAATGGGCTTGCCGGCCATATCCGTGAATTTGAGAACCGCTACGGTTTTGTCGGAAGGTCCCTCGGGATTGTAGCCGAGCCACCACCACCCATTCTTGAGGAAGAATTCGCGGCGATTGATGTTCACGTAGGCCTTGCCGGTCCCGAATCCGAACTGCGCCGGCTGGAGATTCGCCTTGGCTTGGCGCACGGCCTCGAACGCGTCATTCTCCAATTTGGTCGTGTAGGCCACTGTCGCCGGTGAAGGTGGGGTTCTTCCGTACATGCCGGCCGGTGAAGGCGCGCTGTGATCGTGAACCGCCGCGAGCAGAAGGTGATCCGCCGGGATCGCCAGCTCCTTGGCAATGCGTTGCGAAAGCTCCTCCCACACGGGGTTGGGCACGCCGATCAGCTCCCATGCCACAAGCACCGCCTGGCTCGAGCCATCGCTGACTACGATGGCCCGCACATAGATGTGATCGTGAATTCGCTGGAACCCCTGCGTGCGGCCCGCATAGCCCGACATGGGGAGTGCGGCGTCGGGGGCCGGCGTAATGTCGACGCGCGCTGCGCCAACCTGAAGCGGTCCGCGTGGCGCGCCAAATGACACCAAGCACGAGGTAGCTAACAAAAGGACCAAACAAACACAGACATGGAAGCGTCGAGCATTCCCCATCGTAGTCTCCTTTAGTCGGTTTTCTGACCCCAAAGGGTATCACAGTATTTGCCTCACAGGCGCGTTGGGGCGACGCTGAAAGAAAGTAGAGGGCGGCCACGAGGGCCGCCCCTACCAACCCCAAGGTGGAGCGAAAATCTCCCCTTGACTATTGACAGGAGACACCCCATAATCACCTGTCGATAGCTGAGGGGAGACTCTTAGAGCTGAAAGCTGAGAGCTAAACATGCGCTGGTTTCACAAACTGCCGCTTCGGTTCCGTTCCCTGTTCAGGCGCGGATCTGTCGACCATGAACTCAGCGACGAACTCCGCTTCCACCTCGAGCGAACGATTGAGGCGAAGGTCGCGACGGGAATGCCCGCCGAGGAAGCCCGTTATGCAGCCCTGCGTGAGTTGGGGGGCGTGGAGCAGATCAAAGAGGAGTGCCGTGACATGCGGAGGACTAATCGGCTTGAGGACTTAATTCGGGACCTTCGTTACGGCCTGCGAGTTCTGGTCAAGTCACCCGGCTTCACGGTTGTCGCGGTCCTCACCTTAGCGCTTGGCATCGGCGCCAACACCGCGGTTTTCACCCTCCTGGATGCGATTCTTTTCCGCCTCCTGCCCGTGCGCAAGGCGGAGCAGTTGTATCAGGTGCGGAGGCTGAGCCCCGATGTGCCCGAAAGGCTGTCGGGAGATTTCACCAACCCGCTCTGGGAGAATCTGCGCGCGCGGCAGGACGTCTTCTCCGGCCTGGCGGCCTGGGGCAACACGGATTTCAACCTGGCGCGCGGCGGCGCGGTCGAGCGCGCGGAGGGAATCTGGGTGAGCGGTGATTACTTCGCAACGCTCGGCGTTCGGCCGGCACTTGGCCACCTCATCAATCCCACCGACGATTATCGCGGATGCCCAGCCATCGCGGTGCTGAGTTACAGCTTCTGGCAAAGCCGTTACGCCGGCGCGCCGAGCGTTGTCGGCACTACTATCACGCTCGATTCGCACCCGTTCGAGGTTGTGGGCGTTGCGCAACCGGGATTCTACGGCATGGATGTCGGCCTGAAATTCGATGTAGCCGCGCCGAACTGCGCCACGACCCTACTGGACGGGCCAGCCAAGTCGCGTTTGGATGACCGCTCGTCGTGGTGGCTGTCGGTCGTAGGCCGCGTCAAGCCCGGCCTCTCGCCTCAGCAGTTGAATGCTCGCTTGGCGGCGGTGGCGCCGCAGGCTGCGGGCGCATCCCTTCCCGAAGACTGGGACGCGCAAAACAAGGAGAGCTTCCTCGAAACCAGCTTGATCGCCGCGCCGGCGGGCAGCGGCACCGGGTTTGATCTGCGTGAGCATTTCCGGAAGCCGTTGACGGTCCTGATGGTGGTGGCCGGGTTTGTTTTACTGATCGCCTGTGCGAATATTGCCGCGCTCATGCTGGCGCGAGCCGCCGCGAGGAGCAGGGAAATCGAGGTGAGATTTGCTCTGGGCGCCACCCGCATGAGGTTGGTCCGGCAGCTGCTGACCCAGTCCGTGATGCTCTCGTCCGCCGGCGCCGCCGCCGGAGTGCTGCTGGCGCGCTGGGGTACAAGCGTGCTCGTGCGGTCCATCTCCACGTACCAAGATAAACTGTTCTTCGATCTGACGCCCGACACGAGAGTTTTGGGCTTCACGGCGGCAGTCGCCCTGCTGACTGGCGCCCTCTTTGGGATATTACCGGCGCTACGCTCCACACGGGTCTCACTGGCAGATTCCATGCGCGCCAGCGCGGCTTCGCTGACCGAGCGCCGAAGCAACTGGCACCGATGGATTGTCGCTTCGCAAGTCGCCCTCTCGCTGGCGCTGCTGGTGACGGCAGGACTGTTCCTCCGCAGTTTCGTTAAGTTAGCATTGACTGACACCGGCCTGGCAAGAAGAAACGTGCTGCTGGTTACTGCAAACCTCTGGTCCACAACCATCAAGGCCGGGGACCGCCCCGCAACGTTAAATGCGATCCAGGCCCGGCTGGGCGCGCTTCCGGGCGTGGTCTCCGTGGGCCGCAGCGAGGACGTGCCGCTGACCGGCCGGCGCTCGGCCAATTATGTTTATGCCGACACGCCGAACGCGCCCAGCGGCGACGATTCCGTGTCCCTGATGATGTTCATGTCGCCCGGGTATTTCTCGAGCATGGGCATGGGGATGCTCGCCGGCCGCGATTTTACTTACTCCGACACCCAAACGGCGCCCAGGGTGGCAGTAGTGAACCAAGCGTTTGCGCGCAAATTCTTTGGGCCGATCAATCCCATCGCCCACGTGATTCACATCGCCCCAAACCTAAGACCGGGCCCGCCCATTCAGGTTGTGGGGATCGTGGCGGATGCTGATTATGTGTCACTGCGCGAGAAAAAGCCCCCAACCGCCTTCCTCCCCATCCTGCAGTACCCGGAACGCGAAAGGCAGGTTACCTTCGAGATTCGTGCGGCGGGCCGGGTTGCCGGTCTCGAAAACACCGTGGAACGTGCAGTCGCGAGCGTGAGTGGCGAGGTTCCTCTCGAATTCAATACACTCGAGCGGTTGGTAGACGACGCCATGGTCCAAGAACGTCTGCTGGCCATGCTCTCCGCGTTCTTTGGAGCAGTGGCGTTGCTATTGGCTATGATCGGACTGTACGGCACGGTGAATTACCGTGTTATGCTGCGGCGGTCGGAGTTCGGAATCCGCATGGCGCTAGGCGCGCAAGCCGGCGACATCGTCCGCGCGGTCATCCGGGACGTAGCGATCATCTTACTGATAGGTGAGGCGGCGGGCATTGGTATCTCGCTTGTTTCCGCGACCGCCCTCCGAAGTTTGCTTTTCGGCCTGGGACCGCGTGACACAACAACCATAATGGGTGCGGCGCTGCTCCTGGGCGGAGTGGCTCTTCTGGCAGGCTATCTTCCCGCCCGCCGCGCCGCGCGCGTCGACCCGATGACGGCGCTCAAGTACGAATAGAATTCAGGATTCGAGGAAGCGGGCGAAAATAGAATCGAGCGACTGTCGTCGTGAGCGAAGCGAAGGATCTCGGCAGTTGATCGTAGCTCGTTGAGATCAAAATGGACTGCAAAGATCCTTCGCATTGCTCAGGGTGACAGGATCGCAATCAGGGCTGAACCATGCGTTGGCTTCACAAACTGCCGCTGCGGCTCCGCTCAATTTTGCTGAAGAATCGCGCCGAACGCGAACTGAGCGGCGAACTTCGATTTCACCTGGAAAAGCTAATCGAGGAGAACATTGCTAGAGGAATGGCGCCGGAAGAAGCCCGGTACGCTGCGTTGCGCGAATTGGGCGGCGTCGAGCAAATCAAAGAGGAGTGTCGCGACATGCGCCGAGTAAACCACATCGAAAACTTCCTGCAAGACGTCCGCTATGGGCTGCGCCAGTTACGCCGCAGTCCTGGCTTTGCGGTGGTTGGGCTTCTATCTCTCGCGCTGGGCATTGGAGCCAACACCGCGATCTTTCAACTGTTGGATGCGGTTCGCTTGCGCATGCTTCCTGTGGAAAACCCTCAGCAGCTTGCCGAAGTGCACCTGACGAACCGCCGCGGGCGCGTGGGAAGTTTCTTCAACTGGCACGCCATGCTCACTTATGCGATTTGGGAGCAGCTCCGCGCGAATCACGAACCCTTTTCAGGCGTCGTCGCCTTTGCGCCTGACGACCTCAACCTGGCCCCGCGCGGCGAAGTCCACCTGGTGCGCGGGATCTGGGTGAGCGGCGATTTCTTCAACGTGCTGGGCGTGCAACCGCTCCTGGGACGAGTGTTTAACACTGCTGACGATCAGCGCGGCTGCGGCTCGGGCGCAGGCACTGTCGTAAGTTATGCGTTCTGGCAAAGGGAGTTGGGCGGCGAGGCGTCAGCCATCGGCAGAAAGCTGACGATTGATTATCATCCCGTCGAAGTCCTCGGTGTTACGCCCGCAAGTTTCTTCGGCCTCGACGTGGGGCGTTCATTCGATGTGGCGCTTCCCATCTGCTCGCAGCCGGTTCTAGGGGGCGAGGACAACTATCTTGACACGAAATATGATTGGTGGCTGACGGTAATGGGCCGCTTGAAGCCAGGTTGGACTCTCGAGAAAGCAACCGCCTATCTAGGCTCGGTTTCGCCTGGAATCTTTGAGGCCACGCTGCCGCCCGCCTACACTGCCGAGCACGCCAAGAAGTATCTCGCTTTCAAGTTGGCGGCATACCCGGCAGGAAGCGGCATCTCCTCTCTGCGTGAAGGCGCGTCGGATCCGTTGGGGCTACTATTGGCTATCACTGGCCTGGTCCTGCTGATTGCTTGCGCCAACCTGGCCAATCTCATGCTGGCACGCGCCAGCGCGCGTGAACGGGAAATTGCCGTTCGTCTGGCGTTGGGAGCCTTGCGCCGCAGACTCGTTCGGCAATTGCTGGCCGAAAGCTTGCTTCTGGCCGTAGCGGGCGGGGGCGCCGGACTGCTTCTGGCCGGCGGGCTGGCCAAGCTCCTCGCCTCATTCCTGAGCACGCGGGAAACCCAGGTATTCTTAACTGTAAGCCCCGACTGGCGAGTCCTCGCCTTTACGGCCGCAGTGGCAATGATGGCCACCGTATTGTTCGGCTTGGCGCCGGCCCTGCGCGTGACCCGCGTCGCTCCTGGTGAGGCGATGAAGGCAGGGGGCCGCGGGCTTACGCCAGACCGGCAACGCTTCGGTCTTCGCCGCGCGCTGGTGATCTCGCAAGTTGCGTTCTCGCTGGTGCTGATCGTCGGCGCGCTGCTCTTCACGCGCAGCTTGCGCAACCTGCTCACTGTCGATCTCGGGTTCCGGCGCACCGGCATCCTCATCACCGAGCTCGATCTGACACAACTCCATCTGCCGGTCGAGCGCCGCTTCGTTTTCGACCGCCAAATGCTCGACCAAATTCGTTCCACGCCGGGAGTGGATTCCGCCGCCGCAGCGGCCATTGTTCCCACCAGCGGCAATTCTTCCAACCGCACCGTCTGGATGGATGGCTCCGATTCATTACAGGCCAAGGGCCCCTGGTTCAACTGGGTGAGCCCGGAATACTTCAAAACGATGGAGACTCCGCTCCTCGCCGGGCGCGACTTCAACGATCGTGACACTCCCAATTCGCCGAAGGTAGCCATCGTGAACGAGGCCTTTGTCCGCCAATTCGCCAACGGCGCGAATCCGGTGGCCAAGAGGCTTTGGCAAAAAGCCGAACTCGGGCAGCCGCAAATCGTCTATGAGATCGTTGGCCTGGTGAAGAACACGAAGTATCAGGATCTGCGCGAAGATTTCCCGCCCCTCGTCTATGTTCCGATCGCGCAAGGCACGGATCCCGATCAACCGATCCTGATTCGATCCCGCGTCCCGCTTTCCGATCTCACTTCCCGGGTGAAGCAGACGATCTTCGAGACAAGCCCGGACATCAGCATCCAGTTTAAGACGATGCAGAACATGATTCACGACGAACTGGTCGGAGATCGGCTGATGGCGACACTCTCGGGATTTTTCGGCGCTCTGGCCGCCCTTCTCGCGGTCGTCGGCCTCTACGGCGTGATGTCTTACATGGTGGTCCGGCGAACGAATGAGATTGGAATTCGCATGACGTTAGGCGCCGGACGGGGCGAGATCACGCGCATGATCCTTCGCGAAGCTGGAGTGCTGCTGAGTGTTGGGTTTGGTGTTGGCCTGGTGCTGGCGCTTGCCGGCGGCCGAGCGGTAGGTTCTGTCCTCTTTGGCCTCAAGCCCTACGATCCCTTGACGCTCGCCGCAGCCGCTGCTCTGCTGGCCGTGGTCGCCGTGGCGGCAAGCTACCTGCCCGCACGCCGCGCCACGAAGGTCGATCCCATGGTGGCGCTCAGGTATGAGTAGTTTAGGATTCTGTGAACGGGTTGATCACCGGAACGCTGAGATCGTCAAAATGCGCTGTATTGCGGGTCGCCAGCGTAGCGCGACAGGCGAGCGCGATGCCTGCAATCATCGTGTCCCGCAGCTCAACGGTGCGTCCGAGCCTGTGTCGAGTTGCCATCAGGTCGCTGGCTTCACGGGCAGCCGCAGCATCGAACGGGGAAATCCGCCGCTCCAGCAATTCTGCCAAAACCCTTTCGAAAGCCCCCATCAATGCGGTGCGCCGCTTCCCGGCAGGCAGGATCTGTAAACCGTACCGAATTTCGAGAACGGTCACTGAATTTGTCCAGAGGGATATTTGAGGCTGCTTGTCGAGCCATGCAATGACGCGCCGATTGGGCACCGAGCTCATCACGGCGGAAAGCACATTGGTATCGAGGATAATCATCGGTTGAAGGATGCGGGCTTAACCTCGTGGCCGCGAAGTTCCGGGATTTCAGCCTCCAACCCGATATTTGTAAAGAGAGACGCGATTGCAGTCCCCAAGCCGCCTTCGTTGGCATCCTTCTCTCGAGCGGCATTCCGCAGAATGTCCCGTACTTCTTCCTCCATGCTCCGGTGATGCCTCTTGGCACGGCGCTGCAACCGCGATTTAACCTCAGCCTCGATGTTTCGCACGACGAATTGCGCCATCCTCGCCTCCTGCTGATATCATGATACCACATACGACACCTGCTGTCGGCCTAAAAGGGGAATCGGCTTGCCCGGGAGTCCATTCTTCTGTCGACCGGCGGAATTTCCCCATGCCAGGCGCTACCAGTTCAGCCGCAGCGAGAACTGGATTTGGCGGGAGTTCTCCGCGGAGCTGATATTTCCAAAATTCGAAGTTCCGTAGATGAGACCGGGCCGGTCGAAGTTTGGGTGGTTGGTCAAATTGAAGAAGTCAGAGCGGAACACCAGACTAAGCCGCTCGTTCAGCCGCGCCTGCCGTTCGAGACTCGTATCCCATGCCGCCAGCCCGGGGCCCGTGATAACGTTGCGGCCTTCGTTACCGGGGATGCTGAATGCTCCGAGGCTGTCGTAGTAAATGGGGGGAGGAACGAAAGCGTTGGAATTGAACCATCGGGTGGGGGTGCGCTCGCCGGCGGGCAAGTTGGGATCGGCGATCATGTTGGGGCGGTCAGTGCCATTCGAGTCGGTGCCGCTGAGCGCGGTGGCCAGCAGGGCCGTGAGAGGTTGCCCGGATTGCAGGGTGAGAATATTCGACAGGTCCCAGTTGCCGACTACTCGCGCCGCCGTCCCGGTGCGCAGCCACGCTCGGCCGGCGCCAAAAGGAAGCTGCCAATTGCTCGAGAAAACGAAGCGTTGCCGCACGTCGAAATCCGAGAGGCCCCGCTCGGCCTTCAGATCATAGACGTTCTGAGCCTGATTGGTGCCGTCGAGGCCGGAAGCTGTGTCAATCGACTTGCCGAAGGTGTAGCCCCCGACGAATGAGAGTCCATGGGAGAATCGCCGCTCGAGCCGCACGATCAAGGCATTGTAGTTCGAGTTAACATCTGTGGCTCGGATGAACTGATTCGAGCCGGCTTGCGGATGGTAGCCACGCCTTTCGTCCGGCAGGTTCGGGACGCCCTGGTTCTGCAGCGAGCGCCGGGGCAGCTTGTGTCCGTCGGAGCCGGCGATGCTGATAGAAAGGAGCGTATTGGGCGCAATTTCATGATCGGCTGACAGACTCCATTCGTAAACGTAGCCGTTGCGCAGATTGGGTGGCGAAGAAATGGCCGTGGGCTCAGAATTACCGAGCGTGTAGGCAAGCGGATAAGTGAGAATGGGCGGAGCGAACGACTGCCCACACGCGCCGGCGCCGTAGAACCGGCAAGTGTCGAGGCCGAAGAGGAATTCGGTGATAGGGGCGCTAAGGCGCGTTTCGGAAGCATAGTCGAGTTCGCCAAGAGAGTTGAAGACCCCGAATCCGCCGCGCAAGGAAGTGGTGTGACGCCGGCTGAGATCGTAAGCGAAGCCGAAACGCGGCGCCCATCCCGCCCAATCCGGGCGGATGAGCGAGGGCGGCAGGCCGGCTTGCTGAGAGGTGATGAAAGATAACCCATAGAGCTTCTGAAGGCTCAGAATCAGCGGTTCCGCGATCAAGGCCGCCGCTTGCTGCCTGTCGTTCCGCACGATGAAGCGCGTCGCGTCGCTTGGGTCGAGAATCGACGCGCG
Organism: Terriglobia bacterium; assembly: GCA_049508935.1. Lineage (GTDB taxonomy): Bacteria > Acidobacteriota > Terriglobia > UBA7540 > UBA7540 > CAVROP01. The sequence continues at coordinate 4,260 of JBELAJ010000165.1, read as the reverse complement.
TCCGTCAGCGTTGGTGGGAGGCGAATAAAACTCCTCGCGCAGGCCATAGGTGAAACTCAGGCGGCGCGTGGCGTGGAATTCGTCGGAAAAGTAAGCGCCGAAATAGTCCAGGCGATCGTTTCCGCCGGAGTTTCCCGCCTGGGCGTAAGAAAGAAACGGACGGCCGAGCAGAAAATCCGAAAAGGCGGTTCCAGAAACCGAGCTTGCGCCGTCGCTGAATGAAAAGACGCCTTGCCCAAAATCCTCGACCAGGTAAAAGAGGCGGTAGCGCCGCACGTCGGCGCCGAATTTCCAGGTGTGCCGGCCGCTGACCCATGCCACGTTATCTGTGAACTGGAAGGTGTTGTCCCTTCGGATTTGAGGTTGGAAGATGTCGCTGTCACCCATGTCCGCATAGCCGGGAACGTCGATTGCGGGGATGCCGTCGTTGGTGGCGCCCGGTGCGCGCGCGATTCCCAATGACTCCAGGAATCCGCTGTGAATGTTCTGGGCTTCTTTGGTTCCGAAGTAATAAGCGTAACCGAATCGAAAATCGTTGATGAGTGTAGGCCGAAAGACCGAAGTGAGACCGAGCGCCAGGTTCCTTCCTGTGTCGTCGTGGTTGGTGCCGAAGCCTGGCGGCGCTGAGGGGTTATTTGCGAAGGAATCCGGCACGAAGGGAAAAAGCTGTTTTTGATTGAACAAAAGAAACCGTCCAAAGAGTTGGTGTTTCGGCGTCAGTTCTTCGTCGATTCGCGCCATGGCCTGATCCGCTGTCACGCTGTGCAGCCCCACATTGATGTCGTTGTTTTCGCCAGGCGCCGCCCCTGCATTGTTCGGCAAGGGAATACGAGCCAGTATGGCCCTGGATACGGGGTCGATTCGTGATGCCGGAATCAGGTTTCCCTTGAACGGCTGGCCTGTGCCGGGATCGATAATCGTAGGAAAGGGATTGCCCGTTTCAGGATTAATACCATTGAAATCCCCCGCGCGGATGGCGGCTGTCGGCAGCAGCGTGACGTTGGTGACGCTCTGGCGAATGCGCAAGCCTTCATAGTTCGTGAAAAAGAACGTGCGATTTCGGCGGATCGGGCCGCCCAGGCTCGAGCCAAACTGGTTCTGGTGATAAGGGGGAATGGGAAGCGCCGGATCGTCGAAGAAGTTCTTTGCGTCCAGCGCGCTGTTGCGCACAAACTCGTACGCCGTGCCCGAGAGGCGGTTGCTGCCGGAGCGAGACGCGATGTTGACTTGCGCGCCCGAAGTGATGCCCTGGTCGGTCCCGTACGAGTCCTCGACGACACGGAACTCTCGGATGGCATCGATGGAAGGGTTCACCGTCAGGCTGTAGGCGAAAGGCTCCATCAGCGTGACGCCGTCGAGTGAGAAGTTGTTGCGTTCCGAGCGTTGCCCGTTTACCGAGAAGCCCAAACCCAACGCCGGAGTGTTGAACTGCTGCGTCGAGCCATTCGGATAAGGAGGTGTTGCACCTGCGGCCAGTAACGCGAGCTGCGAGAACTCCCGGCCGTTTAGAGGAAGAAGGGCTACCCGCCGATTTTCAATCTCGTCACCGACGGCCGGCGATGCCGCTTCGACCAGTGGCGGGCGAGCGTCCACCTGGATTTCAGTTTTCGCGGGGGCAATTTCGAGGTGGATATCTACCCGCGCGGGTTCTCCAACTCGCAGCACTAACCCGCGCACAACTTTGGAAACAAAACCTGCCTTGGCAATTTCCATTTCGTAATTTCCTACGGGCAAGAAAGGAAAGCTGTAGAAACCGTTCGCGTCCGTCTGGACGTGCCGAGCCTGGCCGGTGGAAGGATCGCGGAGCTCGAGCGAGGCTGCTGGAATCACTGCGCCGCTCTGGTCGAGCACCATTCCCTCCAGGTGGCTGTTCCAACTCTGTGCGTGAAGCTGGGGCGCCATCGTGGTGGCGAAAAGCAGGAGGGCTACGCTGGCAGCTAGGAAAGCATGCACCACAGAGGACACGGAGACCGCAGAGAGAACTCTTCGGCCTTTCTCCGTGCTCACTGTTAACTCTGTGGTGAATCTTGCGTTAGCTCTAATCGACATCCCAGTTTCTGGTTGGGGCGAGCGGGAGGGGACAGCGGTGGGCTCCTGAAGGGGCGCTCGCGCTCCCACCTACGGCGGTGGGTACACACTCGCACCTCAGGTCACATCCGTCCTGACCTTCTCCCATCCGGACTGTACCGTCGGCCCCGGAGTTTCACCGGATCCTGGGGCTTGCAGGCCCTCTACGCTCAGTCCGGGAATTCTCCCGGACGCCTTGCGCTGACTCGAGCGCTTCCGACCACCCCTCGCGGGCTTTACCGCCGATTGGGAATTGGGAAGGCGCGCAACTGACTCCTTCCCTCACCCTGCCCCGAAGGTCGGGTAATTTCAGGAGAATCTTAGCACTTTCCCGGCGGGTATTACAAGAGAAAGAATCTCGTTTGTTCGAAGGGCGGTTCGCGAACCGCCCCTACATGACTTATAATTACCGTTTGTCCTGTTAAGCACTCAGTGATGACTCTGGAAACGAATGGCTGATCCACAACAGCAGAACTCGCGTCGCCGCGGCGAACCGTGGGCAGCAGGGTCGGTGCTGGGGTATGCCTCGGCCAACATTTTCGACCGGCTTGGCGTCATCCATGCCGATCCGCTGATCGGGCCCTTTCTCCGTGGCGTGCCGAGCTTGTTCTTAGGCATCTTCCTGGTCTGGAGGCACCACACCCTGGACCAAATCAAGCCCGCTTCCCCCCGCTACATTGGCCGCCGCGCCATTTTATCCTTCATTTGGGCTGGCGTTGTCTCGACGCTGGGGTTGTTTCTCTTTTACTTTGCCATCCGCCTGGGCGGCGTGACCGTAGCCGTTCCGGTGCAAGATACCTACGTCATTTGGGGGACGCTTATCGCCTGGCGTTTTCTGCAAGAACGCATTCCTCGCTACGCGCTGGTGGGTGTGTTCCTGATTTTTGTCGGATTGGCAACGCTTTCCTGGGGGCAGTCCAAGGGGCATCCCGCATCGCCACTCTGGTATTGGGCAATCCCCCTGGCTTGTTGCACCGCCCTCAGTTACGGGATCTCCGGGGTCTTATGGCGTGACGGCCAACTCCGAGGCGCGCATCAATCGACCGCCATCTTCTTGCAGTTCACCACCAGCGTACTGGTTGGATTAGTTGGATGGGCTGCTTTGGCTCGCGGTCCGGCGTTGCTCGACGCCAACTGGCATTCGATCTTGGCCCTCCTTGCCAGCGGTGTCCTCTCCGGCATTTTCGCTGTCTACTGCTTGTTTACGGCTTATCGCCTGATGGCCGTGGCGCGTGTGTCAGCTTTCTCCTCGCTCACGCCATTGGTGGCCACGCTTTTGGCCCACTTCTTCCTTCACGAGTATTTGAATGGCCTTGTGTTTGGGGGTGTGGCGCTCGTTTCAATCGGCGTGCTGCTCACGCAAGTCTTTCGCCCCGCCGAAGAAAAGCAGGCTTGAATCGCCGAAGCAATGCCGTCTTGGCGCGGGACTGACCCCTCACCCGGTCCGCGACGGCTGATGAAGGCGCCGTCACGGACCACCCTCTCCCCAAGGGAGAGGGCTTTCATTCCGACACGGGCGCCGGCATCAACACTCAGAACGACAGCAGCGACTGAGTGACAAGAGACTGATGGCCAGCAACTGACTACTGACAACTGACCACTGACAACTTTTCTACAGTGCCGGCCAGAGTTGTTCCCAGATCTTGAACTCGTGGTGAAAGCCGGTCTCCTCCGCGCGTGTGCGCTTGCGGCCTGAAGCCACGTCGAGGGTTTCCTGAAAGATTTTGCGGCCCACCTCTTCCAGGGTCTCCTTGCGTTCCAGGATCGTGCCGGCGTTGATATCCAAATCCTCGTAGGTCCGGGCGAGTTGAGGATTCGAGCCGATCTTCATGACGGGCCCGAGCGCGCAGCCGATGCCCGTGCCGCGGCCCGTAGTGAACAGGCACACCTGCGCGCCGCTCAGGAATAACGCGGGCGTGCAGAGATGGTCGTATCCCGGCGTATAGAGAACGTAGAGTCCCTTGCGGTCGCCCAGCCACTCGCCGTAATCGATAAGGTCTTCGACGATCGAGGTGCCTCCCTTGGCCTTCACTCCACTTGATTTCAGGTAAATATTGTAGAGTCCACCCTTGATATTGCCGGGCGAGGGGTTGTCGCGAAAATCCTCGCCGAACTTCTTCACATACGCCTCGTAACGTTTCAGCGCCCCCATCAACTTTTTCCCTACCGCGCGGGTGCGCGCGCGGCGCACCA
>JBELAJ010000164.1:0-15659 GCA_049508935.1 Terriglobia bacterium | reverse complement strand
CGGGAACGCCGGTCAAGGTTGTTGAGCCTTACCAGATGCTCGGTGAGATCGGCGCGGACCTGCGAGAGGCGTTGGGAGTGGACGTGGTTGGCCTGGGCAAGCCTGCCAACATGTTTGGATTCAGGAACGAAGGCTGGAGACCGTGGACAACTTTTGGCGGCACGCCGGTCCTGGTTCCCGAGGGTTTCAACATCGACCCCGACTCGAATGGCGACATCCTGATGTATCCGGAAGGCGACAAGTCCGTTCCGCCGAGCGGGCGGTTGCCCAAGGGGGGGTTCTACTTCGACAGCATACCCCGGCAGGATCCCATTGACGATGCAAACCTGAATGTGGAAGATAACCTGGAAGAATTCGGCCCAATCTCCGACGCTGATCTGGAATACCTCAAGGATGAAGCCGAGCGGATTTACACCGAAACGGATAAGGCCATCCTGGGGAACTTTGGCGGCACGGCTTTCGGAGATATCGCCCTGGTTCCCGGTCCCTGGATGAAGCACCCGAAGGGAATCCGCGACGTCGAAGAGTGGTACGTGAGCACCGCGATGCGTCGCGATTATGTGTACAAGATCTTCGAACGCCAGTGTGAGATCGGTCTTGCGAATCTCGAGAGGATTCGCCAGGTTGTCGGCAACAAAGTTACAGCGGTCTTCGTGACGGGGACCGACTTCGGTTCCCAGCACGGCCCCTTCATTTCCCCCAAGGCCTACCGTGACCTGTTCAAGCCTTTCCATATCCAGGTCAATAATTGGCTTCACCAGCACACCACGTGGAAGTCCTTCATTCACTCCTGCGGGTCGGTCAGGGCGTTGCTCCCGGACTTCGTCGATGCCGGATTCGACATCCTCAATCCCGTGCAATGTTCGGCAGCAGGCATGGATGCTTGCGAACTTAAGCAGGAATTCGGGGCGCGCGTCACCTTCTGGGGTGGCGGCGTCGATACCCAGCGCACCTTGCCCTTCGGCACTTCGGACGAGGTTCGAAAGGAAGTTTGCGACCGTTTGAAAGCCTTTGGCCCCGGAGGGGGGTTCGTTTTCAATACCATTCACAACGTTCAGGCCCGCGTGCCCGTCGCCAACGTGCTCGCGACGTACGAGACAGTGCGCGACTGCGGGAAGTACCCGCTGCATTAAGATTGTCGGGGCGGCCCTCTTGGCCGCCCTGTCTGACTGTCGCGACAGGCCTGAAATACGGCCCTTCTCCATTGCTCATACCGTCTCTCCCCTTTTCGACCCCCTTCTCTGAAATGCACTGTCATACCGAGCCCTTCGCTGTCATCCTGAGCGCAGCGAAGGATCTCGCTCTGGTCATTTTGGTTCGGTCCGCCCGACGCAGAGCGAGATTCCTCGCTGGCGTGCGGTAGCGCCAGCTACCGCCGATCGCTCGAGTTCCAAGGCGGCAGCTTCGCTTCCGCACTCCATGGCGCTTCGCGCGTCTTCACGGTTTCTGGTTACCCATCAGCCGGCAGGTACTCGCCCGTGCTCCGCCGCCCTCGTTCAAACCCGCCATACATCTCGGGTGGTATAATGTGAGCTTACAACGCTGAGGGCGGTGGTGGCGTGATTGACCGTCGCTCGCGGGTTCAGGGGAAGGTGCTTCCACAAAGGCTGCGCGGATGAAGTCGTTGGAGGAATATATCATCTTGGCGGGCGAGGGATTCTGACTCCTGACTTCTAACTCCTGACTCCTTCTTATATGTCCGGCATTCCCACACCGATTTCCGACTACCCGCCGCCCTTCGTGCACGTCCGGCGGCGATATTGGCCTGTGGTCACGCTGGCGATCATTGGCATCAATGTTGCCATCTTTCTCCTGCAGACATACGCGGGCGGCTCGACGAATACCGACGTGCTTTTGGATTTCGGCGCGTCGTTCAGTCCTTACTTCCGCCGTGGAGAATACTGGCGGCTGGTGATGCCGATGTTTCTTCACGTCGGTTGGCTGCACCTAATCGGCAACAGTTATGCGCTATTCATCCTGGGGCCCATTCTGGAGCGGGTATACGGCGCAGGGCGCTTTTCTTTCCTTTACGTTGCCGCCGGGATTGGCAGTTCGGCGCTGTCCATGAGCCTCTCGATGAACGTCGCGGCGGGCGCGTCGGGAGCCATTTTCGGAATCGCCGGCGCCATGCTGGTTGCGGGCTTTATGCACCGCGACATCATCCCGCCGCGTTGGGGCCGCGCCTTCGGCGCCGGCATCGTTCCTTTCATTGTGCTGATGTTATTCCTGGGCTTTTCGGAGAAGGGAATCGACCATTGGGGGCACGTGGGGGGGTGGTGACTGGTATGGTGTTGGCGGCCTTTATCCCGCCACCCGCACACGTCCTGACCTTACAGTTCGGAGACGAACGGCCTTCACAAGCCATCATCGTCTTGCCGGTTCTGGTGGTGGGACTGGCGATGGTCTCGACCGCGCAGCAGTACGCCATCTCTCGTGATGTGACCCGGCTGCTCCAGCAAGGCGTGCGGCTGCGGCTCGCGCACCAGGATGCCAAGGCCCTGGAACGCTTCGAGGCCGCCGCCCGTCGGTCGCCGCGCGACGAGCGCCCCCACATGATGATGGGCGCAGTCTATCTGCGCGACCAACAGTTCGACAAGGCCATTCAGGAATATAGCGAGGCGGCGAAGCTAAGTCCGGGCGCGCCGGAGGCGCAACTGGCGCTGGGTGTGGCGTATCGCATGAAGGGCGACCTGGAGAAGGCGCAGCGGGCCTTCGAAACTGCTCTGGGCAAAAACCCCGCCACGGCGGATGGCCAGCGCCTGCTGGCTGACCTCTATGCCGATCAAAAGCTTTTTGCGGAAGCCGTCCAGCATTACAAACAAGCCTTGCAGATTGAGCCCAAAAACGCCGAGTCGCACAATAACCTGGCGTGGCTCTATGCCACCTGCGAGGATCCCAAGTGGCGCGACCCGCACGCCGCCCTCGAGCACGCTCGTCAAGCGGTCGAATTAACGCAATGGAGAGAAGCCGGCTTCATCGATACACTCGCGGAGGCCAATTACGCCAGCGGAAGCTACCAGGAAGCGGTGCGGCTCCAGGTGTTAGCCCTGCAACTCGACCCGCGCGATCCTGAGTTGCAAGAGCATATGCTCCGCTACCGCAAGGCGGCGGGTAGTTAGCGGCACGTTTTGAATTCACCCCCGAGTGTGAATCCTACCAAAAGGCTCGCAAGCCAATCGGCTATCAATCCGGCAATCCACGGCACACTATTGTGGTATAAGACGATGAAGGATAATGTCTTAGTTCCGGCAATGAAACCGGCAAAAGAATCGGCGGAAATCGGTGCCAGGTAGCTTTTCCAGGACCTCAGCCATCAAGCAGCCGCATTGAACAAACTGGCTAGCCATCTCTTCGACTCGGGGTAGTCCTCCCCTTGCAAAACAAACTCCTGACCTTTCGCCACAGTCCGAAGCAGCGCTCTTCCCTTTTTGTCTTTTCCCCATCTGCTTCTATCTTTGTGAAAACCCAGCGGCTTTCTACCCCTGGACGGGAATATCCATCCTGGCAAGCGCCAGTTGCACCTGCTCTTTCCAGGCTCCGTTAGGCAGAGTCGCCGGGCATCATATTTCTCGAATGCCCCACCGCCGGGCAGGTCCTTTCGCAAACCTGGGATGTCAAGCTGCTCATTCGCAACGTAGATCGCTGAGTTGTCATAATACCAGTCCGCGTCGCGCCACTCTTGGCCGTCCGACACTTCCGCGTGAGGATTAGCCCAACCCGGGAGCTTGGAATTCTGGGGGAATTCGCGATAGACCCTTCCTATTTGAAGCCAGCCAAAAAGGACGTGGATGTCGGGAGCATTGCGAACGTACCGGTAGTGTCCGTTCTCTTTCACGACTTCTCGAAACCACCCAAAAAACAAGAAAATATCATCCACTTCCACGCCATTGTTTTTCAAACATGTTTGTGCCGGTCCGCTAGGACCAAACGCAGGTAACCAACCACGGTGACGCGGAAGCGCATCCCTTCGCAGATCGGGATCAACGTGAGCGCGGTGCCGTTCGGTCAGTCGTCCCCTTGTGAGGTCTTTGACAATTGTTCCGAGGGTTTGCCCGCCGAATCCAACGCTCCCAAAATTGTACTTAGACCAACTGGAGGGAATTGGGAGCGAACAGAACCGCCCATCAGGGAGTATCGGGCTGGCCACACCACCGTAGCCCCAGTCAAAGCCCTTGCGGCTGAAGATTATCTTCATGTAATGGCCCCCAGAGTTGCTTAACGAATCCTCGATGGTACTGGCTGCTTCATGTCGCTTCAGTACACGACTAGCCTCGCCACTGTGCGACAACGAGTCTAAATTCTACCCATGAAGGCACAGGTATTCGATGGTACAGGGGTACGGGGTCTTGCCCCTCTATCCAGGCTCGCGGGTGGCGGCGACATTGCTTTTTATGTCGCCTACCCCAGCCTGCCGCCCTCGACACACGGTTCGATATCCCTGGCGGTCGGGCGCAGACATAAGTGACAATGTTTGCGCCGCCCGCGTGGCGACCCGCTTGTCATGGGCAGCAAAACTACCGGGAAACATAGTGCCTGTCCACGATTTTCCCCGTAGTTATCGCCAGTTTTCGATGGTGAGGTTGATGCCGGTTTTTTGAATCGTCACGAAATCGTCGGTATTGCCGGTTACGAGCGGCCGGTGCAGCCGCACGGCGACTGCGGCAATCAAACAATCCGGGAGTTCGACAACATAGCCTTGCTTTCTTGCTGTTGCCTTGATGGTGGCCGCCGCAAGGTAGTCAATGTCGAGGGGTGTAATCTCTTCGTTCAGCTTCAGCCATGCCAGCACCTTTTGCAATTGGCCTGATGCTCCCTTCAGCTCAAGCCCATAAACCATCTCGTAGACGGTAACGCTGGTAAATGTGAAAACGCCATGGTCGTTGGCGTAGTTCGCGGCTCGACCGGCCACGGAAGCGTTGTGTCCCTTGAGATACTCGGAGAGGATGTCTGTGTCCAGGATCGCCTTGACCGTCATCTTAGAGTGTCGTCTCCCTTTTGCTCGGCCGGCGTCTTTCCTGGTAGGCGATGGAAACCACCTCGTCCAGCAGAGACGCGTCTTCCGGACTGCCGAACAAACCCAACCCCTGCGCAAAGACACTGGAGGATGAGCTTACGGACGGAGTTTCGTCGCTCTTGGGCAAGCTGGCAATTGCCCGCGCGATGAATTCCTCAACCGAGGTGACCTTGCCGGCGCGAATGGCATCGCGGACTGCCTGCTCCTGGTCTGGACTCAGGGTGATGGTCATAGGGTCATCCTTCCTCGTCATTATGAGTCCACTTTACTGCAAATAAGACGGGGGTGCAAACAGCTGACCGTTTCTCCATAGATGTGACCCGGCGGCAGCCGCCTGAGTATAGGAGAGGAGGCAGGACCTCGCTCTCGGGCCAGGGGTGCGGTGCCGAACGACATTTCGGCGCAACCACTTCTGTTTTTGCGGTCTGGCCATGCGTTTGGCGGCGCACGCGATGGCAGCGACGTTGCCCGTCAAATGGCTGGGCGCACTTTAATCCTTGACGAAGTTGCGTCTCGCGCTAGAATGTGTTGCGCGCCGCGAATCCGGCGGCAAGGCGAATCCACCCTTCGGAGGAATTACATGGCCATGAACCTTCCCAATCAGACTTCGACAAGCCGCCGTAGATTCATTGAAACCACCGGCAAACTGGCTGCCGTTTCGGCCTTGGCCAACGTGGCCATACCTTACGTCCACGCTGCCGGTAGCGACCTGATCCAGGTGGTCCTGATCGGCTGCGGCGGACGCGGCGGTGGCGCGGCGGCGAACGCGCTTTCTGTCAAGCGCGGTCCGATTAAGTTGGTGGCCATGGCGGACGTATTCCCGGCGCGGCTCGATACGACCTTTGCCCGATTGAACCAGAAGTTCGCGAGCCAGATGGACGTGCCGCGCGATCGCCAGTTCATCGGCTTTGACGCCTACAAGAAGGCGATGGACTGCTTGAAGCCGGGAGATATCGCCATCTTTGCCACGCCCCCGGCGTTCCGCTGGGTGCATTTTACTTACGCCATCGAGAAGGGCATCAACGTCTTCATGGAAAAGCCGGTCACCGTGGACGGCCCAACCAGCAGACGGATGTTCAAGCTGGCGCAAGAATCCCAGGCCAAAAACCTTAAAGTCGGGGTGGGATTGATGTCGCGGCACAGCCGCTCACTCGAGGAACTGGCCAAGCGCGTCCAGGACGGCGCGATCGGCCAAATCATCCTCGAGCGCGGCTACAGAATGCACGGGCCAGGCGGTTATTTCTCCTCGCTGCCCAAACCTGCCGGGATCACCGATCTGCTCTACCAGGTGCAGCGCTTCCACAGCTTCATCTGGGCCAGCGGCGGCTGCTTCAACGACTTCTATATTCACATCATCGATCACCTGGGCTGGATGAAAAATGAGTGGCCGGTGAAGGCCCAGGCCCTGGGCGGCCGCCATTACAAGCTGAGCCCCGAGGGAATCGCTTACGTGGACCAAAACTTCGATACGTATTCTGTGGAATACACTTATTCCGATGGCACGAAATTCTTCTTTGACGGGCGCACCATCGCGGGCTGCCAGGAGATCTATGCGAGCTACCTGCACGGCTCGAAAGGGATGGCGGTGGCTTCGAAGCGCGGCGACTGCGGGCAGCCCTCCAGCCTTTATCGGACTCCCGCGACAGCCGCAGACATGATCTGGGAGTCCCAGGTGAAACCGGACGAACTCGACCCTTATCAGAACGAATGGAATGACCTGGTGGAAGCCGTTAGGGATGACAAGCCCTACAACGAGACCAAAAGGGGGGTCGAGGCTAGCCTTGTGTGCAACATGGGCCGCATGGCGGCCCACACCGGCCGGGAAATCACCTTGGACGAGATGCTCGAGTGCGATCATGAAATGGCGCCGGATGTGGACAAGTTCACGATGGATTCCCCAGCCCCACTGATCGCCGATGCCAACGGTCGATATCCTGTGCCACAACCGGGAATCGTGACTACGCGCGAATACTGAGCGGCCGAGCTGCGTTCGGCCGAAGCGAGTGGCACAGCGCGGCAGAGCCGCAATTCAAAATTCAAGATTCCAGATTCAAGAGAAAATCTTTGCACAACAGACAGATCCCACGAGCTAGCGCTACAGCGCGGCGGACCCGCAACCCAACGTGGCACGGCCATCTTGGCCGTGTGCACGGGCAGGACGCCCGTGCCACGAAATCTGCGCGGCCCGCGAAGAATTTGGGGAATAGTGGCGCAGCGGCAACCAACTCCACAATCAGCGAAGCCGTGGCGCCTCAAGACGGCAGGGCTGCGCCTAATAGGCGTTAACCTAAGGTCTTTGAATAGTACCGAGCCCGAGAAGCGGGCGCAGTCGCGTGGCCCACCTTCTGGTCGGGGTCCATGTGTTAGACTTTACACTTTAGACTTTCGCCTTTCGACTCTGGACTTCTCTGTGCCTCAACTTCCTCGCGTGGCAATCATCGGCCGGCCTAACGTAGGCAAATCCTCGTTGTTCAATCGCATTTGCGGGCGCCGGCGGGCGCTGGTGGGAGACGAGCCTGGCATGACGCGTGATCGGCTCTACGCTCCTGCTGCGTGGCTGGGGAAGCCGTTTGAAGTGGTCGATACAGGGGGAATGATACCCTTTGAAAAGGACCTCATCGCAACTGAGATCCTGCGCCAAGCCCAGGTGGCAATCGAGGAAGCCGCCCAGCTTATTCTGGTGGTGGACGCGCGGCAGGGAATTGTGCCGCTCGACGAGGAACTGGTGCATCTCTTGCGCCGCGCAGGGAAACCACTCTCCCTGGCCGTGAACAAGGTCGACGTGGCCCAGCATTCGCCCCTGGCGGGAGAATTCCATCGCCTCGGGGTTCCCGACATCTTCCCCCTTTCCGCCGAACACGGGCTGGGCGTCGACGATCTCCTTGAACACGTCACCAGGGATTTTCCAGCCTCCGGCGAGGAGACTGAGGAGCCGGGGCCGGAGTTGACCAGTACTGACGGTCCGCGAACCGCCGCTACGACGATCAATGTAGGCATCATCGGTCGGCCCAACGTGGGTAAGTCAACCCTCCTGAACAGCTTGCTCGAACAGGAACGCTCGATCGTTTCGCCGCTGCCGGGGACCACGCGCGACGCCGTGGACGCGGAATTCGAACGCGATGGCCGGTGCTTCCGCCTGATCGACACGGCAGGGATTCGCCGCAAAGGCAAAACCAATTTGCTGGCAGAGAAGCTGAGCGTGATTCAGGCGCGAAAACACCTGGAGCGCTCTGACGTGGCGCTGCTCATGCTGGACGGGCCGGAGGGCATCACAGCCCTCGACGCACACATCGGGGGATACGCGCACGAAAGCCGGCGCTCGGTCATCATCGTGGTCAATAAATGGGACGCGGTAAAGAAGGGCTCAACGAACGATTACGTTCAGGCGATAAGGCGGCGTATGAAGTTCCTTGATTACGCGCCCATACTCTTCGTTTCCGCCCTGCGTGGCCAGAAGTTGGGTAGTTTGCTGAAGACGATTGCCCAAGTTGCCGATGCCCGCAAGCTGCGAGTTTCGACCTCGGAAATGAACCAGTTCCTGAAGGAGGTGGACTTTGAGCGGGCTTCCACTCCAGCCGGCAAACCCACACGAATTTATTATCTCACCCAAGGCGGGGTCGCTCCGCCGGTGTTCGTGGCCTTTACGAATCGCCCCGGGAAACTCCACTTCTCTTTTGAAAGGTTCGTGGAGAACCGCATTCGGGAGCGCTTCGGCTTCCTGGGGACCCCGATCGTCATCAAGTCGCGTCAGAGTCGCTGAGGGCCGTCCGCTGTCTCTTAAGGGGAGGAGGGAGGAGTTCTTCTGACTCCCGCCTTCTGACTCTTGGCTATTGCTGCCGCCTTACGGTTATAGACGTTCTCCCACAAACCAAGGGGGAAGCCTGGCATGGCTGCGGAATTGGCGTTGGCCGTGATTTGGACGATGAGGTGACGGGAATCTGCCGACAACTGCCACTTCTGTTCCATCTGGAGCGTGGCTTTGGGAATTTGGACGATTGATTCGATCAGAAGTGTCGCGAATTTCACGGTGGCGGTATCACTGCTGGGCGCTCCGCCCGCCGCTAGGTTCTTCGATTCGGTCCCGTCCAGATTGTAGGTACAGGTTCGAGTCTTTCCGTGCTCAACGTAAGTGGCGTGAAGCGCGCGTTCCTTTTGCACGACGCGGAGTTCAGCAGGGCTCAATTTCCTGCCGTGACGCACTTCCGGTTCCGGCCAAGCCAGCACCCAGGAGCCGGAGAAATCAGGTATCTCCTGCGCCGGCGCGCCAAGAGGCAAGAGAAGAAGCACTGCTGCCGCGTTGGTGGATAGTCGCATGTCACTCCGTTGGTCTTACGTCTTCAACTCGCAAGAAACCCCTCACCCGTCACGCTCCGGCTGATGAAACCGCCGGACCGCGACACCCTCTCCCCAAGGGAGAGGGCTTCGAGTCTCAACGCTTGCCCCACTCGCCTGGGAGAGAGCGGCCAACTTCTAACTTCTGACTCCTGAATCCTGCCTCCTGACTCCTGCCTTCTCAGCTTGCCCCGCGGCCCAGCAGGACTATGGGAACGGTCTTGAGCAATATTTTACAGTCCAGGGCCAGCGACCAGTGGTCGATGTAATCGAGGTCGAGTTCCATCCAGCGACGAAAGCTCAAGCGGCTTCGTCCCTCGAGCGCCCAAAGGCACGTCAGGCCCGGCAGCATGCGCAGGCGGCGACGCTGCCAACGCTCGTATTTCTCCACTTCCTCCGGCAGCGGCGGCCGCGGGCCTACGAATGACATATCACCTTTGACGATGTTGAGCAACTGCGGAAGCTCATCGAGGCTGAATTTGCGCATCAACCGTCCTATGGGCGTACAGCGCGGGTCGCGGCTGATTTTGAAAACCGGGCCATCGACCTCATTCAGCGCTTCAAGTTCCTCGCGGCCCAGGTCGGCGTCCGGACGCATGGAACGGAATTTATAAAGTGTGAACTTTCTACCGCTCAGCCCACAGCGCGTCTGCCGGAAAAGGACGGGACTTCCGGAGGTCAAGCGGATGAGCAACCCTAAGAGGGCCATCAGCGGAGACAAGATCACGAGCAAAGTTAGCGCCAGGACAAAGTCCAGGACGCGTTTTAACAACAGCAGGTAGTCGTTCTCAGGCGTGGTGGCGAAGGTGAGCAACGGCTTCTCACCCAGATGCTCCAAATAGACCTTCGAAATCACATGCGGGAAAAAGGTAAGCAGCACACGGCTCTTCACGCCTTCCACTTCGCATGCCCGGAATGGCTCTTCCAGCCTTTCGAGGTCGTCTTTGGTAATGGCGAAAATCACCTCATCAATCACCTGCCGGCGGAGAAGTTCCGGAAGTTGGGTCAAGTCGAAGACGGAGTACGATCCGCGCAATGGAGACTGCGCGAGCAAGGCAGGGAGAGAAGCGCCCGTGCGAACGAATCCCACCAGCCGCATACCGTGAGTTGCATGGGCTTCAATGGTGCGCGCAATTTCAATCACCTCCGGCCCATCCCCAACCAGGAGGAATCCGCGCAGTCCGGCCAGGCTCCGCCGCAAAGGCCCGGCAAATCGCCGCGCCACGAGCCGGAAAAGCGTCGTGGCCACAAGGTTCGTCGCTGTGTACAGAACCAGCAGCAAGCGGCTGAGATATTCGAATTTGACTGCATAGGTGGCGGCGAAGACCGCGACCGTCGCCCCCAGCGCGACTTTCAGAGGGTCCGTAAGAGCTCGTCGCAGCTCTTCTTCTTTGATGTCGCGGTAAACCCCGGCCAGCAGGCCCACCAGAATCCAAATCCCGACTGAAAGCGGAACAACCCAGGGATAGTTGGAAACCGAATATAACGGCCGGGGAGTTATGAGATAAGTGCGGATCTCCCATGCCAACCAAAAACTCAGTAACGCCAGCAGCACATCGGAGCACAAGTAAAAGACTCCGATCATGCGGTTATGGCGGGAAAACATGCCGTGGTCCCTCGTGTCCTGTCACGCCCGGACATGTTTATAGTACCAGAACTGAGTTGAGGAGTTGAGAAGTCAAGAAGTTGAGGAGTAAAGAAAGCGGTTCACGCGGACCGGGAAGCAAGGAGTCGAGAACCGAAAAGCCAAGCTAGAGGGGTCGACGTTTGACCCTCGATTTCTCGACCCCGCAACTTCTTGACTGCTGGACTACGTCCTGCCGCTTATTCCGCCACGCAGCTATCCGTAGATCCAGCCTGGGCCGTGGCATTCATGCGGATCAGGTGCGTCTGATCTTCGTAATAGAAGTCTTGGCCGGTTGTGCCGGCAATGATGGGGTTGGCCAGGACCGTGTACCCGTTGTACCGGCCGGTGGAATCGAGCAGGGTGGGCGTGTAGATAAACGTGTAGCCGCTCTTGGATCCGCTTGCCAGGAGGTCATCAATGAGCCCGGCGGCGGAAGAGGTTGCCAGCGCGCCGGACGTTACTGGGCCCATCGCCGCGAGAGTGGTGGAGTAGCCGTTTCCATAGGTTGCCGCATAAGTAACCTCGGAGGTCCCGATCACCCGCAGGCTTTCGATGGCCGACGCTTGGTTTGCCGCTATTTTGCTCCTCAACAAACTGGGTATAGCGATAGCTGCAATTATTAAGATAATTGCCACCACAATCAGGAGTTCGATTAGGCTAAACGCTTCTTCACGGCCAGGCATGAACTCTTGTCCTTCCCCGTAACAAGGGAAACATGGGCGGCTAACGGCACTTTCCCCACCCCGGCCATTTCAGAGCACGTTTCATGCCGGGACGCAAAGTCATCTTGACCAGTTCGGATGCTGAAAAGGAAGGACTTAGATAGCTTCCGGCCCATAGGCTAGAGTAACCTCGCCACGCATTGTGTCAACCATGGACAAAATTTGTCAGTTTGGACAACTTCTGCCGGTGAAGCCCCTCTCCATCCGTCCAAAGTCGTCGCATGTGGTGCGGGCGTCTCGCCCGCAGTCGCGGGAGCGTCCCGCTCCCGCGCGGGCAGAGCCTGTCCTGAGCGCAGCGAAGGAATGCCCGCGCCACAGCGGGCGGGACGCCCGCACTACAACGTCTACGAAACTCCAAGCGGTATCTCGACCTCCCGGCCGCGCCGCTCGGCAGAGACGTAGGCGCTGTAAAGGACAGCGACCGTATCCCGCGCCAGTTGCCCGCCGCAAAGCGGCTCCCTATTGAGAGCGATGGATTGTGCGAAGTCTTCAAACTCGTGGTGGTACCCGTGCTGCCAGTCCTCGTCCGGAGCGGGATGGTTCCAGCCCTGCTTGGTTCCGATCTTTTCCGTCACGTAAATGTCCTTGAAAAGCTCTTCCTTGGGGTTGTAAGTCTCGAGCGCATTTACGGGATTCAGGTTGCAGCGCGTGCGGTGATTGTTGGCAAAAACTTCCAGCCAATTGTGAACGCCGCCCATCACGAGTTCGGAAGAGAAGACGTCGGCCACGGTGCCATCCTCGAAGGTAATGTGCATCTGGCCGTAATCTTCGATGTCCTCGTAATTGGTGCGCAGGAAGCCGGCGTCGCGAAAACTCTTCAGGCGCGTGATTTCGTGCGTGCGCGCGGAGACAGTGGCGGGACGAACCGGCTTGTGGTCGCGCGCCTCGCCCTCCACGCGCTTCAGGTAAAGGATCGCCGTGAGCGGATGGCATCCCTTGCCCACCAGCGCCCCGCCCCCGGAAAACTTCCAGATGCCATAGTAGGGTGAGTGAGAGCCGCTGTGGGACTCGTCGCCAATCACCCAGAGGATCTGGGCGCCGCTTTTCACCAGGATTTCGCGCTCTTTCTGCACAGCGGGAGCGTACACCCAATTCTCCGCGTAACAGATGTGCTTTCCCGATTCCCTTGCGGCATTCAGGATGCGATCGCAACTAGCCATTGCCTCCCGCAGCATTACCTCCTTGCTGTAGGCGTTTCCTCGAAAATCCGGCGTCCCCGGACCGTAGTATCCCGTAAATGGCTTTTCGATGATCACGTGTTTGCCGCGCAGGAGGGCCGCGATGGCCAGCGGTTCATGAGTCGAGCCCGGGGTACAAAGATCAACCACATCCACGGCCTCGCACATCTCCTCGAACGAGGCAAAAGCTCTCACTCCATGCTGGCGGGCAAACTCCTCCCGCGACTCGGGAGAATGGGAAGTTACCCCCACAACTTGAAGCGGCGTTCCATAAACGCGCTGATATCCGTTCCAGTGAAAGCGGGCGGCAAAACGCGCCCCCGCGATGCCAATCCGAATTGGTTCTGACATGTAATGCTCCCTTTAGGTCGCGGCGGCTTTACGCCGCGAATGGGTAGTGCCCCGGCTCCGGGTCGTTGTTAGGGGGGTACCCCTTGTGGTTAACCAAGGGCGGCCACGAGGGCCGGCCCTACAGCACGAATCCTAGCTGACCCCTATCTGCTTCGCTTGACGCTGAGTAACCAGGGAGTATCATATCAAAAGGGGGAAGCTGATTTGGTGAAATTGCTGAGTGCTCCTTGCTCACAGTGTCAGGCCCGCCGAAAGAAGGAATTATGGCAGAAGAGAGACTAAAGCTCGCAGTCTTTATCGACTTTGACAATATTCAAATTGGAGTCAAAGACACATTAGCAAAGGAATTTGACGTCGCCGTCGTGCTGGAAGCGCTGAAAGAGCGCGGTGAAGTGGTCAGCAAGACGGCTTATGGCGACTGGTCGCGCGCCGGTGATTTCGGCCGCCAGTTGACCCAACATGCGGTGCAGATGGTGCAACGCAATGTTACCCCGCGCGGCGATAAGAACGGAGCGGACATCAACCTGGCTCTCGACGCCCTCGAGATGGCTTTCACCCGCGATCACATCAACGCGTTCGCGATTGTGGGCGGCGATAGCGACTTCATCGCCCTGGTTGAGAAGCTCAAGCAGTACGATAAGCGAGTATTCGTGGTGGGCGGGCGCCAGTTCACCAGTGGAATCTTGCAGCGCAACTGTCACGAGTTTATCGCCTATGAGAACCTGCTCGAGGCCGCGACGGGAGCAGACGGTTCGCGCACAGCACGCACGACGCGCAGCACAGGGCGAGGCACGAACGAAATCAAGCCGCTTCCGAGCGCCCTTCCCAACATCCAGCGCGCGCTCAAGATCCTCGCGGAACGAGAAGTAGCCCCGCAGCTTGGCCTGCTCAAGAGCACCCTGCTCCAGTTGGACGCCACTTTCACGGAGCGGGATTATGGCGCGGGATCGTTCCTGGAATTTATTCGCAAACTGGAGAAGGAAAATCTTATCCAGGCGCGCAGGACGGACCGTGGCTATCTGGTCGAGATGATAGAAGGAGAAGGCCCGAAGGAATCGCCGGCTGAAGCCGCCGAACCCGCTGGCGAGATTGCTCCGGAGCCGACGGCGCCGACGGAAGTAGCTCCGCCCCCCCCGCCGGAAAAGGTCCCCGAACCGGGCCTGACCGCCGACGAGACTTTTGCTCTACTGAAGCGAGCCCTTGCAACGTTGATGGAGAAGGCGCCTTCCCGTCCTATTTACTTGCGCCAGGTGCGCCAGGCTATGCGCAGCGCGGATGCGCGTTTTGATGAGCGGCAGGCGGGTTTTCGCGGGCTGCTCGACCTTCTCCACCAGGCACAGCGTGAGGGCTGGCTGCGGCTGCACCGTGACCGTAAAGGAATCTGGAGAATCTTCGCCACCTCAGCGGAAACCGCCCGTCCGCCGGTGACGCCGGAAGCCGTTCCCGAAGCTCCTGCCGAGACATTCACGGAGCCGTTCACGGAACCCTTCCCCGAAGCGCTTCCCGAGCCGGTGGTCGTTCCCGAGGCTGAACCCGCCTCGCCGGAAGCCGACGTCCTCTGGGAGCCCGTGGAGAGTCCGGACGAAACCATCGTGCTCGAGCCGCCCGAGGCCGCGACCCCGGTCGCCGAAGCGCCTGCCGGCCCAATGGAAGCGGTTCCCGAGAAGAAGCCGCACAGGGCCCATGGCGCGAAACACGCGGCGAAAAAGGCTCCGCGCAAGACGGGTTCGCGACGCAAGCCGAAAGAGCCTAAGGAGGTCCCGTTCTAGGCAAGGAGTTTCAACAAACGGTCTGGAGGTTGAGATGCGAAAACTCATGTTGTCGCTCGTGTGCCTGGGCTTGAGTGGTGTGGCCCCGGCTGCGGACACAGGCCGGGAAGCCGAGCGCCTGGCGAAGGCCGCAGAAGTGATCAACGAGGTCATGGGAACCCCGGAGAAAGGCATTCCCAGGGACCTGCTCAAGAAGGCCGTTTGCGTGGGCGTGATTCCGTCCGAAAAGAAGGGCGCCATCGGGGTAGGCGGCAGCTTCGGCCGGGGAGCCTTGGTCTGCCGGCAGGGGGGAACCGGCGCCTGGGGCGCGCCTTCGATGTTTACGGTGGGGGGCGCAAGTTTCGGCTTCCAACTGGGAGGGCAGGCCACTGACTTCGTTCTGGTGGTCATGAACGCCAAGGGAGCGGAAAAACTGTTGCAGAGCAGAGCGAAGCTAGGCGCAGACGCTTCTGTGGCCGGGGGCCCGGTGGGCCGAACTGCGGAAGGCGCCACCGACGTTCAATTGCAGGCGGAGATCCTCACTTACTCGCGCTCGCGGGGCCTTTTCGCCGGCCTGTCTCTCGAAGGCCAGATCGTGAAACAGGATAACGAAGCCAACCAACGCCTCTACGGACGCAAGGTGGATCCGAAGGAAATCCTCTTCAAGGATACTGTCTCTCCCCCGGT
>JBELAJ010000163.1:0-15689 GCA_049508935.1 Terriglobia bacterium | reverse complement strand
ACCGACAACTCGAAGCCGGCAGCGTCCTTCTTCCAATCGCTCTCGATCCGGCCTTGCATCGTGTCATGCCAAGCCTTCACCCAGGTCAAATCGCCGACCGGTTGTGGCCGGATGGTAATCTGCTTTGAATCCGCTTCGATGCCTGCCAGAGCGGCGTAGAACCACTCTTCGATGTGGCCCAGCATGCAGTGGTTCTGTGATGAGGCGGGATCGGCGTCCCAAGCCTCGGTCAATGAAGTGGCCCCCTTGGCCAATTGAGCGCCGTAACTGGGAGGATTGGTGCGGTTGGTCATGGCGAAAAGTAAGTCGGAGCGGCCGCCTTCCATCAGGGCGCGTACCAGGTAGTGATATCCGATGTCGCCCGCGGTCTGTTGATTGCCTCGGCGCTCCACGTCATCAGCCAGGCGTTCGAGCACGCGGCCGCGCTCCGCAGGCGGGCACAGGCCTATTACGAGCGGCATGGCCTGGGCCGTCTGGCTGCCTGTGGCGTATTGACCAGCCCGGCTGTCGAAGAACCTTGCATTGAACGCCGCTCGGACCGCATCCGCCCGCGACTTGTACGTCTCCGCTTCCGCGTCGCGTCCTAAGATGCGGCAGGCCTGCTCGACAACGCGCAGGTCCTGATAATAAGTGGCGGTGGCCGTCACGCCGAGTGGAGTGAGCTTCGAGACCCCGGGCTCACCCGGGCCGATGTCATACCAGTCGCCCAAGCCATACGATAAGATATTATCCGTTGATTTATTACCCAGATAGGATACGTAGCGCTCCATGGCCGGCAAGCTCTCCGCCAGCAACTGCCGGTCACCGTATTTCCGGTACGCCCACCAGGGAATCATCACCATGGCGCTGCCCCACTCCGGTGAATCCCGGAAGCCGTCGGCGTGCACTGCGTAATCGGGGGCGGTGTCGGGAATAAGCCCCTCAACGGTCTGCGAGTCCCTCATATCACGCGCGATCTTGGGAAAATAGGCCGAGAGGTCGTAATCGTACCCGATACTTGATGCCATGAGATAAGGCACTTCGAGCCAGCCGAGTTTTTCGCGGTGGGGGCAGTCGGTGAGCACGCTCTGAAGGTTGCTGCGCACCGCCGCGTCAATCAGCTTATGGATTCTGTTGAAGAGCGGGTTCGAGCAGGAAAACTCTCCGGCCTGCGGCGCCGAAGCATGGAGAAACTGTCCCTGGAGATCCGTTACTTCCGCATCCCCTTCCACTTGCACGTAGCGAAAGCCGTAATAGGAGAAGCTCGGATGCCAGGTTTCATCGCCGCTTCCTTTCAAGATGTAAGTGAAATATTCTGGCCCACCCGAGCTTCTTTGGGTGACGAAGCCTCTCGCATTGAGCAATTCGCCTGGAGTAAGGCGGACGGAGGCGCCGGCCTTGCCGCGCACCGTAATTTGCGGCCAGCCGGCAAAATTCTGTCCAAGATCGTAAACGTGGATTCCGCGCGCCGGCTCGCTGACCTTGATGGGATTGAAAACTTCCATCACCTTGATGGGCGGCTGTGTCTGCGAGAACAGGCGCTCCGTCGAATCGTCAACCACATCGACTGTTTCCCAGTCTTTCGCGGCGAAGCCGGGTTCATTCCATCCCGGCTGCTCCGCGCGCGCATCGTAATCTTCGCCGCCATAAATGCAGGAGAAGCGAATCGGGCTGGGCGCTACCCTCCACTTGTAATCGGAGGTAATGTTCTGAACGGACCCGTCGTCGTAGTCGATGCGAAGCAAGAGAATGAATTTCGGACGGCCCATGCTCCCGGTGAACTTGACGTATCGGCCGCCTGCAACGTTGTACATGCCATCTCCTAGGATCACTCCTGCGGCGTTCGAGCCCGGACGCAGGAGGTTATCAATCTCGTATGTTGCGTACAGATTGGTGCGGCGATAATTCGTCCAGCCGGGTTCCAGAACGTGGTCGCCGACCTTGCGGCCGTTGAGATAGAGCTCGAAGAATCCCAGTCCGCAGATGTAGGCAGTGGCCCGGGCCACCTTGCGCTTTAATGTAAACTCGCGGCGAAACATCGGCAGGGGCCCGGAGTTGAGCGC
The DNA here is from genome assembly GCA_049508935.1 of Terriglobia bacterium. Taxonomy (GTDB): domain Bacteria; phylum Acidobacteriota; class Terriglobia; order UBA7540; family UBA7540; genus CAVROP01. The sequence continues at coordinate 13,647 of JBELAJ010000163.1, read as the reverse complement.
TGTGCGGCTCCAGGCAATCCACGCGGCGTGCCAGTCCTCGGGCTTTAGGATCCCCATAGACCAGCTTGCCGCGCGACTCCATTCTGAGGGTGCACCTGCCTTGTCCCACACCCGCACCTTCCAGTAGCAGCGCTGGTGGGAGACGAAGGGCTTACCGGTGTACAGGATATTGATGCTCTCGTGGCTTGCCACCTTGCCGCTGTCCCACAAATCCGCCTGGTTCGATTCCAGCCTGGCTGGCGTCGAGGCGACGAGAATCTGATAGGCAGATTGCGACTGCGCCCGTCCGTCACTGGCCAGATTCCAACTGAGCCGAGGCTGGCTGGCGTCAATTCCGCGCGGCTCGACCCGGTACTCGCAACGCAGGTTCTGGGGAGTAATGCCCGGCGTTAGAAGAGCCAGCAACAGCAGAGTATGCATTCAGCCTCCAGGGATCGGGTGATCAGGAGATCCGGTGATCGGATAAGCAGGAGGAACAGGGGCCGAATTATCAGTCATCCCGAGCGGAGCGAGGAATCTCGCTCTGCGTTCGAGACGATCGGGAGTTTACAGCGTATCACCGTTGACCACCATGGAATCAGAGCAAGATTCCTCGCTTCGCTCGGAATGACACGGTTAGGTGTTCCGTCGTTCACCCGATCACCCGATCTCCCGATCACCCGATTACACTATGTCCTCTGTCTTCGGGTCCCAGCGCACGGCGCGCTTCTTGTGGTAAGAGGCGATGGACATCTGGCAGGCGATGGCGGCGCGGTAGCCGAGTTCGAAGGGACAATTCGGTTCCTTGCGGCTGCGCATGCAATCGAAGAAATTCTGCATGTGCTCGGAGGTGGCGTCGCGGTAGCCCGTTTCTTGCCCACCCTCGGGAGACACGGCGCAGAGGCTATCCACGCCTCGCTTCTCGCCGCCTTGCGCTTCGAAGCGCACCTGGTCGCCTTCGTTGCGCGAGATCGTGCCCCTGTTGCCCAACAGCAGGTCGTGTCCTTCGCCATAGAAATCGTTCCCGAACATCGAATTCCAGGTGAAGAGGATCTTGCCTTGCAGCATCGAGACATCTACCGTGTCGGGCACTTGCATTTGCGGCGAGAGTAGATTGGCGCCCGTCATGGTGACGCTGTCCGGAATCTTGAAATCCATAAGTTTATACCAGAAGCCGACCTGGTGAACCATGTTCTCAAAAACATTGCTGCCGTCGTAGTCCCAGAAGAAGCGCCAGTTCATGTAGCGCTGCGGGTCGAAGGGATGCGGAGTCGCCTCACCCAGGAAGCCTTTCCAGTCAACATGCTGCGGGTCGCAGTCGGCAGGAATTTCGCGCGTCCATCCACCGTAGGGAGCGTTGCGATAGTGGTGGGTGTGGAGGGCGGTGATGACGCCCAGCTTATTGGCAGCAACCATCTCGTGAATCGTGGTGAAGCCCGGAGTGCTGATGGCCTGAATCCCCACTTGCACAACGCGTCCCGAGCCCTCCAAGGCCTTCTTCATGCGCCGCGCATGATCGGGATTAAACGCCATAGTCTTTTCCTGGTAGACGTCCTTGCCTGCCTGGATAGCGGGGACAAAATTCAGCGCATGTTGGTGTTGTGGCGTGGCGATCAGTACCGCGTCGATGGATTTATCGTCGAGCAATTGGCGGAAATCTTTGTAGGTGTGAATAGAAGGAACAATGGCTTTCACTTCGTCCAGGCGCCGCGTGTAGACGTCCGCTACGGCCACCGCTTCGACATTGGGACATTTGATGGCTGCGTGAAAGATTTCCTGGCCGCGGTCGCCACCGCCAATCAGGCCAATCCGAATGCGGTCGTTGGCCCCCACCACGCGGCTGAATGGGAACATCCCCGAGGCGGCCATAGCCGCTGAACTACCCAGGGCTTGCTTTATGAAAGTACGTCGAGTTGACATCGATACACTCCTTAAATGAAAGGAATTTCAAATCTGAAATCTGGGATTTCCATTTGACGGGGGACCCCCTCACCCGGCCCGCGCCGGCTGGGCTCGTGGCACAGGCACTCTTGCCTGTGCTTGCGGAAGCTAGACTCCAAGCTTCGAGACAGGCAAGAGTGCCTGTCCCACTCCACCCTCTCCCCCAAGGAGAAGAGGGCAGGGCAGCGTGGGCGATCGTCATTCGTCAATCGGCTATCGTCAATCGTCAATCTACATGCACCCACAAGTGCGCGATGGCCGTCTGGCCCAGGCGGTTGGTGCGCTCCACGCGGACGATGTACTCTCCCTGTTTTGCGAACGCGTGTGTGGTGACGGCGAATCCGTTCTTAGCGTGTTCGTCGACGTTGCCATCGGATTTGGTCGTGGCCGTTGCGCCGTCGCCGAACGACCAATGCTCTTCCCCGTCCGTCGTGCCGAAACTGCGCACCTTGAAGGTCAGAGCCTTCCCCGCCACGACCCCCATCGTCGGCCAGAACGCAGCCTGAATCGAGGGCGGGACCTGTTTGGGGTGTCTCGGGTCCAGCACGTTGACGGTTTCGAAGTCGTAAGCCGTGCCGCCGTGGACATCGGTGATTTTCAGGATTTCGCTGAAGGTTCCGGCCTTCGAGTAAGCCCGCTCCACTTTCGCCCCGGAAGCGGTCTGCCGGTCGGTAAAAATCCAATCGTAGCTCGCAATGTGCGATTGGCTCCACGATCGCGACCCGTCAAGCGTCGCCTTTTCCCCTGCGAGTATGGCTTCGTGGGGCCGAGCCACGGCGATCAGGCGCGGCATGTACTGCCGCTGATACGCTTCCCACAAGAAGGCATAGCCCTCCTGGGTCCCCCATTGCCCGGAGGGTTGGCGGCTGATGATCTCGAAGTGGAGGTGCGACCAGCCACCGCTCCCGCCTTCTTTCCCGAGCGTGCCGATCTTCTGCCCCTGGACCACACGCCCCCCAAGCTTCACCGACGGGTCGTAGGAATACAGGTGCGTGTAGCGCGTGAACCAGCCACGATCATCTTCCACCCAGATGGTGTCGTTGAATTCCCTGTCGATTGCCGCGTTGTCTTTCACTTTGTCGATTACGGCCGTCCCAAGTCCCACGACAAGGCCGTCAGTTGCCGCGATGACATCCGTCAAGCCCTCGGCGCCGCCAATATCCAGGCCCGCGTGATAATAGATTTTCTCCGTTGTGATCCGCTCGCCGTGATCGACGTAAGTCGGCTCGTTGCCCATCTGAGTTTGCGACGCGAACCAGCGCTGCCGGACCGGATAGAGCATCGATCCCGGCGCCATATACGGCGAACCCGCCGGCCAAACGCGCAGTCGGGCATCCTTCACGAGCCCCCAGTGGTTACGGTTGGTATTCTGGTAGTAGGCTTTGGTCACCGTGCAGTCCACCTGCACCCCGCCCACTTCAACCGGCAGCCGATAGTTCCCGCAGGAAAGTGTGGCCCGCGAGCCGTTAATCTCCACTTCCGCGCGCGCCTCCCGAATCGCGGAACGAGCCTTGTCCCGCGTGTCGCTGATCGAGAGCAACTTCACCGTTGCCTGCTTGCCATTCGAGAGCTGGACGTTCTCCGTCGCGCCCGCGTCAATATCCAGAGTACGGAAGAGCGGCTGCTGAGCGCCTGCCAGCGCGCCGAAGAATAGGTATGAAACGGCGATATACAGGGCTTTCATGTACGGTCCGCCTCTCCTGTCGTAGGATCGTCCCGGGCAAAGACCATACACCGGCGTCCGCTTGCGGTCAAGCTTGGATTAGCTTGGCGCCTTGCGCGCGCGAGCGCGCAAAATGAAGATGTGAAAAAGCCTGGACATGTCATCCTGAGCGAAGCGAAGGATCCGTGCAGTATAGAACTACGGAGATTCCTCGCTTCGCTCAGAATGACGTTCAATGAGCGTTTTTCGCAGCCTGCCGGCCGTATAAACCTGCCTCAACTCTGGTAGAATCTAGCGCGCATGCGTAAACGACACACAACGGAACTGATCTTCGCGGCGGCGCTTGGCCTGTTTGCTTCCGTGGGCTTTGCTAACACGTTCTACGTTGATGCCCGGAAAGGGAACGACGCCAATAACGGAACGGCCAGCGCCCCATGGCGTTCCGTTCAAAAGGCTGCCAACTCCGCGCATCCAGGGGATACGGTTTTGGTTGTGCAAGGAGACTACCCGGAGCGCATTCACGTAACTCGCTCCGGCGCTCCTGATCGTCCCGTTACGTTACAAGCGAGCGGCAGGTCCGTGACGCAGGGGTTTACGATAACCGCGGACTACATCCGGGTGATCGGGTTCGAAATCAGTAACCACATCAATTTGTTTCGAGAAAGCTACGGAGTCTACTTGCACGGCAGCCACGATGAAATCTTGAACAATTACCTCCACGACCTTTACCACGATGGGATCCTGTTGAGCGGCGAAGGAGACCCCAATTCTTCGCACGTTGCCAATAACGTGATCAAGGGGAATCGAATCGAACGCGCGCAGAATTCCGGCATCCACGTGGAGGGTAGGGAAAACCTGATCGAAGCCAACGAAGTTGCTCACACCGTACAGTACCCTCCTGGCGCCCCAGCTTGGGACGGTGCGGACGCGGACGGCCTGCGCTTTTTCGGCAGTGGCCACATCTTCCGCGGGAATCGCGTTCACGACATCGTGTTTTCTGATTTGGGCAATCTTGATCCCCACATCGACTGCTTCCAATCCTGGGGTCCTGCCACCGACATAACTTTCGAGCAGAACGTGTGCGACATCGATCCGGTGGGCCAAGACGGCGATGATGAAATCGCGATGATCGAGAATTCCTCCGGTCCGGTCAATCACCTGATGTTTCGAAACAACATCTTCATGGATCTGGGGGCGGGAATTCTGGCGGCAGGACGGGCGGGGGAGAATATCACCGATTTGGAAGTCGTGAACAACACCTTTTACCGGATCAACGCTCCAGGGGTCTTGCTCCTCGCGGGCACAACTCATGCGACCATCGAGAACAATGCCTTCTACGATGTAGGGAATCATCGCCAAAGCTACCTGCTCGCGAGGCCGGACTGCCGGGAAGGATTGACCGTAGGATACAACTTGCTGTCCATGTCGGATGGCCGCCCGCCCGGCAAAGGAGGCAGTCAAGTTCCATACCCGCACGACCTGTGGGCAGTTGACCCCAAATTCGTGGATGCCGCAGGCAAGGACTTGCGCTTGACCCCAGATTCCCCGCTCGTGGGCCGGGGAATTGCTCTTACTGAGGTGATTATAGATTTTGCTGGGGTGTCGCGCCCACAGGGAGCCGGATATGACATTGGCGCTTATGAATACAAGCGATGAAAGCAAGTGTGTGATTCCCCTCCTTTCTAAGGAGGGGTCAGGGGTGGTTGGCCGGCCGCGCCATCGACCAGTCCCGTCACCCCCAACGCCTCCCCGGTTAAGGAGGGGAGTCGTGCTAAGAGCCGCCCTGAGCCCTATTGTCTTGCGTGCGATCATCCTGCTGCCCATTCTCATTGCCAGCTTGTACCTTGGTTCTGTGTCCGCACAGGAAGTCAGAATCGTGGTGTCTTCGAAAGCTGGCGACCGCCTGACGTCCAAGCCCCCATTATCGTTCGGACATCAGCAGGTCAATGGAATTCCGGCTTACGGCATCGAAACGGGCGTCATGCTGCAGCGCATGGTCGGATTTGGCGCCTCGTTTCTGGAAGCGGGCATGGTTTGTCTGAACGATCTTCCTCCCGCCGAGCAGGAGGCTGTTCTTCGAGCGCTCTTTGACCCGCGGGCGGGAGCAGGCTTTTCAGCCATGAAGACACCCATCGCCGGAACGGATTTCATGTCGGCAGGTCCTTACTACACCTACGATGATGTCCCCGGCGACGTAGACACGAAGCATTTCTCGATTCAGCGGGACCTCGGCCCGAACGGCGTCATCACCTACATCAAGCGGGCGCGCAAGTACGGGAAATTCGTGCTGCAATCGCCCATGGATTACCCTCCGGACTGGATGCTGATCGACCGGGAGAAGCATCAGGACGTCGACCCGAAATACTATGACGCCCTCGCGCATTACTACCTGCGTTTCCTCCAGGAGTATCAGAAGCAGGGCGTGTTTATTAATTACCTGAGTTTATTCAATGAGCCTTGGAACGATGTGGGCGGGTACACCAGGATTTCGTACGCCGAGATTCGTGACCTGCTTAAGAACCACGTGGGCCCCCTGCTCAAGAAAGAGGGCCTAAAGAATCAGATCATGCTGAGTGAGGCGCCGTTCCGCAGCGACGCCGCCAAGAACTATCCGACCGTTCTGGAAGACCCGGAGGCGCGCCAGTACGTGAAAGCTCTCCCGTATCACGGCTATGACTTTTGGGAGCACCGCGCGAACTTCGACAAGGTGGCGCAACTTCACCATGCCTACCCGGACCTGCCGTTGTGGATGACCGAAGTGTGTTACGCGGACGGCGCGGGAACGCCGCCGACGCGGGGAATCCCGCGGTATGAGTTTGAGGATGGAGCTTTTTGGGGCAACATGATCGCCTCGGACATCGAAGCTGGTGCCTCCGCTTGGATTTACTGGAACACGATCCTCGATCAGCATGGCGGGCCCTGGATGGTTTCGCTTGTCCACCATGATCCCGATCCGAACGCGCAGCAGCCTGTCGTGATTATCAATCGTGCCGCCCACAAGGTCTTTTACACAGGTCTCTACTTCTATCTGGCGCATTTCAGCAAGTTCGTGCGTCCCGGCGCGGTTCGCGCCCAAATGACAGGAGACTTCGAAGGGCTTCGGGCGCTGGCCTTCCTGTCTCCCGAGCCCGAAGGGGGGTGGCATTGGGTGGTGGAATTGCTGAACGATCGCTCAACCGACGCGCAGGTTCGAGTTGACTGGCAGGGCCGGTCCGTTGCCGTGAGCTTGCCTGCTGCCTCGATCACCACCTGCATTTGGAACCCGACTCCGGGTACGATTGGCAATATGCCCGCGCCTTAGACGTCTTGGCCGAACCGAATATTCCGGTGGTATACTACCCCGACCTCAATGAATATCCGGGACCCGCCCGGGCGTATTACATGATTGCGACCGCGTGCCCTTCGGTGAAGCTTTTGAATCTCGCCGAGCAGTCGGAAGCCTTGATCCCGGGGAGGAGCATGCAGGACTTGTCGGGGTAGCGCAAACCTGCCTCTCAGGTCCGCAGCTTTTTGCGGGGAAGGGAAGAGCCGCAGACCTACAAAGCAGGTCTGAGCTACTACAACTATGGAGGAGGGATGGATATGAAGTATAAGTGGATATATTTGAATTTGTTATTAGTCATTGTGTGTATGTGTGCGGTATATTCTCACGGCGTCAGCCCGCAGACCGGTGCGTCCTCGAGTGGTGAGGACGCGTTCAAGTCCTTTGTTGCGCGCTGGGATTTGAGCATCAAGACGCCGAAGGGAGAGCTTCCGTCCTGGATCGAAGTCTCCGATGAGCACGGGAAGCTGAAGGTGGTGATGACAGGAGTGTCGGAGCATGCCACCCCGCTCGCAAAAGCCGAGATCAAGGAGGGAGAGATCGAGTTCGTTTCACCCAAAGAAGAGGAGGGATTTGATAACGACACGACTTTCAAAGGCAAGCTGGTCGGCGGTCAACTGACGGGTACGGCGAGCAGCTCAGGTGGGGTTTCCTGGACATGGATCGGCCGTCGCGCGCCGTCTCTGAAGCGAAGCGGCCCACCGAAGTGGGGCACGCCCGTGACCTTGTTCGACGGTAAAGATTTCACTGGGTGGCGATTCAGCGATCCGAAAAGGGCTAAGACCTGGACGATTGAAGACGGCACGCTGGTCAGCAATGGGCATGGCCCCGAGATCATTACCACCGCCAAGTTCAACGATTTCAAGTTGCACATCGAGTTTCACTGCGGGCCCAAATCCAATAGCGGCGTGTATCTGCGAGGCCGTTATGAGGTGCAGATTGAAACCGACTCAGAGGCTGAACCTCCCAGCCACCACACGGGCGGCGTGTACGGGTTCCTCGACCCCACGCCTGAGCAGCCCCGGAAGGCCGGAGCGTGGCAGACCTTTGATATCACGCTGATTGGGAGAACTGTTACAGTGGTGCAGAATGGTGTAACCGTCATCGATCATAAAGAGATTCCAGGCATCACAGGAGGAGCTCTCGATAGCCATGAAGGGATGCCAGGGCCGATTTACCTTCAAGGCAGCGAGCAAGGACGCGTCGCATTTAGAAACATTGTACTCACGCCTGCGGAATAGTGCGTTGCGATTGGTTGGAGTGGGGGCGGCCCTTGTGGCCGCCCTGGGCAACCACAAGGGTTGCCCCTGCAGCAACAAATTCTGCGTGGCTGTTTGTAACTATCGTGGCGGATCGTGAGATAATGCCACGGCTCGTAATATGCTTTATTCAAATTCATCGGGCAAGGAGGTGTGAATGTCTAATATTTCAAGAAGGGATTTCTTCAAGCAGGCGTCGACAGGGGTTGCGGTGGCGGGGCTTCTCTCGGGAAATACGGGGATACTTACCGCCAATCCTCTAGGCATGCCCGTTGCCTGTCAGACCTGGCCTGTCAGGGATATGATTGCGAAGGACTTTCCCGGTACGCTCAAGATGCTGCATGCGGCGGGGTTTCGAGCCATCGAGCTCTGCTCGCCGGTGGGTTATTCCGACTCCGGGTTCGCCGGCCTAGGCAAGTACTCGGGGGGCGATCTTCGCAAAATCATCAATGATGCCGGCCTTACCTGTATCAGCTCGCACTTTGACATCGAGGAGCTACGGAAGAATCAAGAAGACCGGATTGCGTGGGCCAAGGACGTCGGCTTGACGCAAATGCTGGTGCCCAGCCTCGGTGGGCCGCAGCACCCCACGATGGATGACGTAAAGAAGGCCGCGGACGAATACAACCGCATGGGCGAGAAATCCGCCGCTGCCGGCATTCAGCAGGGTCTGCACAACGAGGACTTTGAGCTGACGAAGGTGAACGGACAGCGGACTTATGACATGTTGTTCAAGCTCCTGGACAAGAAGCTGGTGAAATTCCAGTTTCAGGTCTCGACAATTTCAGCAGGCTACGACGCCGCCGAGTACTTCACCAAGTACCCGGGGCGCTTCATTTCGATGCACGTGCAAGGTTGGGATGCGAAGAACCGCAAGGAAGCACCGGTAGGTCAGGATAGTCTCGATTGGAAGAAGATCTTCACCGCAGCAAAGACGGGCGGAATCAAGAACTACTTTGTCGAGATGGATCTGCCTCTGATGAAGGCCAGTGTGCCGTACCTTCGCAAGCTTCAGGTTTGATGGAACTTAATCGAGAAGAATTGCAGTTGGCACAGCCGCACCACGAAACGGACCGGCGGGGGCCGTGGCGTCGAGGCCTTATATTATTTCTTGCAGAACGCTACCATTCTTGGTATTCTAACGCATCAGTATCTGTTCTGTAGTATGTCTAATCAAGTACTTAGCATCAATGAAGGTTGGAACTCTAAGTGCAGCGGTCTAGGGTTGTAGATTCGTCGATTTTTCCGAAGTGTATCACTGTCCAGCTCAAGGGGTTCTATGGCCCCAAAGGAATTTAGCGGCAATCCAGGGACGTTGCTAACCGAGTGCGAGCGATACCAGTCAAACTTCTAAGCCACCTGCAACGATAATTAGCGGACTCCAGGTGTTACCCCTGGCGAGTCAGCAAAGGGAGAAACTTACCATGTCAAGAGTTTCGCGAGCTTCTAATCAAACCCTTTATGTATTTTTTTCGATTTGCATTTTTCTTTCCATCCTCCCCGCCCGAGCAGTAGCGCAGACGACCATCTCGACTGGCGGCATTGTCGGCACGGTTGCCGACCAGAGCGGCGCCGTCGTACCGAGCGCTCGCGTTTCCATCATCAACGAGGCCACAAGGCGACAGCTGGAACTAACCACGAATTCGGCAGGGCTCTACGAGTCCGGCCCGTTGACGCCGGGTGAGTACACCGTCCGCGTCGGCGCGCCGGGTTTCACTACTACCGAGATCCATCTGACCGTGCAGGTGAACAACACGTCCAATGGTAACGTGGCGCTCAGTGTGGGCGCGACTACCACCACGGTCGAGGTCCAGGCGACAGGGGCCCAAGTGAATACGGAGCAGGCTACCGTGCAGGGCGTCATCACCACCCAGCAGATCGAAAATCTGCCCATCAACGGCCGCAACTTTCTGCAATTGGCGCAGCTTGAACCGGGGGTTCAGATCCAGGATGGCGCCGTCTTCGACCCCACAAAAAACGGCTTTTCTTCGATCTCCTTTGGCGGGCGTTACGGGCGCACGGCCCGCATTGAAGTGGATGGCGGCGACATCAGCGACGAGAACGTAGGTACGACCACCATGAATATTCCAGCCAGCGCTATTCAGGAATTTCAGGTGGAGCAGTCCTCGCTCGATTTGTCCAGCGGCATGACCTCCTCGGGCGCAGTCAATATCTCAACCCGCTCGGGCAGCAACGCCTTGCACGGTGAAGCCTTTGATTACGGGCGCTGGCACAACTTGGCTGCGCGCATTGCTCCGGAAGACCTTTTCTTCCGCCGCGAGCAGTTCGGGGGTAATGTCGGCGGGGCCATCAAGAAAGACAAACTTTTCTTCTATCTCGACTGGGAGCGCAACCGGCAGGACTATGCGGCGCCTGTCCAACTCGGCGGAACCTTCGCTCCCCTTTCCAGTTCGATCAATCAGCCTTTCAAGGAACACGATGCGTTTGCCAGAATGGACTGGCAGGCGACTGAGAACATGAAGGTGTTCTACCGCTACACTTACAATATTAACAGCAATGTGGTCCCGTTCATTCTCAACACCTTCTCGCCTTTCCTCAACCGCGACCACGCCCAGGATCACCTCGCCGGTCTTGATTGGACCGCCGGAAAGTTCACTCACAGCTTCCGCTTTGAATTCCTCCGCTTCGCCAACCAGATCTCCGGCGCGACTGCGGGCTACGACCCGGAGCCGGGACTTGAACTTGCATTCGGCGCTGATCCCTTCTGCCTGACCGGCGGCGCTGACGTATTTTGCTCGGGGCCAAACTTCCTGGCGCCCCAGGTTACACAGCAGCATGACCATGAGTTTAAGTACGATGGGAGTACGATTCGCAGCAAGCACATGATCCGCTACGGAGCCGAGGTCAACCGCATTCTGGGCGGCGGGTTCGCCTCGTTCCTGGCGCTGGCGCCTGCCGTCGGCAACGCCTATACTTCCGCTGACATCGCGGCGGCAGCAAAAGGGCCGTTCGCCGGCGGATCCGGCAACCCCCTTAACTACCCAGTTGATGATGTTACCCTGGGCAACGGCATTGGCTACGATACGGCGTTACCGGAATTCGGCTTCCCCGCCGGCGGCCAATTCGACACGCGCTTTGCGGCGTATGTCGGCGACAACTGGAGGATTCGGCCAAACCTCAACATCAGCCTCGGACTGCACTACATTAGAGATACGGGCCGGAGCGACTCACAACTGGGCCCCAATTCCGCGATCAACGCGTTCGGTGCGGGGTTAGGCAATCAGGTCCACCAGCCGAACCTTAACTTTGCACCTCAGGTCGGGATTGCCTGGGATCCCAAGGGGAACGGCAAGACAGCGATTCGGCTGGGGGGCGGAATCTATTACGAGAACACGGTGTGGAACAACGTGCTGTTTGACGCCCCGGCACGCCTGCAAAAGGGGCTGTTCTGGGGGTTAGAGCCCGCCTGCCCGGGCGCTAGTTTCTGTGGCCAACCGATCGGCTCCGTGGCAAACCAAATCGTTGCAGCGCAGCAGGCCTTCCAAGCCGCGACACTGGCCGCCGGTCCGTCGAGTAACGGCGACTACATCGGCACCACTCTGACTGACAATCAGTCGCTCGGCACGAGCCTGTTTTCACCGAACTTTCGGACGCCGTACTCCGTCCAACTCAACGGCGGGATCCAACACGAGTTTCGACCGGGAACCGTGCTGAGCGTCGATTACTTGCGGAACCGCGGGCTCCACTACCTTGTCTACTATGACACCAATCACGTGGGGGCGGCCCGCTACTTGGACAAGAATGCGGCGATGAGCGCCATCAACGCCACCAACTCATCCTTCAATTGCCCGGCCGGACCAGGCGGGGTCCAATGCGCCATTAGCGCGGGCGCCACGATCAATAATTATGCAAGTAACGGTCTCGACTCGGGTGCCGCCTTCAACGGCGGATTTCCTGCTTCCGGCGCTGCCTTCCCAGGAGCCAATCCGAATGTCGGCCAGAACTATATGCTCCAGCCTATCGGGCAATCAAACTACAACGGCCTGGATGTCTCACTTAAACAGCAGGTGAGGAACCCCATGCCGGGCCTAAAGGGCGTGAATCTACAGGTTTCCTACTCGCTCTCGCGCCTCAATTCGATGGTCACGGACCAGGACTTCGGCGGAGCGGTGTCAGACTGGGATAATTACAATCATTACATAGGGCCCAACGCCCTGGATCGGACGAACCAATTCTCATTTGGGGGGATCTTTAACATCGTTCACGGGTTCCAACTGAGTCTGATCGCCCACGCCGACAGTTCCCTACCCCAAACCCTGACCCTGTCTCCCGGACCGCAACGTGAGGCCAGCACCGCGCAAATATTCCAATCTGACCTGACTGGGGACGGTACCACCGGAGACGTTCTGCCGGGCACCAACATTGGATCCTTCGGACGTAGCGTGAACCCCGGTAATATCAACAATTACATTAACGCCTATGACTCAAAGTATGGCGGCCAGCCTACACCCGCCGGGCAGGCGCTGGTTTCCGCCGGTTTCTTCACCACAGGTCAATTGCAACAATTGGGTGCGGTCGCCCCGCAGTTGGCTCTCGCGCCTGCCGGCCAGGTGGGCATGGGAGGATTGTTTTACGCTGATCTGGGCCTGACTTATATAGCCAAGATCCACGAGTCGATCACCTTACAACCCAGCGTCACCTTCTACAACATCACCAACTCGCAGAATTTCGATCAAGGTAATGTGCTTCTTAGCGGTATCCTTCAGGCGGCGGGTCCTTCCGTGGCACCGGGTTCCGCTAACAGCACGACTTACGGCGAGCGATCCACCCACGTGACGCTGGGCTCCGGAGTGTATGGCCAGGGCGGTCCCCGCGTCATCGAGTTTGGCTTGAAACTTACGTTCTGAAGCTCCGCATTGAGGCAAGAAAAAGTCCGGCCCGTGCCGCAAGGCATGGGCCGGAGTTGCCTCGGCCAGCTTATAGGCGACATTCCAAACGCTAAGATGGCAGGGTCAACGGTTGCTTGCCTACGCTTTGCGCTTAACCCGTAACATATTGTACGTTTTTTTGTAACCGGATTCTATTTCCTGTAAGATCTCTCTAAGTTACTCCCGCTCACCAACCCTCACATCGAACTGAATCAAGGACTTAGTTCGAAACTACAGATTTGGCACGGTGATTGCTGCGCTAAGGCTTGTCATGGCGGCCTGGGCGAGACTCTGATCATTTGGGCTAGTCCCAAATCACTTGCCTCCCCAGCTTAATTTGAATCCGGATCTAAACAACAGGCAACGGGTGTAGTGCGCCTATCAGGGCGACCTACAGCGGATGTTCACCTCTAAGTTTTTGAGATAACTTGTGTTGCCTCACAGGGTTAAGTGTGATTTTGGCCCTAATTGTGTAGACATGCATACTAAGGCATTAGTCGCATATTGTCCTTTACATAGTGGTATTAATTGTAGATTATGTAGGCATGCATATTTCGCGTGCTTCCTGGTCCTCTTCCAACGGCAAAGTTTATG